>NZ_JADKMA010000056.1 GCF_017676365.1 Streptomyces oryzae
GGTCGGCGATGGGCGCCGGGCAGTGGGAAGGCATCGGTTCGGCGAAGGCCGCTGGGCGCGGGGGAGATGCTGGCTCGGTCGAGGCCGCTGGGCCGGGGGGAGCCACAGGAGCAGCGGAGGGTGTCGGGCTGGGGGGAGGCACCGGCTCGGCGAAGGGCGCCGGGGCCGGGAAAGACGCAGGCTCTGCGAAGTGGGCCGGGCCGGGAGAAGGCGCCGGTTCGGCGAAGCAAGCTCTGCCCCCTGAAGACGCACGCCCCGCAGCGGATCCGGACGCCGGCACCGAAGCGTTGGCCGCCGCCGTCGTCGCGTTGGAGCACGAGCACGCGCGGGCCCACACTCAGGCGTCCGGGGCGCACGAGGCCCGTGAGGCGCTGGCGGCGGCCGAGCGCGAGCATGCCGAGCGGCAGACAGCGCGTCAGGACGCCGAGCGCCGTGCCGCGGCCCGCACCTCCACGCGGGATGCGCTCCAGCGGGAGCTGGCTGCCCTCACCGAGCGGCTGGCCAAGGCACGCGGCGGGGCACCCAGCGTCGCAGCGCGCTTCGCCGAACTCGAGCGCCGCGTCGGACTGCTCTCCCAGGCAACTGAGGCCGCCCGCACGGCCGTCGGCACCGCCGAACGGCTCACGGACTCCGCCGCACAGCTGGCGGACGCCGCACGCAGGGCCGGTTTCGCCGACCCCGGCGATGCCGAGCAGGCCGTGCTGCCCGAGCCCGAACAGCGCGAGCTGCGCGCCCGGCTGGAGCGGTGGCAGGCCGAAGCGGCGGCAGTACGCGAGGAGTTGGCCGACCCCGCGCTCGCCGCTGCGGCCGCCAGGCCCGCGGCGCGACCGGAGGCGGCCCAGGCCGCCGCCGAGGCGGCCGAGGCGCGGCTTCGCGCAGCCGACGCCGAGCACCATGCGGCGCGCGGACGGGTGCAGGCCCTGGACGAACTGGGCGAGCGCGCCGCCGCCGGCGCGCGGCGGCTGGCCCCGCTGCGTACGGCCTACGACCGCATCGCCCGGCTGGCCGGGCTCGCGGCGGGCACCTCGGCGGAGAACGAGCGCCGGATGCGGCTGGAGTCGTATGTGCTGGCCGCCCGGCTCGAACAGGTCGCCGGTGCCGCCTCGGCGCGGCTCGCCCGGATGTCCGGCGGCCGCTACACGCTGGTGTACTCCGACGAACGCACCTCAGGCCGCGGCAGATCCGGGCTCGGGCTGCATGTGGTGGACGCCTGGACGGGCGCCGAGCGGGACACCGCCACGCTCTCCGGCGGGGAGACGTTCTTCGCCTCCCTCGCGCTGGCCCTCGGCCTCGCCGACGTGGTGACCGAGGAAGCCGGCGGCACCCGGCTGGAGACCCTCTTCATCGACGAGGGCTTCGGCAGCCTGGACGAGCAGACGCTGGACGAGGTCCTTGACGTGCTGGACTCGCTGCGCGAGAGGGACCGCTGCGTGGGCATCGTCAGCCATGTGGGCGATCTGCGGCAGCGGGTGCCCGCACAACTGGAGGTCGTCAAGTCACGGTCCGGCTCCACACTGCGCCACCACACCGCCCCGACGGACGTCTGACCCCCTGTTCCCCCCTTTCACCGCCGCGACTGGGGGCGCCGCCCGGCCGGAGGCTGGGGGAGCACCCCCGCCGCACCACCCAGGCGCCGAACCCACCCCGGCCCAGGGCGGATCCGGCACCGTCACCAAGCAGCAGGAGCATCAGCTCACAGCACCGAGAGCTCCGCGACCAGGTCGTCCAGCCCCAGCGACCCCAGGGAGAGGGCCGCCATGTGCCACGCCTTGGCATCAAAGGCGGCGCCGCGCTCGCGCTGCGCCGCATCGCGGCCCTCCAGCCACGCGCGCTCGCCCAGTTTGTAGCCGATGGCCTGGCCCGGAATGCCCAGGTAGCGGACCAGCTCGCTCTCCACGAAGTCCGCGGGACGCCCGCTGTGCATGCCGAAGAACTCCTGCGCGAGCTCGGGGGTCCAGCGCTCGCCGGGGTGGAAGGGGGAGTCCGCGGGGATCTCCAGCTCCAGATGCATACCGATGTCGACGATCACCCGGGTGGAGCGCATCATCTGGGCGTCGAGGTAGCCCAGCCGCCGCTCGGCCGTGGTCAGGAAGCCCAGCTCGTCCATCAGCCGTTCGGCATACAGCGCCCAGCCCTCGGCGTTGGCGCTGACCATGCCGACGGTCGTCTGATAGCGGGAGAGCCTGTCGGCGACGTACGTCCACTGCGCGAGTTGCAGATGGTGGCCCGGCACGCCCTCGTGGTACCAGGTGGTGACCAGGTCGTAGACCGGGAACCTGGTCTCGCCCATGGTGGGCAGCCAGGTGCGGCCCGGCCGGGAGAAGTCCAGCGACGGCTGGGTGTAGTACGGCGCTGCGGCGCTGCCGGGCGGGGCGATCCGGGCCTCCACCCGGCGGACCGGATCGGCCAGCTCGAAGTGGGTGCCGTCCAGCGCTGTGATGGCCTCGTCCATCAGCCCCTGGAGCCATTCGCGTACCGCCTCGACGCCCTCGATGGCCTCGCCGTGCGTGTCCAGGTGGCGCAGCGCCTCCCAGGGGGTCTTCGCGCCGGGGAGGATCTTCTGCGCCTCGGCGCGCATCTCGGCGAGCAGCCGGTGGAACTCCTCCCAGCCGTAGCGGTACGCCTCTTCCAGATCGAGGTCGGCGCCGTTCCAGTAGCGCGACCAGAGTGCGTACCGCTCGCGGCCCACGATCTCGGGGGCGCGCGCGATGCCGGGTGCGTACACGTCCCGCAGCCAGTCGCGCAGCTCGGCGACGGCGCGGGTGGCCTCGGCGGCGGCCTCGCCCAGCTCGGAGCGGAGGGCGTCGGGGCAGCCGCCGGCGAACTGGGCGAACCAGCCGCGGTCGTCCTCCGCGTCCTTCTCGCCCAGCCACTGCGCCAGCTGGCCCAGCACCGTGGAGACCTGGCGGGGCCCGCCGTACAGGCCGCGGGACAGCCCCTCGGCGAGGGAGGCGCGGTAGCCGTCGAGTGCGAGAGGCATCGCCCGCATCCGGTCGGCGACCGCCTTCCAGTCCTCCTCCGTCTCGGACGGCATCACGGTGAAGATGCCGCGCACCGAGTGCAGCGGCGAGTGGATGTTGCTGATGGCGCGCAGCCCCTCGCCCGCCTCGTGGACGGCCAGATCGGCGGTCAGCCGCTCGCGCAGCAGCCGTGCGCAGCGCCGCTCCTCGTCGCTGTCGCCGCCGGGCCGCTCCTGAGCCGCTGCCAGCTCCTCCAGGGTGGTGCGGCACAGTACGGCCATCGCCTCCTGGCCGGCGGGCGAGAAGTCGGGCAGCTTGCTGTGGCTCTCGGGCACCCCGAGGTAGGTGCCGGTGATCGGGTCGAGTTCGACGAGCGCGTCGACGTAGGTGTCGGCCACCTGGCGCGGCAGGGGGCCGGGGGTCGCTGTGTTGATCGCATCGGACATGGGCCCATCCTCGTATGCCGGTGCCCTCGCCGTCAGCACCAGGCCGAGCCCGCCTGGGCAGGAGGACGGCTCGGTGCCGGGGCGGCGATCAGCGCGGCGCCATCGCGGCGGGCGTCAGCGCGGCGGTCACCACCAGGGTGCCCTCCTCGACCTGATAGTCGAGCGGCAGCCCGAGACCGCGCATCGCGGCGACCATGCCCGTGTTGGACGAGTGGGTGACGGCGTAGACGCTCTCGCACCGGGCCTCGCTCGCCATTGCGACGAGCCGCCGCAGCAGCGCCGAGCCGATGCCCCTGCGCTGCCAGGCGTCCTCGACCAGCAGCGCCGCCTCGGTCTCGTCGCCGTCCCACAGCAGATGTCCCAGCGCCACCAGCTCGCCCGCTGGTGACTCCACGGCGAGGGTGCGGCCGAACCGTGGGGAGAGCAGATGCCGCAGATAGCGGTCGGCGTCCTTGACGGGGCCGTGGTAGCGCCGGCCGAGCGTCTCCTTCGAGCAGCGGGCGTGCATGGCCAGCGCGGCCTCCAGATCACCCTCGTCGGCGCGGCGGATGGTGACGTCCCGTCCCTCGGGCAGGGTGAGGGCCTGCTGCTCGCGCGGGGTACGCCGGCCCAGCCGCGCGTCCAGCTCCACCAGGGCTTGCGCCCGCGCGAACTCGGTGGGGGTGAAGGGCACATGGTGCCGTTCCACGACGATCTCTCCTCCGGCAGGGTCGGGCAGGCGCAGCAGCGTACCCTCCAGTGTGCCCTCTGCCGGGGTGTCGCCGGGGACGGACCGGATGGTGCAGCGGCCCAGCAACGTCCGCAGGGCCAGCGGGAGTTCGGCGGTGTCCAGGGCTGCCCTGGTGGCCAGGCCGAGGACGCGGGTCGGGGTGTCCACCAGGTCGTGGGTGTCGGCCCGCTCGGTCCAGGTCTCGCTGCCGCCCGCCTCCGACAGCAGCCGGGCCAGCTCGTGCGGCTCCAGCGCCGCCGGGGTGCGCAGCAGGAACTCGTCCACGGTGCGGTCGCCGAGCGGGTGGGTCTGGAGCGTGAGGATGTCGACTCGGCCCGCCGCCAGCGCACTGCACACCCGTGCGAGGGAGCCGGGTTCCTCGCGCACGGTCGTCCGTACCCGCCACAGCGCGGTGGCGTCCTGGGAGCACGACTCGCCGTCGGACGCGGTGCTCCTGCTGGGACGTTCGCCGTACGGCTGCCGGGTGCGCCATGCCTGCCAGCCGTTCCGCGCGGCCAGCGTGGCACGGTGCCAGGGGCGCGCGCTCGCGCCGGTGGCGGTGCCGGTCTTCTTCGCGGCGGAGTCATCAGCCATAGGGCCACCCTGCGGGACGGTCATTGCCTGACCACGAACGATGTATGACGGGTGCGTAAAAAGAGCGGCTGGCGGTCAAACGTCCCTTTTAGGCCATCTGTTGAGCGTTCATCCGAGTGCGGTCACTCCCGCACCAGCCGCCGCAGCACCTGCCCGCACCGGTGCCCGTACAGCTGCTGCAGGACCCGCACGACGGGGCCGGCGGCGCGGGTCCACCACAGTGCGGGCCTGCTGTAGGCCCACACCGTCAGCCAGACCCGGCCGTCCTCGGCGTACTCGACCAGGAACGCCTCCTCCCCGCGCTGCGGATGCCCCGGCAGCGTGCCGTACGCCCAACCGGCCCGCCGCTCCTCCTCGACGGCCCACACCACCCGGCACGGCCCCTGTACCCGCAGCCGCCCCACGCCCAGACCGACCGTCACCAGCACGCCGGGTGCCGCCCGGTCCGCGTCCGTCTCCACCCGTACGCCCATCGCCCGGTGCATGCGCCACTCCAGCAGGGCCCGCGAGGCCGCCGTGAAGACGGCCTCGCCGGTGCCCAGCCGGGTGCGTACGCACAGCGGACGGAAGCCGGGCGGCGTCACCCGGTGCGCGGTGCGGCCCACCGGCCGGTAGCTGTAGCCGGGGTGCTGCGCGCTCACGGCCTGCGCCCCGCCCGCGCTACTGGCCCACCCGGCCGGGCTGGAGGACCTTGGTGAACAGCACCGCCCCGCTCTCCTCGCGCAGCCGGACCGTCAACTCGCCGGTCGAGCCGTCGATGTCCACCTGGCCGAAATACTGCCCGCCCTCGGTGGGCGGCGTGTTGGGGCGGGTCGGTGCCTTGATGAACTTCTGGTCCGGTCCGAAGGTGCCGTCCAGCTTCAGCGCGCCGAACCCGCCCGCGTTCAGCGGCCCGGAGACGAACTCCCAGAACGGCGCGAAGTCCTTGAACGCCGCACGGTCGGGGTCGTACCGCTGCGCACAGGTGTAGTGCACGTCCGTGGTGAACCACACCGTGCCGGTGATCCGCTGGTGCTTGATGTGCCGCAGCAGCTCGGCGATCTGCAGCTCACGGCCGAGCGGTGCACCAGGATCGCCCTGCGCGACCGCCTCGAAATCGGTCTTGCCGTCCGGCACGACCAGCCCCAGCGGCATGTCCGAGGCGATCACCTTCCACACCGCACGGGACCGGGAGAGCTCCCGCTTGAGCCACTCGAGCTGCCGCTCGCCCAGGATGCCCTGGGTCTCGTCCGGCTGGCGGCCCGGCGAGTTGGCGTTCCGGTAGGCGCGCATGTCCAGGACGAAGACGTCCAGCAGCGGGCCGTGCCGCAGCACCCGGTAGACGCGGCCCTCCTCGTCCTTCGGCGGCAGCGTGCTGACGGGGAAGTACTCGCTGAAGGCCCGGAGCGAGCGGGACGCGAGGGTGGAGACGTCCTTCTCGGTGTAGCGGTCGTCGTCCAGGATCTCGCCCGGATACCAGTTGTTCAGCACCTCGTGGTCGTCCCACTGCACGATCCACGGGACCTGCGCGTTGAACCGGCGCAGATTCTCGGCCAGCAGGTTGTAGCGGAAGTTGCCGCGGAACTCCGCCAGTGTCTCGGCCACCTTGGACTTCTCCTCGGTGGTGACGTTCCGCCACACTCCGCCGTCCGGCAACTCGACCCGCTCCTGGATGGGGGAGTCGGCGTAGATGGTGTCACCGCTGTTGAGGAAGAAATCCGGGTTCAGCTTCCGCATCTGATCGAAGATCGGGTAGCCGCCACGGTCCGGGTTGATGCCCCAGCCCTGGCCCGCCAGGTCACCCGACCACAGGAAGCGCACATCGCTCCTGCGCGCCGGTGCCGTACGGAACCTACCCTCCACCGGCCGGCCCGCTCGCCGCGGGTCGTCGGGGTCGGTCAGGGTCACCCGGTAGTGGATCTGCTCGCCCGGCGGCAGCCCGTGCAGCGCGGTGCGCCCCGTGAAGTCGGTGTCCGGGCCCACGACCGGGCCGTACCACCGTTTCGGGTTACGGAACGCCTCGGTGGCCGCCGTCTCCACCACCATCCGCGCCGGGCGGTCCGCACGTACCCACACCAGCCCGGAGGACATCGTCACGTCCCCGGCCTGTACGCCCCACTCGGCTGCCGGGCGGCCACGCCGCGCCTGCGCGGGTGCCGCGGCGCTGAGCAGCGGCAACGACAGGGCCGCGCCCGCGCCGACCGTGCCGCGCAGCACTGCGCGCCGCGCGGGGGATCTGCCGGTCGCCGGATCGCCTTGTGCCATGTGCGGGCCTCCTTGAAACATGCGGTGTCGGAGTTGTCTGCGGTACGCAGGCATCGGCTGTTGCCTGTGTTACCTGTATCCCGTATCCCGTCGTACCTGTATCCCGTCCGTGTGCCGTACACACGAAGCCTCAGTGAACACCGGTGTCACACCGGACAGAAGGGGGCGGTGCGACTCCGTGTGTCCGATACCTTCCGGCGCCTAGGATGCCGCTTCACGGACAACTCCACCCGCATGCTGCCCGCTCGCTCCACCCCGGCCCAGGAGGCCCGATGACCACCAGCCGTACGCCTGCCCAGCTCCGTGCGGACATCCGGGCGTGGAGCGGCGCACCGCACGGCCCCGAGCGCGTCGCCCGGGCGGAGGCGCTGGTCGCGGAGGCGGAGGCACTGGCGCAGGCGGGCACCGGAGAGGGGCGAGGGGCGCTGGCCGCCGCGCTGCTGCAGCTGGCCGCCGGCCGCGCCTTCGGCATCGCGGCGCGCACCACTCCGGCCCCCGTCGCGCGGGCGCTGCGGCTGTGGGACGAGGACCCCGAAGCATTCGACGCCGATACCGCTTTCGCGTTGCTGTGGTCCCTCAGATGGGCGGTTGAGGACCTGATCGCCGACCCGGAGACACCCGCCGCCGACATCGACGAGTGGCTCGCCCTGATGGCCCGCAGCCACGCCGAGGCGGAGCTGTCCCAACGGGCCGTACACGCACGGGAGTTCCTGGCAGCGCAGTCCTTCGGCGACCGGCCGCGCGCGGCCCGCGCCTACGACGACTGGCTGGAGGCGGAACGCGACCGCAGCGCCGACTGCGCGAGCTGTGAGCTGACCTGGCGCGGCCGGGCACACGCAGCCCGCGCGGAGGAGGCGGAGGCCGAGAGGCCCGGCTCCGGCACCGCCGAGGACGAGGCCGCGCTGCGGATGTGGGAGCCGGTGCTGCGCGGCGAGTACCCGTGCGCCAGCCGGCAGCCGTACGCACTGGCCGCCTCACTGGCCCCGCTGCTGCGCCTCGGCCGCACCGCCGAGGCCCGCAGCCGGCACCTCGCCGGCTACCTGCTGGCCCGTCAGGCACCTGCCGACCGCGCCACACTGGCCCGGCACGTGGAGTTCTGCGCCCGGACCGGCAACGAGCCACGGGGGCTGGAGATCCTCGCCGAGCAGGACGCGTCGTGCTGGGAACAGCAGGAGGATGCCCCGGGACACGAGGCGTGGATGTCCGCCGTGGCACTGCTGATGCGGCGGCTCGACGAGCTCGGCCACGGCACCCTCCCCGTCCCCGGCCCCGCGGGCCGGGACTGGGACGCCGCCGCACTGCTGGAGCACGCCGCGTCCCGGGCTCAGGACGTGGCGGACCGGTTCGACCAGCGCGCCGGCACCACGGTGCACGGTACGGCCGTCCGTGCCCGCATCGCGGCGGCCCCACTGGTCCGGCACCTTCCGCTGGGGGTGGGAGCGGTGCGGCTCCCGCCCGCCGGGGGCCGGACGGAGGCCGAGACGGAGACCGCGGACGCTCAGCAGCTGCTGGAAGAGGCGCGGCAGCTGAGCGCCATCGGACATCCGGACGCGGCGGCCCGGTGGGCAGCGCTGGCCGATGCCGTGACCCGCACCGGCGTCCGGCTCGGCCAGGCCGAGCGGGCCGAACTCCTCGACCACCGGGCCATGGAGCTGGCCCGCACCGACCCGGCGGCGGCCGCTGCGCGCTTCACCGAGGCGGCGAGCCTCTTCGCCGGCGCTGAGCTGCCGGGCGAGGCCCTCGCATGCCGGGCCCGCGCCGTCTTCGCCGCCTCCTTCGCGCCCGAGGGAACGGCCGTTCCGCCCGAGTCCGTCGACGCGCTGTGCGCGGAGGCCGAACACCTGCACGACGAGGGCCGCATCGGCACCCGGCACGCCACTGCCGTGCTGCTGACCCGCGCCCGGCTCCAGGCACACGACCTCGGCGGCACCCAGGAGGGGGAGGGGGACGGAGGTACGCCCTTCGACGCGGCGAACCCGGCCAACCAGGCGCAGGCGCATGCCGCCGACTCGGGCCCCGGCGCCGACGCGGAACAGCCGGACGACGCCACCGACCCGCTGGGTCACGCGGCCGACGAGCTCGACGCCGAGCTGGCCCACCTCGTCGCCCTCGCGCTGCCCGACAGCGACGAGCCCGCCGTCCGCGCCCGGATCGCCGAGGCCACCGAGACCCGGGGACGGCTGGCGGCACAGCGCGGCGACGCCGTACGCGCCGGTGAGCTGCTGGCCGAGGCCGCCGAGCTCTTCCACGAGGCGGGCCGGCCGTGGTCGGCCACCGGGCCCGAACTCGCCCTCGCCCGGCTGCTGATGGAGACCGGCGACCACAAGCGCGCCGCCGAGGTGCTGCGCGGCGCCCTGCACGAGCGGGCGGGCGCACCCCGGCGCACCCCGGCGGACCTCGCGCGCCTCCACTTGATGCACGCCGATGTGCACGCGGCCCAGGGCCTGCTCGCCGAGGAGGCCGAATCCCTGCGGCACGCCGTGCACGCGCTCCAGCTCTCGGACGGCGGCGACGAGGCCGTGCGCGCCAGGCTGCGGCTCGGCGGCTGTCTGCTCGCCCTCGAACAGCCCGACGAGGCGGCGTCCGTCCTTGTCGCAGCCCTCGGCGAACTGCTGGAGTCCGCCGACGAACCCGGCATCGTGCAGGCGTGCGTCTGGCTCGGCCAGTCCTGTGCGCGGCCCGAACAGCTCCGGGCCGCGGCCGGGTTGCTGCGCCGCGCCGCCGATCTGCCGCACCCGTGGCAGGACCGGAACGGGCACGCCGTCGTCACCCACCTGGCGGCCGACACCCATCGCGCCTCCGCGCAGTACGCCGCCGCGGCCGAGCTGTACGGGCGGGCCGAGGAGCTGTGGCGCGCCCTGGGCGACCCGCACGCGGTGATCCGTACGCTGCACGCCCGTGGCTGGCTGGCGATGGAGTCGGGCGCGCCGATGGAGGAGTCGCTGCGCTTCATGGACGCGGCGCAGAACGAGATCGCCGCCGTGCTGCACGACCCGGAGCGGACACTGGAGGACGAACAGCGGCTCCGGCTCCGCCTGGAGACGGGGCACACCCACCGGCAGACCGCTGAGCTGCTGATCGAGGCGGTCTCGGTGCCCACGGCCCCCGCCCCCGGCGAGCAGGGCGCCGCGGCGCTGGACTGTTATGCGCGGGGCATCGAGTACGCGGATCGCGCCGTGACGGCGTTCCACGCCTGCGGTGAGGCCGGGCTGCACGAGGCGACGAGCGCGGAGCTGCGGGCTGCCGCGCTCGAGGTGGACCTGGGCCGCTACGACCAGGCCGTCACCCGCCTCACCCGGGTACGCGCCGCATACCCGGCCGGCACACCGGACCCGAACGGCGTCGTCACGGAAAGAATGAGCGAAGCCGGTGCCCTGGAACTCCGCATCGAGGCCGCACTGAGCTGACCGGTTGCGCCCACCTCCTGGCCGGAGGCCGGGGGAGCACCCGCAGCTCGCAACCGACGGACAGCAGCACTCCCTCACCGGCCCAACGGAGGGCCCGCACGGCCCCGCCTCCTCTCCCGGTGGCATGATGACAAGGTGAGCGCTGACCTGACCGTTGAGGTGACCGAGGTCTTCGAGGAGCACCGGCCGGTGCTCGACGGGGTGGCCTACCGGATGCTGGGCCGGGTGGCCGATGCCGAGGACGTGGTGCAGGAGGCATGGTTGCGGTGGTCGGCGGTCGACCACGCGCAGGTGCGCGAGCCGCGCGCCTATCTGGTACGCATCACCACCCGGCTGGCCATCGACCGGCTCCGCCAGGCCCAGTCCAGGCGCGAGGCATACGTCGGCTCCTGGCTGCCCGAGCCGCTGGTCACAGACCTGGCTCCGGCCCCCGCTGCCCGGCAGCAGGACGGCGCGGAACGCGTGATGCTGGCCGAGTCGGTCTCGATGGCCGTGCTGGTGGTGCTGGAATCGCTCTCGCCGCTGGAGCGGGCCGTCTTCGTGCTGCGCGAGGCGTTCGGCTTCCCGTACGCCGAGATCGCCGAGACGCTGGAGCGCGGGGAGCCCGCCGTGCGCCAGCTCGCGGGGCGCGCGCGGCGGCACGTGGCGGAGCGCAAGCCGCGGTTCGAGGTCGACCCCGAGCTCCAGCGCGACCTGACCGAGCGCTTCCTCAAGGCCGCGACGGAGGGCGATGTGCAGGGGCTGGTCTCGGTGCTGGCCCCGGACGTGCGGATGGTCTCCGACAGCGCGGACGGCGCCAAGGCGCCGCGCCGCGTCATCCTCGGCGCCGACAAGGTCAGCCGCTTCCTGGCCGCCGTCGCCCCGGAAGGGGCGCAGGACCCCGCGTTCGGTTTCCGGCTCCTGGAGCTCAACGGCGGTCCTGCGGCGCTGGTGACCTACGAGGGCCGCCCGGACACGGTCTTCTCCCTGGACGTGGCCGACGGCCTCGTGCAGGCCGTCTACGTCAACCGGAACCCGGGCAAGCTCGCCCACCTGGAGGGCGCCGGGGAGTGACCGCGGGGCGGCCCGCGCTCACAGGCCGCCCGCGACCCGCAGTACGGCGCCCGAGACGTACGACGCCTCGTCGGAGAGCAGCCAGGCGACGGCGTCGGCGATCTCCTCCGGTTCGCCCGGGCGCCGGGCCGGAGTGATCCCGGCCTTCTTCCACGCCCGGTCCGGGTCGCCCATCTTCGCGTGCATCCCGGTCAGTACGGATCCGGGCTGGACGCAGTTGACCCGCACACCCTCGCCCGTGAACTCCTTGGCCAGGCCCACCGTCATGGCGTCGACGGCCGCCTTCGAAGCCGCATAGTGCACGTATTCGCCGGGGGATCCGAGAGTCGCGGCGGACGAGGAGACGTTCACGATCGCGCCGCCCGGCCCGCCGTACGCGGTGGACAGCTCGCGCAGCGCACGCCGCGCGCACAGCAGCGCCCCCGTCACATTGACGTCCACGACCCGGCGCATCACCTCCGGCGAGGTCTCGGTGAACCGGCCGAGCGGCCCGGAGACGCCCGCGTTGTTGACCAGCCCGGTGACCGGGCCGAGCGCTTCCCGCACGGTGTCGAAGAGCCGGTCGACGCCGGCCGCCTCGCTGGTGTCCAGCCGGACGGTGACGGCTTCGCCGCCCGCCGAGCGCACGGCCGCCGCGGCCCGCTCGGCCGCCTCCTCGTCCGTCGAGTAGCCGATGCCCAGATGGTGGCCGTCCCGGGCCAGCCGCAGGGCCGTCGCGGCGCCGATGCCCCGGCTGCCGCCGGTGACGACCGTGACCTGCTGAAGGGAGGCGGGGGTGCGGGGGCGTGCCATGGGGTCCTCCGGGCGTCGATGGCCGGTGCGGGTGCTTTGATCGATGATCGATCAAAGCAGCCCGTTCCCAGCTCGGCAAGGGTGTGGGCGCGGGCATTGGTCTTGACCAAGGGTGGGGGCCGTCCTATGGTCGGGAGGCATACGCAAGGTCCTTTAAAAAACAAGGACGCATAAAACACCGCCACACATCGCCCGCAGGGCGTACGGGGATTGCGGAGGCAAGGGTGGGGACCACGCAGCTGGAGACGGTGCCGGAGCCGAAGTACTGGCACTTGAAGACCGTGCTCTCCGACGCGCTCGACTCCGAGTTCGCGGTCGGTGAGATCCTGCCGAACGAGCGCGAGCTGGCCGCCCGCTTCGGCGTGGCCAGAGCGACCCTCCGCCAGGCCCTCGAACAGCTGGAGCTGGAAGGCCGCCTCCAGCGCCGCCGCGGCGTTGGCACCACTGTCGCGCCGCCGCGCGTGGGAGTGGACGTCGGTTCCGAGGCCGGCCCCCACACCTGGCCCGGAGCGCCGGGCGACGCCTGGCAGGCCGAGGACCACGAGCGGGCCCCGGCTCCCGCGGCCGTGGTCCGCATGCTGGGGGTGGCGGCCGACACGGCGGTGCACGCGGTGCGGCGCGGGCGGATGACCGGCGGCCAGCAGGTGGCGTCCGAGGTGCTGTACGTGCACCCGGATTCCGTCCCCGCCCTCCCGCCGGGCGCCGACCAGGAGCCGGACGGTTCGGCGCGGGCCCGCACGGTGCTGCGGGAGCTGCACCGGCTGCAGCTCGTGGGGCAGGACCGCACGGTCGAGCTGGGGTCGGCACGCGCCGATGACGCACGCCGACTTGACCGGTTGCCCGGCGCGCCCGTTCTCGTCGTCACGACGCGGTATCTCTCCGAGGGTGGGACGGCGGCGGTTTCCGTCGCCACTTATCGCGCCGACACCTGTCGGCTCTCGTTCAGTGACAGCGAGGATGTTTCTCTGCTCGCCAGCTGAGGAGGGGGTGCGCCTTGCTGCGCGTCGCAGGCTGCGAGTGGGGTCTTGCTCCTGTCGGGGCGCGTTCTTAAGGTTCCTCCAGGGTGAAGAGTTCGCTCTCCGCGCGGTCCAGGGCGACACGTAGGGCCCCTGTGGCGACCGCGGTTTCGCCCAGGCGGGAGAGGGCCACGCGTGGTGGGCGCAGGCAGTAGCGTTCCAACTCGGCGCGGAGCGGGTCGAGTACGCCGTCCAGGCCGGAGGCCCAGCCACCGACCACCAGCAGTTCGGGGTCCAGGGCCAGGACCAGGGCCGCCACATCGTGCACCAGGCGGGCCAGGAAGCGGTCCATGGCCCGGCGTGCGCGTTCGTCACCGCTTCTGGCCTGTGCGAACACCCTTGCCACTGCTGCCTCGTCGAGCGGGTGCAGCGGCTCGTCCGTCGTGGACAGCAGCCGTTCGGGCCTGGCCTCGCGGCCGAGCAGGTGCAGCGCCCCGATCTCCCCGGCCGCGCCGCCGTAGCCCCGGTGCAGCCGTCCGCCGATCAGGGAACCGGCTCCGGGGCTCAGCCCTGCGAGCACCATCACCACGTCGTCCACGCCGCGTGCTGCGCCCTTCCAGTGCTCGGCCAGCACTGCGGCGTTCGCGTCGTTCTCCACCAGTACGGGGCAGCGGAACGACCGCCGCAGCCGCTCGCCCAGTGCCAGCCCCGTCCAGCCGGGCAGTGCCGTGCCGAGCCGTACCGTGCCGTCGGCCTCCACGATGCCTGGGGTGCCCACGCCGACCGCGCGCAGCGTGTCCCGTGCGGTGCCTGTTCTGCGCAGCAGCTCGGCGACGGTGCTGCGGACCCGCTCCAGCCGTGCGTCGGCCTGCGCCGTCTCCTCGACCTCTCGGGCGAGGGACCCGGTGAGGCGGCCGGTCAGGTCGGACAGGACGGCCGCCACCCGGTGCGGGCCGATCTCCAGGCCCAGCAACTGGCCCGCCTCGGCCCGGAACCGGAACCGGCGCGCCGGGCGCCCGCGCCGCGCCGTACCGCCCGGCCGGACCGGTTCGTCCGCGGCCTCGGCCACCAGTCCGGCCTCGATCAGGTCCTCGACCACGCCCTCGACGGTGGGCCGGGACAGCTCGGTGGCGTGCACCAGCTCGGTGAGGGTCAGCGCCTCCGGGATCGTGGTGCCGCGCAGCGCCCGCAGCACGACCGTGGAGTTGATCCGCCGCAGCAGGGACGGGTCCCTTCCGGTCAGCCTGCTCACGCTCCGCCTCCCTGCATGTGCGCGTGGGGCGGATCGTAACCGCTTCGGGGAGTGACGGCGAGCGGCCGGGGTACCCCGATGGCCCGGCCGTACGTCCCCCGTCCGGGCGGGCCGGTCAACCGGCTGTCAGTGCCGGGAGGTTGACTGTTCCCATGCACCTTGCCCACCACCTCACCGCCATCGGCCACTTGCACGCGGGGTCCGGGGCGCGGGTCGTCACGTTACGTACGGCGGACCCGGACCCGGACGGCGATCCGGTCGAACTCCTGGAGGCCGAGCGGGAGGTGCGGGCCGACCACGAGGCGCTGGTCACCCTGCTGTCCCAGCAGTGGGGCGAGCCGCGGACCGTCGACCTGGGCCCGCATCTGCTCGCCGCCGCAGAGGGCGGGGCCTCGCTGCCCGAGCCCGAGCGCACGCTGTGCTGGCGGGTCGCCGAGCTCACCGTGTGGACGGTGGACGGGCGCTGGACGGGCGTGGGTCTGGCGCGCTGTAGCGAGGGGATACCACTCCAACTCCTCGCGGCGGCGGGGGAGCAGGGGCGCAGCGCACCGGTGGCCCTCGGCTGAGAGCGGTGCGGCTCTCACTCCTCGGCCGAGGCCGCCATCCGCAGCTTGCCGAACTCCTCGGCCAGCGCGGACGGCGTGTAATGCGCGTTGAGACCGCTGGGGTTGGGCAGCAGCCACACCGGCACCCCGCCGACCAGCCGCTGCTGCGGGCCCACCGCAGCCACGGGCTCGTCGAAGGCCGCGCGGTAGGCCGTTATCCCCAGCACCGCCAGCCAGTTGGGCCGCAGCTCCGACACCTTCTCCGCCAGCTGCCGGCCGCCCTCGGCGAACTCCTCGCGGGTCAGCTCGTCGGCGCGCGCCGTGGCCCGGGCGACGACGTTGGTGATGCCGAGCCCGTACGACAGCAGCTCCTGCTCCTCCTCGGGGTGCAGCCTGCGCGGGGTGAAGCCGGAGGCGTGCAGCGTGGGCCAGAAGCGATTGCCGGACCGTGCGAAGTGGTGGCCCGTCGCCGCCGAGAGCAGGCCCGGGTTGATGCCGCAGAACAGCACCCGCAGCCCCTCGGCGGCCACATCGGGCACCAGCCTGCCGCGGGCCGCCTCCAGCTCCTGCTTGGTGAACCGCGGGCTCACAGCTCCTCCCTCGCCCTGGCGCACCGCGGACTCAGAGGATCGCTCCCGGCCGGTACGCCGCGGCCTCCGGGTGCAGCTCGGCGACCTCCTGCACACGGCTGACCACCTCCGCCGTCTGCGCGGCCGCCGCTCCGGTGAACGCCAGCCGGTCGGCCATCAGCTCGCCCAGCGCCGCGCGGTCCAGCGGGATACGGGAGTCGGCGGCGAGCCGGTCCAGCAGCTCGTTGTGCTCGGCGCCCTTGCGCATCGCCAGCGCGGAGGCCACCGCGTGCTCCTTGATCGCCTCGTGCGCCACCTCCCGGCCGACACCGGCGCGCACGGCGCCCATCAGGACCTTCGTCGTCGCCAGGAACGGCAGATAGCGGTCCAGTTCCCGGGCCACCACCGCAGGGAAGGCGCCGAACTCGTCCAGCACCGTCAGGAACGTCTCGACCATTCCGTCGAAGGCGAAGAACGCGTCGGGCAGCGCCACCCGCCGCACCACTGAGCAGGAGACGTCGCCCTCGTTCCACTGGTCGCCGGCCAGCTCGCCCGCCATGGACGCGTAGCCGCGCAGAATCACCATCAGGCCGTTGACACGCTCGCAGGAGCGCGTGTTCATCTTGTGCGGCATCGCGGAGGAGCCGACCTGCCCCTCCTTGAAGCCCTCGGTCACCAGCTCCTGGCCCGCCATCAGCCGGATCGTCTTGGCCAGCGACGAGGGGGCGCCGGCCAGCTGCACCAGTGCGGTGACCACCTCGTGGTCCAGCGAGCGCGGATATACCTGGCCGACGGAGGTGAACACCCGGCCGAACCCGAGGTGCTCGGCGATCCTCCGCTCCAGGTCGGTCAGCCGCTCCTGATCGCCCCCGAGCAGATCCAGCATGTCCTGCGCGGTGCCGACGGGGCCCTTGATGCCGCGCAGCGGGTAGCGGCGCAGCAGCTCCTCCAGCCGCTCGAAGGCGACCAGCAGCTCGTCGGCGCCCGTCGCGAACCGCTTGCCCAGCGTGGTGGCCTGCGCAGCGACGTTGTGCGAGCGGCCCGCCATCACCAGCTCCGCGTGCTCACCCGCCAGCGTGCCCAGCCGGTCCAGCAGCGCCACCGTGCGGTCCCGTACCAGCTCCAGCGAGAGCCGGATCTGGAGCTGCTCGACGTTCTCCGTGAGGTCGCGCGAGGTCATGCCCTTGTGGACGTGCTCGTGGCCGGCCAGCGCGTTGAACTCCTCGATGCGGGCCTTCACGTCGTGCCGGGTGACCTTCTCGCGCTCCGCGATCGAGTCGAGGTCGACGTTCCCGAGCACTCGCTCGTAGTCGGCCAGCGCTTCCTCCGGCACGGCGATGCCCAGGTCCTGCTGCGCCTTCAGGACGGCGAGCCACAGCTGCCGCTCCAGCACGATTTTCGACTCGGGGGACCAGATACGGACCAGCTCGGGGGAGGCGTAGCGGGACGCCAGGACGTTCGGGATGCGGGGCTTGTCACTCACGTCGCCCGAGTCTACGGTGCCGCTCCGCTACGGCTGCGGCGCACCTGGCTGGGAGGGAGCTGCCCCTTTCTGCTCGTTGCAGGCTGCGGGCACTCCCCCAGCCTCCGGCCGGGAGGTGCCCCCAGGGCTCGTCGCGGAGTTCCCCGCGCCCCTTCGGGGCGCAGCTACCGCTGCCACAGGGGCCAGCTCGGGCCGTTTGGGGGCCCGGCCGTCGCCGGAGGAGCGGCCGGTGAGGCGGCGGCCGATCCAGGGCAGCAGGTGGGTGCGGGCGAAGCGCAGGTCCGCGACGCGGCGGGCGGGCCAGGAGCGCGGGGCAGAAGGCGGCAGCGGGACGTTCCAGTCGCTCTCCGCCGGCAGCCCCAGGCGCTGCCAGACGGCCTCGGCCACCCGCCGGTGCCCCTCGGCGGTGAGGTGCAGCCGGTCGTCCGCCCACATCCGGGGGTCGCCCAGCGCCTCCGAGGCGAAGAGGTCCACCACCACCGCGCCGTACCGGTCGCCCAGCCCCTCGATGAAATCGAACAGCTGCTCCATCCGGGCCCGGTAGCGCTCCAGCACAGGACCGCGGCGCCCCGGGCTGCGCATCAGCACCAGCGTCCCGCAGGCGGGCGCCAGCGTGGCGACCGACTCCTCCAGCAGTGCACACACCCGCGCGGTGTCGCAGCCCGGCCGCAGTACGTCGTTGAGCCCGCCCACCAGCGTCACCAGATCGGCCCGCATCGCGGCGGCCGGGGCGATCTGGTCGGCGGCGATCTGCCCGATGAGCTTGCCGCGCACCGCGAGGTTGGCGTACCGGAACTCCGGCTCCAGCTCCGCCAGCCGGGCCGCCAGCAGGTCGGCCCAGCCGCGGTAGCTGCCGTCCGGCAGCAGGTCGGACATGCCCTCGGTGAAGGAGTCGCCGAGGGCGACGAACGAGCGGAAGGCGGGAGGCGGTTGGATGGCTTCCGCGGAGTCGGCAACTGCTGCACTGGTCACGGTCGCCGATGGTATCCCGTTGCCCCGAGCAACGGCCGCCCCCGCCGGGGTGCGGCTATGCCCGGCCCACCAGCTCCCGCAGCACGTCCTCCATCGTCACCACACCGGTCGCCCGCCCGTCCGGCCCTGTGACGGCTGCCAGGTGGGTGCCACTGGAGCGCATCGCGCCCAGCACGTCGTCCAGGGGCAGCGAGGCCCGTACCCGGGCGATGGGGCGCATCGCCGTCAGCGGGAACGGCGCCTCCCGGGGCGAGGCGTCCAGCGCGTCCTTGACGTGCAGATAGCCCAGCACCCGCCCGTCGTCGTCCACCACGGGGAAGCGGGAGAACCCGGAGCGGGCCGAGAGGTTCTCCAGGCCCTCGGGCGTCACACCGCGGCCGGCGGTGACCACCTTGTGCAGCGGCTGCGCCACATCGCCGATCGGCCGCCTGCCCAGCTCCAGCGCGTCCCGCAGCCGCTCGGTCGAGCGGTCGTCCAGCAGTCCGGCCTCACTGGAGTCGGCGACCATCTGCGCCAGATCGTCGTCCGAGAACGCGGCCTCGACCTCGCTCCTGGGCTCGACCCGGATCAGTTTGAGCAGCGCGTTGGCGAAGGAGTTCACCGCGAAGATCACCGGGCGCAGCGCCCGCGACAGCGCCACCAGCGGCGGGCCCAGCAGCAGCGCGGCCCGCTCGGGGCCGGCCAGCGCGATGTTCTTCGGCACCATCTCGCCCAGCAGCATGTGCAGATACGTCGCCAGCGACAGCGCGATCACGAAGGAGACGCCGTGCGCCACGCTGTCCGCCACGCCCATGGCGTGGAAGACCGGCTCCAGCAGGTGGGCGATGGCCGGCTCGGCGACGACACCGAGCACCAGCGTGCACAGCGTGATCCCGAGCTGGGCAGCGGCCAGCATCTGCGCCACGTGCTCCAGGCCCCACAGCACCTTGCGTGCCTTCTTGTCGCCGTCCTCGGCCAGCGGTTCGATCTGGGCGCGCCGTACGGAGATCAGCGAGAACTCCGCGCCGACGAAGAACGCGTTGGCGACCAGCGTCAGCAGTCCGATCAAGAGCTGGAGCAGTGTCATCGCTGTGCCTCCGCCCGCTCGCCGTCCTCGGCCGCGGCCGGGTCGTCGCCCGGCCTCGGCCCGTACAGCCGCAGCTGTGCGGCGCGGCGCCCGGTCGCGTCCATGACCTCGATCTGCCAGCCGGCGACCGAAACCGTGTCACCGGCGGCCGGAATCCGTCCCAGCTCGGTGGCGATCAGCCCCGCCAGCGTCTCGTACGGGCCCTCCGGGGCGCGCAGCCCTATGGACTGGAGCTGGTCGATGCGGGCCGAGCCGTCCGCGACGTAGAGGTGCCGGCCCTCGGCGTCCTGTCCCGCGGGCGCCAGGTCGGGCGCCTCCAGGGGGTCGTGCTCGTCGCGGACCTCGCCGACGACCTCCTCGATGATGTCCTCCAGCGTGACGACCCCTGCCGTGCCGCCGTACTCGTCGATGACGACCGCGATGCTGCGGTCCCCGCCCGAGAGCTGGTCCAGCAGCCGGTCCACGGTCAGCGACTCGGGCACCAGCAGCGGCTCGCGCATCAGATCGGTCACCGGGCGCAGCCGCCGGTCGGCGGCGGGCACCGCCAGCACATCCTTGATCCGGACGATACCGACGACGGTGTCCAGGTTCCCCCGGTAGACCGGGAAGCGGGACAGCCCGGTGGCGCGGGTGGCATTGGCGACGTCCTCCACCGTGGCCTGCACCTCCAGCGAGGTGACCTGGACGCGCGGCGTCATCACGTTCTCCGCCGTCAGCTCCGCCAGATGCAGGGTGCGGACGAACAGATCGGCCGTGTCCTCCTCCAGCGCGCCCTCCTTCGCCGAGTGCCGCGCCAGTGCCACCAGCTCCTGCGGCGAGCGGGCCGAGGCCAGTTCCTCGGTGGGTTCCAGACCCATGCGCAGCAGCACCCGGTTGGCGGTGTTGTTCAGATGCCGGATCAGCGGGCGGAAGGCCGCCGAGAAGATCCGCTGCGGCGTGGCCACCTTGCGGGCGACCGGCAGCGGGCGGGAGATCGCCCAGTTCTTGGGCACCAGCTCGCCGACCACCATCAGCACGACGGTCGAGAGCCCCGTGCCGAGCACCAGCGCCGCAGAGGAAGAGGCGGAGGACGGTACGCCCATCGAGCGGAGCGGTCCGGCGATCAGCTTGGCGATCGACGGCTCGGCGAGCATACCGACGACCAGGTTGGTGACGGTGATGCCCAGCTGCGCCCCGGAGAGCTGGAAGGTGAGGGACCGCACGGCCGCCAGCGCGCTTTTGGCGCCCCGGTCGCCGCGCTGCTCGGCGCGCTCCAGTTCGCTGCGCTCGACGGTCGTGAGGGAGAACTCGGCGGCCACGAAACCGCCGCAGGCCAGTGACAGCAGCAGTGCCACGAACAGCAGCAGAACTTCTGTCATCGGCCCTTCACCTCCTTCCCATCGTGGGACAGGGGGCGCCGGTACGCGCGATGTCGTGGGCTGCTGCGGGGGCCACTACTGGGAGGGTCGCCCATGGGCGGACGCTCACACCTTTCGGATCCGATGACTGTGCCGGGCCTGCGGGAATGCAGGTCCGGCGATGTACAGCGTAAACGGGAATGCGGGTCGGCCGGTTCCCGACGCCGCTCCGGACGTGAGCCGCACCCGGCTCAGGAGGTGAGCGTCTTGACCCAACGGCTCCATTGGGGTTGCGGAGCGTAACCGGCGGCCTGCCATGCCCGGTGTGCCCGCTCGTTCTCGTCCAACACCATCGCGTCGCCGCGCCGCCCGCCCAGCGCCGCGAAGCGCTCCTCGGCGGCGGCCAGCAGCGCACGGGAGATGCCCTGCCGCCGCTGGGAGGGCAGCACCGCGAGCCGGTACAGGGAGCAGCGCCAGCCGTCCCACCCGGCGATGACGGTGCCGACCAGCTGCCCGTCCCGTTCCGCCAGCAACAGCGCTTCCGGGTCGCGCGCGAGCAGCCGGGCGACCCCGTCCCGGTCGTCGCTGACGCTGGTGCCCTCGGCGGCCTCCCGCCAGAAGGCCAGCACCTGGTCGATGTCCCGCTCGGCGGCGGCCCGTATCCGAAGATCGCTCATGGCCCGCATCCCAGCACGGCCCACCCTGCCGCTGCCACGATGTTTCGCCTGGCGGGCACCGGTCAGCTGCCGTGCAGTTCCTCCACCACCAGCGCGAAGTCGTCCATGTAGGGGTCGAGGACGGTGAAGTACGAGAAGCCGAAGCGCTCCCGGTGGGCGCGCAGCTGCTCGGCCATCTCCTTGGGGGAGCCCAGCAGCAGGGCCGGGTGCGACAGCAGCTCCTCGTCGCTCATCCGCGGTCCGTACGGGCGCAGACGCTCCAGAGCTTCGCCGGGGTCGGAGGTCTGTGCGACGTACTGGATGAGGTAGTTCAGCTCCGGCGGCTCGTCCCTCTCCCTGGCCTCCTCGGCGAACGCCAGGGCCGTCCTGGTCCGCTCCTCCAGCTCTCCCGGGGAGATCAGCTCCATCGTGCCCTCGGGCCCGCCCGGCACCTGCCGCCCGCCGGTGAAGGCGGCCACAGCGGCGGTACGGGCGGCCAGCTTCAGCACCCGGTCACCGTTGCCGCCGATCAGCAGCGGCACCGGCTCCTGCACGGGGCGCGGCGCGTGCTCGGGGTCGGCCAGCAGCCGGGTCAGCTCCGTGACGGTGTGCTCCAGGTGGTCCACCCGGCCACCGGGCGAGGCAAAGGGCAGCCCGGCCTGGTCGTGTTCGGCCTTCACATAGCCGGCGCCCAGCCCCAGCTCCAGCCGGCCGCCGGAGAGCTGGTCGACCGTGGCCACCTCGCGGGCCAGCAGCGCCGGGTTCCAGAACCCGGCGTTCAGCACGAAGGTGCCCAGCCGGGGCCGTTCGGTCACCCCGGCGGCGGCTGCCAGCGCGGGGAAGGGCGCGCACAGGCCCAGGTGGTCGGGGACGTGAATGGTGTCGTAGCCCTGCTCCTCGGCCCGGCGGCAGCGCTGTCTGAACTCCTCGCCCGAGCCGAAACCCACCATGTTGACGCCGAAACGGAACGGCCTTACGGGACCGGACATGCCAACCCTCCCTGAAAAGCGCCGGGTTGGTACCGGCGCACGGACGGAGCCCTGATCCTAGATATGGCCGCGTCCACCGGCCATGGCGCAATGGCCCGGCCCTCCGCATTTCGCTGCTAGCAGAATGGTGCTAGCGTGATGGTGTGGCGAAAACGCAGATGAACGTCCGGGTGGACGAGGCGACGGCGCAGGCCGCCAGGGAGCGCGCGCTGGCCCGCGGTGTGAGCGTGAACCGGTACATCGAGGAGCTGGTCCAGCGGGACGCGGCCGAGGTGGGCCGGTCCTTCGTGGACGCGGCAGCCGACTTCATGAAGAGCTACGAATCGGTGTTCGCCGAGGAGTTCGGCACCGCCGCCACTGGCGAGCGCGGCACCGGGGCCGGGACGGAGAGCGGGACCGGAAGCCTGCCCGCGGCGTGACCGTACGCATCGACCTCGCTTGGCTGCTCATCCTCGCCGAGGAGAAGACCCCCGGCGATCCCCGCGTCACCGACTATGGGGCCCTCGTCGCCGCCGTCAGCCGCCACGAAGCCGCCATATTCGGCCGTCCCGTCTACGCCGAGCCGTACGACCGCGCCGCCGCGCTGTTGCAACTGCTGCTCCATGTGCCCGCGCTGGAGCGGTCCAACGCCCTGTTCGCCTCCGCCGTGGCCTACGGCTACCTCGTCGCCAGCGGCCTGAAGGTGGTCACCTCGCCGGAGCGGATCCGCGATCTCGCCCGGCTCGTCAAGGACGGCACCGCCGATGTCGCCGCCATCGCAGCGGAGCTGCGGACCTGGACCCTCTGAGGTACGGCTCAGCCGAGCGCGGTGGGCGCCGCGGCCGTGCCGCCCAGCTCCGGCGCCAGCCAGCCCGGCGCAGCCGCCGCGAAGCGTGCCGGGGACAGCGCACCGGCACCCTCCGGTACGGCACCCAGCAGCGGCAGCCCCGAGCAGCGCGGCAGGTCCGCGACGTTGCAGCGCTCCGCGAGCCCCGGCGCCGCCGGCGTGCTGCCGATGACCGTGCCCGCACACTCCACCCGCCGGGCCCGCAGCGCCTCGGCCGTCAGCGTCGCCGTGTTCAGCGTGCCGAGGCCCGCCTGTACGACGACCAGCACCGGTGCCGCCAGCAGCCGGGCGGCGTCCGCCAGCGTCGAGCCCTGGTCGTCGAACCGCACCAGCAGCCCGCCCGCGCCCTCGACCAGCACCAGATCGTGCGAGGCTGCCAGCTTCTCGGCCGCCTCCGCGACCTCCCGCGCCGAGACGTACGGCAGCCCCGCGCGCCGGGCCGCCGTCTCCGGCGCCAACGGCTCGGGGTACCGCGCCAGTTCGACGCCGGTCACCGCACCCGGTGCCGCCGCCTCGCCACCGGTCAGCCGCAGCACCTCGGCCACATCGCCCGGCTCCCCGGCCGCCACCCCGGTCTGTGCGGGCTTGAGCACGGCCACCGAACGCCCGGCCCGCAGCGCGCAGGCCGCCACCGCCGCGGTGGTCACCGTCTTGCCGATCTCCGTACCGCCGCCCGAGACACACAGCACGCCGCGGGGGCCGGCCATCGCGGGCGCGCTCGTCCCGGACGCGTCCGCCCCGGGCGCGCTCGTCCCGGATGCGCCTGCCCCATATGCATTCATCCCGGATGCGTCCGTCCCGGATGCGCCGTTCATCTCAGCCCTCCCGCGCCGCCGCGCACATCGCGGCGGCGATCCGTGCGACATCCGCGTCGTCGGTGACGTACGGCGGCATCGCGTACACCATGTCGCGGAACGGCCGCAGCCACACCCCGGCCGATACCGCGGCGCGCGTCGCGGCGCCGATGTCCACCTCGTGGTCGAGGCGTACGACACCGATCGCGCCCAGCACGCTCACCTCCCGTACGCCCGGCAGCCCCGCGGCCGCGGCCAGTCCGGCGCGCAGTCCTTCGCCCACCCGCCGTACCTCGGCCTGCCAGTCCTGGGACAGCAGCAGCTCCAGCGAGGCCCCGGCGATCGCGGAGGCCAGCGGGTTGCCCATGAAAGTGGGCCCGTGTGCCAGCACCGGCACCGAGCCGCGGGCGATCCCCGACGCCACGCGCGGGGTGCACAGCGTCGCCGCCATCGACACATAGCCGCCGGTCAGCGCCTTGCCGACGCACATCACATCCGGGGTGACCCCGGCGTGCTGCGCGGCGAACAGCTCTCCCGTACGGCCGAACCCGGTCGCGATCTCGTCCAGCACCAGCAGCACACCGTGCGCGTCGCACGCCTCGCGCAGCGCCCGTACATAGCCGGGGGAGTGGAACCGCATCCCGCCCGCCCCCTGCACCACCGGTTCCACGATGACGGCGGCCAGTTCGTGCGCATGCTGCTCCACCATCTTGTGCAGGTGGGCGACGTACTCCTCGTCGGGCTCCGCGGCGAAGCCGGCCGGCGGGGCATCGGCGAAGACCTGCACGGGCAGCGCACCCGACCACAGGTGGTGCATTCCGCCCTCCGGGTCGCACACCGACATCGGCTGCCAGGTGTCCCCGTGGTAGCCGCCGCGCCACGTCATCAGCCGCCGCTTCTCCGGGCGGCCCAGCGAACGCCAGTACTGGAGGCACATCTTGACGGCCACCTCGACCGAGACCGAACCCGAGTCGCACAGGAAGACGTGCTCCAGCTCGCCGGGGGAGACCTCGGCGAGCCGCGCGGCCAGCCGGACGGCGGGCTCGTGGGTGAGCCCGCCGAACATCACATGGCTCACCCGGCCGAGCTGGTCGCGCGCCGCCTCGTCCAGCACCGGGTGCCGATAGCCGTGGATCGCCGACCACCACGACGACATACCGTCGACCAGCTCCCGCCGCCCGTAAGCGGGTTCGGCCAGCCGCAGCCGTACGCCCGAAGCCGACTCCACCACCAGCGGGTCGCTCGTCCCCGGCATCGCTGCGTACGGGTGCCACACGTGCTGCCGGTCCAGCGCGCTGAGGGTGCCGGTGGCGCTCGGGGACCCCCCGGCGGCGGTGCGCTCAGGCATTGGGCGGCAGCTCCGTCCCCGCCCCGCGCCGCCGCACGGCAACCCGCTCATGGGGGTGGGCCGGCGACTCCTCGCGCCGGTGCTCTGGCAGCGTGGTGGTGTCGGTGCCCTCCACCTCGAAGCCCGAGTCGGCGATCATCTCCAGGTCGGCCTTGCCCGCCTGGCCCTCGCTGGTGAGGTAGTCGCCCAGGAAGAGGGAGTTGGCCAGGTGCAGCGCCAGCGGCTGGAGCGAACGCAGATGCACCTCGCGCCCGGCCGCCAGCCGCACCTCGACGTCCGGGCAGACGAACCGCACCATCGCCAGGATCCGCAGCGCGCGCTGCGGCGACAGGTTCCACTCGTCGGCCAGCGGCGTGCCCTCGAACGGCAGCAGGAAGTTGACCGGCACCGAGTCCGCGTCCAGCTCCCGCAGCGAGAAGGCCACATCGACCAGGTCCTCGTCGGTCTCGCCCATCCCCGCGATCAGCCCCGAGCACGGCGAGAGCCCGGCGCCCCGCGCCTGCTTGACGGTCTCGACCCGGTCCTCGTAGGTGTGCGTGGTGCAGATGTCCGCGTAGGTGGCCTCGGACGTGTTGAGGTTGTGGTTGTAGGCGTCGGCCCCCGCAGCGCGCAGCCGCTCCGCCTGGCCGTCGGAGAGCAGTCCGAGGCAGGCGCAGACCTCGACGTCCTCGTTCCGGTCCTTGATGGCCTCGATCGTCTTGGAGACCCGGTCGATGTCGCGGTCGGTGGGACCACGTCCGCTGGCCACCACGCAGACCCGCTTGGCGCCGCCCCGCACTCCCGCCGCCGCGGCGTCCGCTGCCTCTTCCGGCTTGAGCCAGGTGTACTTGAGGATCCCGGCCTCGGAGCCGAGCCGCTGTGAGCAGTACGAGCAGTCCTCGGGGCACAGCCCGGACTTGAGGTTCACCAGATAGTTGAGTTTCACCCGCTTCCCGAACCACCGGCGGCGCACCTTGCCGGCGGCCGCCACCACATCGAGCAGCTCGTCGTCCGAGGTCCGCAGTACCGCGAGTGCCTCGTGGCGGGTGGGCGTCTCGCCGCGGAGCCCCTTGTTCACCAGAGAGTTCAGCAGGTCGTCCATGGGCACGATCCTTGCCCATGCGACCGTGCCGGGTAATGGAGGAAGCCTACAAGACCGCTTGAGCGAGGTGTGGATGTTGTCACACGTCGACCTCTGCCATGGCAGGTTAGGTTCTATTGACTGCCTACAAACCGGCTGCCTACAAACAGATTGCCCAACCTCAGCCCATCCCCAGCCCATCCCCAGCAATCCCAGCAACCCCCAGCCGACTCCGAGCCGACCCCCGAGGCCGGGTGACGAAGAGAGCCCCCATGTCCCAGGACCCCTTCGCGTGGACGGCCGCGGCACTGGAGACCCGCCGCGCCGCAGGGCTGTTGCGCACCCTGGCCCCGCGCCCCGCCGACTCCCCGCTGCTCGACCTGGCCGGCAACGACTACCTCGGCCTCTCCCGGCACCCTGAAGTCGTCGCCGCAGCCGCCGAGGCGGCCCGGCGCTGGGGCGCGGGCGCGAGCGGCTCCCGCCTGGTGACCGGTTCGACCGAGCTGCACGCCCGGCTGGAGAAGGAGCTGGCCGAGTTCTGCGGCTTCGAGGCAGCGCTCGTCCTCTCCTCCGGATACGCGGCCAACCTCGCCGCGGTCACCGCGCTCACCAACGCGTCGGGCGGCGGCGGGCTCCTCGTCTCCGACGCCCACAACCACGCCTCGCTGATCGACGGCTGCCGGCTGTCCAGGGCCCGAACCGCCGTCGCAGCCCACGCCGACCCGGAGGCCGTGGCCAAGGCGCTGGACGCCCACACGGAAGACGGACCCGCGCTCGTCGTCACCGACTCCGTCTTCTCCGTCGACGGCGACGCGGCACCGCTGCCGGCGCTCGCCTCCGTCTGCACTGCGGCGGGCGCCGGGCTGCTGGTCGATGACGCACACGGCCTCGGCGTGCTCGGTGACGGCGGCCGCGGCGCGCCCCACGCGGCGGGGCTCGCCGGCACCCCGGGGACGGTGGTGACGGTCACCCTCTCCAAGTCGCTGGGCAGCCAGGGCGGCGCCGTGCTGGGGCCCGAGCACGTCATCGCGCATCTGGTCAACACCGCGCGGACCTTCATCTTCGACACCGGCCTGGCCCCCGCTGCCTCGGGCGCCGCGCTTGGAGCGCTGCGCCTGCTACGCCGCGAACCAGGGCGCGCGGCCTACACCCGCGCCGTCGCCACTGAACTGCACGCCCGGCTGACCGCCGCCGGGCTCGACGCCACCCGCCCCGACGCCGCCGTGGTCTCGGTACGCGCCCCCTCCCCGCACGCCGCGGTGCGCTGGGCCGCCGACTGCCGGGCCGCGGGTATCCATGTCGGCTGCTTCCGCCCTCCGTCCGTCCCCGACGGCGTCTCCCGCTTGCGGCTGACCGCCCGCGGCGACCTCGACGAGACGGCGCTCGCCCACGCGGCGAACACCGTGATCGCCACGGCCCCGCACCCGGCCTGACCCTGCCGCACCGAGTGGGCGGGCCGCGTCCGGCGAGGGGGTTCCGCCGCCGAATGTGGCCTGACCTGGCAGAGTTCACCGCTTCGGGCGACAGAAGTCCGCGCAAGCAGGGGGATCGGCCGCACGGCGCCGCGAGGAGTGGCACTCTGTCGCGCAGCGGTTGCCCGGGACGCCCGCCTCGCTGTGCGGGGACGGAGCCTGGGCCCGCTGCCGCGCGACGGAGGAGCCAACGGCCCCGGGAAAGGGACGGCCTCGCCATGGCAGACCAGCAGGAAGCGACGATCACACTGCCGAGCTCACCCGCTTCCGTCACCGCCGCCCGCAGACACGTCACCGGTACCCTCCGGGCCTGGGGGCTGCCCGACGACGCGGACGCCATGGAGTCGCTGCGCCTGATCGTCTCCGAGCTGGCCACCAACGCCGTCCAGCACACTTTGGGCCGCTCGCCCACCTTCACCGTCGAGCTGCGTCTGGAGGGCGCCGAGCGGCTGTGCCTGGGCGTCACCGACAGCCATCCGGGCAGGCCGCGCCGACTGCCCGCTGCCGTGCAGCAGGACAACGGCCGCGGACTGGTGATCATCCGCACGCTGACCGCCGAGTCCGGCGGCCGGATGCGCATCGCCCCCACCTCCGACGGTGGCAAGACCGTCTGGGTCGAACTCCCCTGGCTGCCGGTGCCGGCCGGCTGACGCGCCCACGGTGACGACGCGCCCCGGCTCACCCCGCGGCATTCTCCCGGGAGAGCAGGACCTCGGCGCCGACCGGTGTGAAGCCCGCCGCCAGGAAAGCCCGCAGGCTCGCCGCGTTCCCCGGCGCCACCTGCGCCCACAGCGTCTCGTCCGCCGGTACGAGCGACCGCGCGGCGGCGGCCAGCGCGCGGCCCAGTCCGGTGCCGCGCGCTGTGCGATCCACTTCGACGGCCACTTCCCAGCGATCCGCCACACCGCGTCCGGTCAGCACCGTGCCGCCCTCCGCCGTCCACACCCGCACGTTCGAACGGTGCGCCAGGGCCCGCTTCACCCGCGGGTGCGACTGGTCGAAGCTCTCCACCAACGCGCCGGCCCGGCCAGTGCCGTCCGCCGCGGTGTCCGCACTTGGAGGGAGGGCGAGCAGCACGTCATGGGTTTCCGCCCACCGGCCGGTACGGGCGCACAGCGCCGAGAGGAACGGCGGCCCGAGCGGGGCGCCCAGGTCGCCGGGCGGCAGCAGGCGCCGTACCCACTCGGGTGGCACGTCGGCGAAGACCACCGCGTGGCCGGTCAGCGCCAGCACACCCGCGTCGCGGGGTGAGGGCTGCGGCAGCACGGTCAATCCGCCGTCGGAAGGCGGGAATTCGCCCCGCGCGGCGGCTGCGAGGATCTTCGCCAGCGTGTCCATCCGCGAGAGCCTAAGCGGTCTGTGCCGCTTCTGCCCGGGTCAGGAACACCACCGCTGTCAGCAGCACCAGCGTGCCCACGAGCATCGGCACGGTCAGCCGTTCCCCGAGCAGCCCGACGGCGAGCACGGCGGCGCTGACCGGCTCGATCAGCATCACCACCGAAGCCGTGGCGGCCCGCACGACGGCTGCTCCGGCGAAGTACAGCGGATACGCCAGCGCCGTGGGCACCGCCGCCACGTACAGCAACAACAACACCACACGCACCAGTTCACCGGAGTGCGGCAGTACGCCCTCGGCCAGCGCGAACGGCAGCAGTACGAGGGCGCCCACCCCGAACGACCAGGCGGTGAGGGTGAAGGAGCTCTCCTGCAGTCCCGCACTGCCGACCCAGCGGGCCAGCACCACCGAGACCGCGAACGCCGCAGCGGCCAGCAGGGCGAGGGCGACACCGCCCAGGTGCACTCCCCCGCTCCCGTCGCCCAGCACCAGAACGGCGAGCCCGGCCAGCGCCGCGGCCACGGCACCGGCTCCGCCCCGGCCGAGCCGTTCGCGCAGCGCGAGCCGGGCACCGAGCGCCACGAACACCGGGGCGCCGCCCAGCGTCACGATGGTGGCGACCGCCACCCCCGTCGCCGGTACGGCGGCGAAGTAGGCCGTCTGGAAGACGGCCAGACACAGCCCGGTCGCAAGCCGCAGCACGAACCGGGAGCGCGGCAGGGCGGGGCGCAGCCGCGGCACCTCGGCGGTGCCGTGCGGCCGCAGCCGCCGCAGTACGGCACACCGCAGTACGGCACGGCCGAGGAGCAGCAGCGCGAGTCCGCTGACATAGCGCCAGAAGGACAGCGCGAGCGGCCCCAGGTCGCTGGAGGAGTAGACGAGATCGACGGCCGCGCCCGTGGTGCCCCAAGTGGCACCGGCAGCGGCGAGGAAGAGCAGACCACGCCCGACGGGCAGGTCATGAGAACCGGCAGAACCGGAAGAAGAAGTCGGCACGAATGCGCTCCGCGTAAGGAGGGGTGAAAGGTGGTCCCGTCCGCGGGCACCACCGACCCCCGCGATGGACAGTCGCATCCGTCGCGGCGCCGTGTGTGGCCGCCCGCCTTACGCGGTGGGCGGAGAAACAGTCAGCTTCGCCGAAATCATGATCAGCACCCTAAGCACCCAGACCAGCAGCCGTCACCTGCAATTCAAATGCGGGGAACTATGCAGCGCCCCAAAGGGGCGCGGGGAACTGCGCGACAAGCCCCCAACAACCCGCAGCCCGCAACCGACGAACAGGGGCACTCCCTCACCGGAACATGCGAGCAGGGAATCTCCCGCCGCAGCGGTCTAAGTCGCACGGGGCTTCGGGGCGGGCGGCCCCACCAGCCCGGCCCTCCGTTCCCCGTCCAGCACCCGCAGGGCCCGCTCCAACGTCGCCGCATGCAGCTCACTCTCCCCGCGCTCGTGCATCAGCACGAGCGCGTCCCGCAGCCGGGCCGCCTTGCTGACCAGGCCCTGCGCGGCGCGCAGCCCGCCGTAGGTGTCGCGGCCGCGCGCCGGGTTGATCCGGCCCAGCAGATCGAGCACCTCCAGATAGGCGTCGACCACCTCGCACTCGGCGCGGGTCAGTGCGGGCAGGGGCGGCAGGTCGGGCGGCAGGCCGCGGCTCATCCGGGCCTCACCGCCGCGCGGGTGTGAGAGGGGACGACTTGCGGCTGGTGGTCAGCCGGTCGACGAGGCCGTAGTCGACGGCCTGCTGCGCGGTGAAGATCTTGTCGCGCTCGATGTCCTGGCTGATCTTGTTCCGCGGCTGCCCGGTGTGCCGCTCGTACAGCTCCTCCAGCATCTCGCGGGTCCGCAGCAGCTCCCGTGCCTGGATCTCCAGGTCGCTGGACTGCCCCTGGATCGGCTCGTTGAGCGACGGCTGGTGGATGAGGATGCGCGCCCCCGGCAGTGCGAGCCGCTTGCCCGGTGCCCCGGCGGCCAGCAGTACGGAGGCGGCCGAGGCCGCCTGTCCCAGGCAGACGGTCTCGATGTCGCAGGAGACGAAGCGCATCGTGTCGTAGATCGCGGTCATGGCCGTGAACGAGCCGCCGGGGGAGTTGATGTACAGCGAGATGTCCTGGTCAGGGGCCGCGTGTTCGAGGTGGATCAGCTGCGCCATGACGTCGTTGGCCGAGGTGTCGTCGATCTGTGTGCCGAGAAAGACGATCCGCTCCTCCATGAGCTTCGAGTACGGATCCATCGTCCGCATCCCGCTGCTGGTGCGCTCGGTGAACTCGGGCAGGACGTAGCGGGCTGTCGGTGCTGTCAGAGCTGTCGGTGCTGTCGGCTGATTCCGCATGGCGTTCGCACTCCACTCTCGCGGCGAGAAATGTACAGGCTGTACAGAACGTACGTGAAGCAGCCTGCCACGGTCAGCGCCCAACGACCCCTGCAACAGGGCCGATTCCGCTGAAGGCGAAGCCAGAACAGCCTGCAAATAGCCCGTTACCTGCGGTTTTGTGCCCACCCCTAGAATGGCGGCATGGCTTACGAGATTCCGGTGACGCAGGCGCGGGCCGAGCTGGCGGATCTGATCAATCGGGTCGTCTACGGCGATGAGCGCGTTGTCGTCACCCGGCACGGGAAGCCGCTCGTGGGGCTGGTGTCGGCCGCCGACCTGGAACGTCTGGAGCAGCTGGACGCCGCGGAAGCGGAGCAGCCGGAGTCCGAGGAGATCATCAGCACCGTCTCCGGGTTCCGGGAGGTCGGCGGGGGTGCGGTGCCGCGCGAGGCGCGCCGGTTCGGGATCGCCGCCGAACACCGCGGCCCGGCCGCCGGGGAGCGGCGGCCGGGCCAGGGGAGTTGAGCCCGTAGGGGCCGAGGGTCAGGAGCTGAGCTTCCAGACCGCCTGTGCGATGGCGTCGCTGTGCAGGTCGAGCGCCTTCTCGTCGATGTTCGAGGTGTCGTCGCACTTGGAGTGGTAGCACGCGTCGTACGGCTCGCCGGCCTTGCCGCCCCACTTGTCGGCCTGTGCCTTGGTCTTCTCCTCGCCCGCTCCCGTGAAGCTGCCGCCGACGGTGACGCCGGCCTGCTTGAACGGGGCGTGGTCGCTGCGCCCGTTGGTCTCCTCGGACGCCTCCGTCTCGACGCCCTTGGAGCTGAACCAGTCCTTGAGGACCGACTCGACCGCGGCATCGTCGTCGTAGACGAAGTGGCCCGCGTTGGGCGAGCCGATCATGTCGAAGTTCAGATACGTGTCGATCTTGCCGAGCTCGTCCTTGGAGAGGCTGTCGACGTAGTGGCTGGAGCCCACCAGGCCCTCCTCCTCGGCTCCCCACCAGGCGAACCGCAGATGCTTGCCCGGCTTCAGGTCCGCCTTGGCGACGGCCAGCGCGGTCTCCAGCACCCCGGCCGAGCCGGAGCCGTTGTCGTTGATGCCCGGGCCCGAGTCGACCGAGTCCAGGTGGGAGCCGGCCATCACGGTCTCCCCGGTGCCGCCCTTGGGCCAGTCCGCGATGAGGTTGTAGCCGGTGGAGCCGCCGCTGGTGAACTCCTGCACGGTGGTCTTGAAGCCCGCCGCGTCCAGCTTCTTCTTCACGTAGTCGAGGGAGGCCCGGTACCCCGGCTGCCCGTGGGCGCGGTTGCCGCCGTTGTCCTCGGCGATGGACTGGAGGTCCTTGAGGTCCTGTTGGACTGCTGAGACGTCGATGTCGGGCGCCTCGGCCGCCCGGGTGCCGGGGCTGGCCTGCGCAGCCCCGCCGGCGGCGGCCAGCAGGGCGAGCGCGAGTACGGTCCCGGCCGAGGTGGCGAGGGTGGCGCGGTGTGTGCGGGGCGCGCGGTGCTGTTGTCTTTGAGGTCCGCGTATCACTGCTGAGCTCCGATGCTGTGTGGGGGGTGTCGGCGCTGCCGGTGACGGCAGCCATCGCCCGGAGCGGCGACATGGAACAGGCGACATGGAGCAGTCGTCTGACGCGGACATGAGAATGGTGCGGGGCTGTCGCCCCGTCAAGAGCGCATATCGGACAGGCGGTTACGGAGAACGGTGGTCCCGGCGGTTCCGGTCGCCTCACCCCCGGTCTCCTCGCTCCTGGTCCGTGCCCCTTCGCCGCGTAGACCGCCGACCGTCACCGCGAGGAGCCCCAGCACCGTCCACGCGGTCAGCACCAGCACGGGCGTGTCCACGGCCCGTCCGTCGAAGAGGCCGACACCCCGCAGCAGCGTCCCGCCCGCTCCCGGCGGCAGCAACTGCCCCAGCGCTCCCAGCGGTTCGGGCAGCATCTCCGGGGCGCTGGACACCCCCGACCACGGGTTGCCCAGCAGTACCGAGAGCAGACCGCCGAGACCGATGCCCTTCGGGCCCAGCAGCGCTCCGAGGCCCGCCACGGTGGAGCTCACGGCGAGCACGGTCAGTCCGAACGCGGCCGCCTCGGCCCACCAGTTGCCGGACAGCGCGCCGAGCCAGCTGTCGGCCAGCGCGGCAGCCACGAGGCCGACCAGCGCGGCGGCCCCCATCAGCGCTCCCACGGCTCGCGTACCGCGCAGCCGCAGCAGCACGGTCAGCGCTCCGGCCAGCACCCCGGCGAGGGCGAGCGGCAGCACGCTCGTACTCAGCACGGCACCCCGTGGGTCGTTCGGGGGTGCCGGCACCACATCCTCGGTGTGCACAGTCGTGCCCTCGGGCGCGGTCCGGCTCGCGGCCTGCGTCAACAGCTGGGCGACCACGGGTCCGGCGGCGCTCGCGGTCAGCATCTTCGGCCCGGAAGGGGAGGCCACCACCGCGCCGTAGACCTCGCGGTCCCGTATCGCCTTCCGTGCCGCGGCCTCGTCGTGGTAGCGGTGCACCTCGAAGGCGCCCTTGTGCTGTTGCAGTTGGCCCGTCAGTTGCTCGACGGCGGCGGGCGGTCCCGCGACGCCGAGCGGCAGATCGCGGGGTGCGGTGCGGGCGGCGGGCCAGGCGAAGGCCCACAGTGCGAATGCGACGATCAGCGGGACCGCCACCAGGAGAGTGAGCGGCCCCCGGGCGCGGCCGGGGGAGGGGGCGGGCGTCGTGGCCATGGGGTGACCTTCCGGTGTGAGTAGAGGCGGAACGGGGGTGAGAAAGAGGCGGAACAGTAAAGAGAAGGATCGTTCGTTTTTCTCGACGGCCATACCGTCCCTCCGGACGCGTCGATTGTCAAGAAGGAACGTTCGTTTTAGGCTGCCGCTATGGCCCGCGTATCCCCCGAGCACCTCGAAGCCCGCCGTCGCCAGATCGTGGACGGCGCCCGGCGCTGCTTCCTCCGCAACGGCTTCCACGCCACGTCCATGCAGGACGTGCTCAAAGAGAGCGGGCTGTCCGCGGGCGCCGTCTACCGCTACTTCCGCAGCAAGGAAGAGATCATCGCAGCCGTGGCGGCGGAGGCGCTGGAGACCATCAGGACCTCCTTCGACCGGGTGGTGGCGGCCGAGGTTCCGCCGAGTCCGGACGAGTTGTTCACCGAGGTCTTCGGCCGGCTCCAGGAATCCATCGGCGCGGGGGAGGACCCCAGGGAACTGCCCCGGCTGCTGGTGCAGGTGTGGAGCGAGGGGCTGCGCAATGCCGAGCTCGCCGAGACGATGACCGAGGCGTACGGGCACCTTTCCGCGCAGTGGGCGCGGCTCGTCGGGGAGTACCAGGCGCGGGGGTGGGTCGACCCCGAGGCCGACACGTTGCACGTGGCCCGCATCCTTGTCGGCGCCGTACAGGGGTACTTCGTGCAGCAGGCGCTGTGGGGCGGGATCACACCCGAGGAGTTCGCGAAGGGGTTGCGGGCGCTGGTGTCCATGTCGGTGCCGGACGAACGCCGGAAGAGCCGCTGAACAGACGCGCCCCGTAAGGGGTGCGCGGGGAACTGCTCCCCCGAGCTCTTCGAGCAGGGGTGCCCCCAAGCCCCCAACAGCCCGCAGTCCGCAGCCGACGGGCAGGGGCAGAGCCCCTCATCGGAACAGGACCGGCAGGCGCCGGAGTGTTAACGCCGGTGAAACGGTGCTGCCGTAATGTCCGGGGCAGTGGGCGGCCGAAAGTCACCTGTGTGATACATCTACCGGCGTGTGTCGTCGCCGCGAGTGACCAAGGGCATTCCCGGGCCCGGCGACGACGGTGAGGTGGAGACTATGCAATTGACCCCGCACGAGCAGGAGCGGCTGCTCATCCACGTCGCGGCCGATGTGGCACAGCGGCGCAAGGACCGCGGTGTGCGCCTCAACCACCCGGAGGCCGTGGCTCTCATCACGGCGCACGTGCTCGAAGGGGCCCGCGACGGGCGGAGCGTCGCACAGCTGATGGAGTCCGGGCGTACGGTCCTGACCCGCGACGACGTCATGGAGGGCATCCCCGAGATGCTCCACGACGTCCAGGTCGAGGCGACGTTCCCCGACGGCACCAAGCTCGTCACCGTGCACGAGCCCATCTCCTGACCGCGCCGACGAGGAGCCGCCACCCCATGATCCCCGGAGAGATCCTTTACGCCGACGAGCCGGTCCCGCTCAACGCGGGCGCCGAAGTCACCCGGCTGACCGTGCTCAACGCCGCCGACCGCCCCGTGCAGGTCGGCTCCCACTACCACTTCGCCGAGGCAAATCCCGGGCTGGACTTCGACCGCGAGGCCGCGTGGGGCAAGCGCCTCGGCATCGCCGCCGGCACCGCCGTCCGCTTCGAACCCGGCATCCCGGTCGAGGTGACCCTCGTCCCGATAGGCGGCAGGCGCGTCATCGCGGGGCTGAGGTCCGCCGCGGGAGGTTCGCTCGACGCGGGAGGTTCCCCCGATGCGTGAGCTGTCCCGCCCCGCGTACGCCGATCTGTTCGGCCCCACCACCGGCGACCGGGTACGGCTCGCCGACACCTGCCTCCTCGTCGAGATCGAGGACGACCTCTCCGGCGGGCCCGGACGCTCCGGCGACGAGGCCGTGTTCGGCGGCGGCAAGGTGATCCGCGAGTCCATGGGCCAGGCGCTCACCACCCGCGCCGATGGCGCCCCGGACACGGTGATCACCGGAGCTCTCGTGCTCGACCACTGGGGCGTCGTCAAGGCCGACATCGGCATCCGCGACGGGCGCATCACGGCGCTGGGCAAGGCGGGCAACCCCGACACCATGGACGGCGTACACGCCGCCCTGGTCATCGGCCCCGAGACGGAGATCATCGCGGGCAACGGCAAGATCCTCACCGCCGGTGCCATCGACGCGCACGTCCACTTCATCTGCCCGCAACTCGCCGACGAGGCGCTCGCCGCGGGCATCACCACGCTCGTCGGCGGCGGCACCGGACCCGCCGAGGGCTCCAAGGCCACCACCGTCACCCCCGGCGCCTGGCACACCGCGCGCACCCTGGAGGGCATGGACGGACTGCCGGTCAACGTGGGGCTGCTCGGCAAGGGCAACACCGTCTCGCGCGACGCGATGCTCGCCCAACTGCGGGGCGGCGCCGTCGGGTTCAAGATCCACGAGGACTGGGGCGCCACCCCGGCCGCCATCGACGCGTGTCTGTCCGTCTGCGAGGAGACCGGCGCCCAGGTCGCCATCCACACCGACACCCTCAACGAGGCCGGTTTCGTCGGCGACACCCTCGCCGCGATCGCCGGACGCGGAATCCACGCGTACCACACCGAAGGGGCCGGCGGCGGGCACGCGCCCGACATCATCACCGTCGTCGCCGAGCCCAACGTGCTGCCCTCCTCCACCAACCCGACCCGGCCGCACACCGTCAACACCATCGAGGAACACCTCGACATGCTGATGGTCTGCCACCACCTCAACCCGGCCGTCCCGGAAGACCTCGCCTTCGCCGAGTCGCGCATCCGGCCCAGCACCATCGCGGCCGAGGACACCCTGCACGACCTCGGCGCCATCTCGATCATCTCCTCCGACTCGCAGGCCATGGGCCGCATCGGCGAAGTCGTGCTGCGCACCTGGCAGACGGCGCATGTGATGAAGGAGCGGTACGGCACCCTCACGGGCGACGGGCGCGCCGACAATCTGCGGGCACGCCGCTATGTCGCCAAATACACGATCAACCCTGCCGTCGCGCAGGGCATGGACGCCGAGATCGGCTCCGTTGAACCGGGCAAGCTCGCCGACCTGGTGCTGTGGGACCCCGCGTTCTTCGGCGTCAAACCCCAGCTCGTACTCAAGGGCGGGCAGATCGCCTACGCGCAGATGGGCGACGCCAACGCGTCCATCCCCACCCCGCAGCCGGTGCTGCCCCGGCCCATGTTCGGGGCGCGCGGACGCGCTCCGGGAGCCAACTCCGTCAACTTCGTGACACAGAGCGCTCTTGACGACGGGCTGCCGGAAAAGCTGCCCCTCACCAAGCGGTTCGTCGCCATCCGCAACACCCGTTCCGTCACCAAGGCCGACATGCGGCAGAACGACGCGCGGCCCGAGGTGCGGGTCGACCCCGACACGTTCACCGTCACCATCGACGGGACGCCGGTCGAGCCCGCGCCTGCCGAGACGTTGCCCATGGCCCAGCGGTACTTCCTTTTCTGAGGTGCTGGAAATGAGCGCTGCCGCACTGCTGCTGCTCGCCGACGGCAGGTTCCCCGCAGGCGGGCACGCGCACTCGGGCGGCGCGGAGGCAGCCGTCAGAGCGGGCCGGATCCATGACGCCGCCACCCTCGCGGAGTTCTGCAGGAGCCGGCTGCACACGGCCGGCCTGACCGCGGCTGCCCTCTCCGCCGCTGCCGCCGCGGGGCACGACCCTCTCGCGCTGGACGAGGCCGCCGACGCCCGCACTCCCTCGCCGGTACTGCGCCGTACCGCCCGGCGGCTGGGCCGGCAGCTGATGCGGGCCGCGCGGGCCACCTGGCCGGGCCCCGAGCTGGACGCGCTGGCCGGGGCCCGCCCCAAGGGGGCGCACCAGCCCGTCGTGCTGGGGCTGACAGCCCGCTCGGCGGGCCTCACCCCGCTGGACGCGGCGCAGGCCGCCGCCTACGAGAGCGTCAGCGGCCCTGCGACGGCGGTGATCCGGCTGCTCAGCCTCGATCCGTTCGACGCCACCGCGGTACTGGCCCGGCTCGCCGCCGAGACGGACGAGGTGGCGCGGCAGGCCGAGGCCGCGAGCAGGGGCGCGGTCGCGGACCTGCCGGCCGCCTCGGCGCCGCTCCTGGACATCACCGCCGAGCAGCACGCCACCTGGCCGGTGCGCCTCTTCGCCTCCTGACCTCCCGAGC
>NZ_JADKMA010000057.1 GCF_017676365.1 Streptomyces oryzae
GTCCCAGGCCGGGGAGGTGGGCGGGGCCGGCTCCTCCGGCAGGACGTCCAGGACCGCGTGCGCCACCTGGCCCTGCTCCAGCGCGCGGGCGAGCGCGTCGGTGCGGACGGTCGCGCCCCGGCCGACGTTGAAGAAGGTCGCACCGGACATCGCCGCGAACAGCCCGGGGCCGAACAGGCCGCTCGTCTCGGGTGTGAGCGGCAGCGCGTTGACGACCCAGCGGGCCGCGGCCAGCGGCGCGGTCAGTTCGGCGGACGGGCCGCCGACGCCGTCCGGGGTGCCGAGCGCGACGACCTCGTCGAAGCCGGGCGCCGGGCGCGGGCTGCGGGCCACACCGACCGTGCGGACGCCGCAGCCGCGGAGCGCGGCACCGATTCCGGAACCGATGCTGCCGGTGCCGAAGACGACGGCGAGGGTGCCGTCGGCCAGCTCGGTGGGCAGCCGGTTCCAGGTGCGGGACTCCTGCTGGTGCAGGAAGGCGGGGATGTTCTGCAGCTCGGCCAGCGCCCAGGCCAGTACGTACTGACCGATCCGCTCCCCCATCCGGCCCACCGTGCGGGTCAGCAGCGTCTCCGGCGGCCATGGCGCGTGCGCCTTGAGCAGGGCGTCGACCCCGGCGTTGGTGCTGTGCAGCCACAACAGCCGTTCGCCGGGGGCGAGTTCCGGCAGTGTGGGGCCCACATGGACCCGCGGCCCGGCGCCGGTCCCGGTGGGCCGGCCGGTGATCTCCTCGACCCCCTCGCGTACCGCCGAGGGCAGGTCCGGATCCACGGTGACGACGGCGTCGCCGAGTTCCTGTCCGATCCGGTGCGCGTCCACGCCTGCCGTCGCCATCAGTTCCCCTCTTCGCTCCCCGGCCCGTGGCCCCTCACGACGACGCGGTGATGCGCCAGTTGCCGACCTCACGGTACTGCGAGTCGTAGACGGCCGAACCGTCGCCCGGCTCCAGCGCGTAGTGGCGCAGGTTGCCGCCCCAGTACCGCAGCGCCCGGCCCAGCTCAGCCGCGGCCTCCCCTTCGCCGCGCATGTCGCTCATATCGACCTCGAGCACGAACTTCACGTCCCGTCTCCTTCTTCAGGCTTCGCCGCGGCCATTCCCTGCCGCCGGCGCCTTCCATCGTTTCATTGAACTGCTTTTTGGGACTTGTGACCGCGAGTGCGCTGCTGGCAGGCGGCACCAAGGGAGAGAAGTCTCAAATCAGGTCAGGGGCTTCCGGCTTCGCGGAACCGGCCTCCCCGCGGAATTTCTGGAAGGAGCGGAGGATTCCGGGGGACGATGGCGCCATGCAGAGTGATCTCTTCGCTACGAAGAACATGGCGCAGCCCAGCCCCACGGCGGGAATGGAGCTGCAGAACGACAAGTGCGTGAAGTACACGGTGAACGGCGAGTGCTACGCGCGGCAGGGGTCGATGGTGGCCTGGCGGGGGAACCTTCGGTTCGAGAAGAAGGGCCAGGGGGTCGGCAACTTCCTCAAGCGCCAGGTCACCGGGGAAGGACTGGCGCTGATGTCGGTCAGCGGCCAGGGCGAGGCGTGGTTCGCGCACGAGGCGGAGAACTGCTTCATCATCGACATAGCGCCCGGCGACTCGCTCACCGTCAACGGCCGCAACGTGCTGGTCTTCGACGCCGGGCTGCACTACGAGATCGGCATCGTCAAGGGCGCGGGGATGGCCGGCGGCGGGCTGTTCAACAGCGTCTTCTCCGGCCAGGGCAGGCTCGGTGTCATCTGCGAGGGCACGCCGATCGTCATCCCGGTCTCGCAGCAGGCGCCGGTGTTCGTGGACACCGACGCCGTGGTGGGCTGGAGCGCCCAGCTGCAGACCTCGCTGCACCGCTCACAGAGCTTCGGCTCCATGATCCGCGGCGGTTCCGGCGAGGCGGTCCAGCTCCGGCTGGACGGAGAGGGCTTCGTCATCGTCCGCCCCAGCGAGAAACAACCGAGCACGGCGAGCAACTGACCCCTCCCGTGCAGGTGCCCCGCAATGTGGGCTGCGCTTGCCCACCCTGCGCCCTGGGGGTGCCCCCTGCTCGAAGAGCTTGGGGGGCAGACTGCCCAAGCTTCGCGGACAAGCCATCAAGGGGCGCGGGGAACTGCGCGACAAGCCACAAACAGCCCGCAGGCCGCGAAGGCGAGGCAGGGGTAGCCCCTCCCCGGAATCGGAGAGGGGCCCCGGCGACGGGTCAGGCCGCAACCATCCCGGCGCGAGCCAGCTCGCGCCGGGCCCGCATGAAGGGGCGCGGCCGGTTGGCCGCGAACACGGCCGTGGTGGCCCCCTCCCGCTCGTAGACGGCGAGGAAACTGCGGTCCTCCGGCGAGCCCTCCACCACCCGCACGGTGTCGCCCGGACCACGGCTGCCCGCGAGCTGGAGCCGCACGCCGTACTGGTCGGACCAGAAGTACGGCAGCGCTGTGTACGTCTCCACCGTCGTACCGGCCAGCAGATTGCGCACGGCGACGGCCGGGGCCTCCATGGCGCTGGTCCAGTGCTCGGCCCGGTGCCCGGCGCTGCGGGCCACATCGCCCACGGCCACCACACCCGGCACCGGGGTGACGCCGCCCGCGTCGCACACGACGCCGTCGTCCAGCGGCAGCCCTGAGCCTTCCAGCCAGCCGGTGGCGGGCCGTACGCCGATCCCCACCACGACCACGTCGGCCGGCAGGAACCGGCCGTCGGCCAGCTCGACCCAGCCGACCCGCCTCCGCCCGCCTGCTGCCTGAGTCGGCCGGTCGCCGTCCGGGTGCAGCGCGCGCACACCGGTTCCGGTGAGCAGGGCGACGCCGTGGTCGGTGTGCAGAGCGGCGCAGAACTCGGCGATCTGGGCGCCGAGTTGGGGCAGCAGTGGCTGCGCGGCGGCCTCGACGACTGTCACGTTGTGGCCGAGGGTGGCGCAGGACGAGGCGACCTCGGCGCCGATGAAGCCGGCGCCGATCACCACGACCCGCACCTGCCCCCGGCTGAGCTCCTCACGGAGCGCGGCGGCGTCGTCCAGAGTGCGCAGGGTGTGCACTCCCTCCAGCGGCTCGCCGGGCAGGGTGCGGGGCACCGCGCCGGTGGCCAGGACGACGCCGTCGGTGGACAGCCTGCGGCCGTCCGTGAGCGTGACCGTACGGGCGGGCGGGTCCAGGCCCTCGGCGCGGGTGCCCAGCAGCCAGTCGGCGTCCAGGTCGGCGATCTCCTCCGCGTCGGCGAGGGAGAGCCGCTCGGCGGTCACCGCGCCGGTCAGGAATTCTTTGGAGAGTGGAGGGCGGTCGTAGGGGCGATGGTGCTCCTCCCCTACGATCACGAGCCTGCCGTCGTAGCCCTCGGCGCGCAGCGCCAGCGCGGCATGGAGTCCTGCCAGGGAGGCGCCGATCACGGTGATGGTGTTCATGCGGCGCTCCCTTGTCCGGCCACAGCGGTGTGCGGCGCCTGTACGGCCCGGTCGGACTCGACATGTACCCATACGGTGCCGTCGAGCACGCTCACCGGGTGGGTGCGCACCGCCTTGCGAGCGGGGAGGCAGGTGGGACGGCCGGTGCGCAGGTCGAATGAAGCGGCGTGCAGCGGGCATTCGACCAGACAGCCCTCGAGCCAGCCTTCGGACAGGGACGCGTCCTGGTGGGTGCAGGTGTCGTCGATGGCGTAGAGCTCGCCGTCGGCGTTGAAGACGGCGATGGGAGGTTCGAGGTCGAGACGGACGGACTCGCCTTCGGGCAGGTCCTCAAGGCGGCAGACAGGGATCACTGTGGTTCACCTCACGAGCACGTTCGAGTGAGCAGGGTCAGTCGGCCCGGTGCCGGGTGGCCCGGAAAGGTGCGGGGGAGACGCGTCACTACTATCCGAGTTCCGCATCACGCACGATGGAGCGTGATGCGCAACAGAATCCAAGCGGGGAGGCTTCACGTCAAGCACTCGCCGACGACCTCCGCGGACACTCCGGGGAGAACGGCGCGCGGCCGCGCACCAGCAACCGGGAACCACAACCAGGCCAGCAGGCGGTGACGTTGAGCAGATGAGTGAAAAGACGGAGGACACAGGGACTGGCAAGCAGTCCAGAGGCGCGGCAGCTTCGGTCCAGTCGGTCGACCGCGCGGTGAGCGTGCTGGAGATTCTGGCCCGGCACGGCGACGCGGGTGTGACGGAAATCGCCGAGGAACTGGGCGTCCACAAATCGACAGCGTTCCGGCTGCTGGGCGTCCTGGAGGCCAGAGGGCTGGTCTCCCAGGAGCAGGACCGCGGCAAGTACTACCTGGGCCCCGGCGTGCTGCGCCTGGCCGGAGCGGCGGCTTCCCGGCTGGACATCTCGCAGGAGGGCGCGCCCGTCTGCCGCGAGCTGGCCGAGGACGCCGGGGAGACGGCGAACATCGCGGTCCTGGACGACGACGCCGCGGTCAACATCATGCAGGCGCGTGGCGCCTCCTCGGTCACCGCGCAGAACTGGCTGGGCAGACGGACCCCGCTGCACGCCACCTCCAGCGGAAAGGCACTGCTGGCGCACCAGCCGAAGTCCGTGCAGGAGAGCGTGCTGTCCCGGAAGCTGCCGCGGCTCACGGAGTCGACCGTGATCTCGCCGGCGGAGCTGCGTGCGGAGCTGAAATCGGTGGTCAAGACCGGTTTCGCGGTGGCGCGGGACGAGCTGGAGCTCGGCCTGCACGCGGTGGCGGCCCCGGTGCGGGCCCACGACGGGAAGGTCATCGGCGCGATCAGCGTCTCCGGACCGTCCTACCGGCTGGAGGAGGAACGGCTCCAGGAGGTGGCCAAACGCACGATGGCCGCCGCCCAGGACCTCTCCCGCCGCATGGGCTACGCCTACTGAGAGGTCCCGCGCCCCGTAAGGGGCGCGGGGAACTGCGCGACAAGCCACAAGCAATCCCGCAGCCCGCACACCACAGGCAGGGGCATCCCCTCCCCGAAACAACCTCGAAACAGCCGTCGAAAACTACAATTTTCTGACGGGGCATCAGCGCAGGCACCGCCCCGACCTCCCATAACTGCGGGTCCGGCCCCCGGCCGGACCCGCATCGCGTTTTTCTGACACCTCGTCATCAACCCGTGATCCACAACTCTTGACGGGCGAGGTTCGGCGTTCTCACTATGTCTCCCATAGCGCAACCAGTCGTGCACTACGCAACAAGCTGCGAGGTCTGGGAATGCCACACGAGGTCCGCGCTGTCGTCGCGATGAAGAAGGATGCCCCGGCCGAGGTGCAGACGGTCCTGGTACCGGACCCCGGCCCGGGAGAAGTCCTGGTCTCCGTCCAGGCATGCGGTGTCTGCCACACCGATCTGCACTACCGGGAAGGGGCCGTCGGCGACGACTTCCCGTTCCTCCTGGGCCACGAGGCCGCGGGCGTCGTCGAGCAGGCGGGCCCCGGCGTCACCGATCTGCGCCCCGGCGACTTCGTCGTGATCGCCTGGCGCGCACCATGCGGAAGCTGCCGCTCCTGCCGTAAGGGGCGGCCCTGGTACTGCTTCGACTCGCGCAACGCCCGGCAGCCGATGACGCTGCTGGACGGCACCCCGCTCAGCCCCGCGCTCGGCATCGGCGCGTTCGCCGAGAAGACGCTGGTGGACGCGGGGCAGGCCGTCAAGGTCGACCCGGCCGCCCGGCCTGAGGCAGCCGGGCTCATCGGCTGCGGCGTGATGGCCGGCTGGGGCGCCGCCGTGCACACCGGGGGTGTCTCCCGCGGGGACACCGTCGCCGTCATCGGCTGCGGCGGTGTCGGCAACGCGGCCATCGCAGCGGCCTCGCTCGCGGGGGCGCGCCGGATCATCGCCGTCGACATCGACGACAACAAGCTGGACGTGGCCACCCAGTTCGGGGCCACGCACAGCGTCAATTCGCGCGGCACCGATCCGGTCGAGGCCGTCCGCGAGCTGACCGGCGGTCACGGCGCCGACGTCGTCATCGAGGCCGTCGGCCGTCCGGAAACCTATCTGCAGGGCTTCGCGATGCGGGACCTGGCGGGCGTGCTCGTCCAGGCCGGTGTCCCGGCCCCGGACGTGACGATCGAGCTCCCGTTCCAGGAGCTCTTCTCGCGGGGCGGTGCCCTCAAGTCGTCCTGGTACGGGGACTGCCTGCCCAGCAGGGACTTCCCGGTCCTGATCGACCTCTATCTCAGCGGCAAGCTCGACCTGGGCGCCTTCGTCACGGAGACGATCGCGCTGGACGAGGTCGAGATCGCCTTCGAGCGGATGCAGCGCGGCAAGGTTCTGCGATCGGTGGTGGTCCTGTGAACAATATTCCTGAGGCGGCCGGGCACTCCACCACCTCGCAGGGAGTGCCCATGCGCGATGCGCGCGTCGTCATCGTCGGCGCCGGAATCGTCGGCTGCTCGCTGGCCGATGAGCTGACGGCGCGCGGCTGGCGCGATGTCACCGTGCTCGAGCAGGGCCCGCTGGCGGCGCCCGGTGGCTCCACCTCGCACGCCCCCGGCCTGGTGTTCCGTACCAGCCCTTCCAGGACGCTGACGCAGTACGCGCGCTACACCGTGGAGAAGTTCAGCTCCCTGCGCCACGCCGGGCGGCCGTGCTTCATGCCGGTGGGCGGTCTGGAGGTGGCCACCACTCAGGCCCGCTGGCTGGATCTGCACCGCAAGGCCGGGCTCGCCGCCTCCTGGGGCGTGGAGGGCGAACTGGTCGGGCCCGCACGGTGCGCCGAGCTCTTCCCGATGCTGGACCCGGACGCCGTGCTCGGCGGCTTCCACACCCCCGGCGACGGACTGGCCCGCGCCATCGACGCCTGTCTGGCCCAGATCGAGCGTGCCACCGGGCGCGGGGCCCGGTTCCTGGACCGGCACACCGTCACCGGCATCGAGCGCGAGGGCGGCAGGGTGACCGGTGTCGTCACCGACCGGGGCACCTTCCCTGCCGACCACGTGGTCTCGGCGGCCGGGTTCTGGGGGCCGGTGATCGGCGCCATGGCGGGCGTGGACGTACCGCTGCTGCCGCTCGCCCACCAGTACGCGAAGACGGCGCCGGTACCGCAGCTCGCGGGGGCCGGTGCCGACGGCACGGAGGCCGTCCGGCCCATCCTGCGCCACCAGGACCAGGACCTGTACTACCGGGAACACCTCGACCCGACGGGCGGCCCCGGCCGCATCGGCATCGGCACCTACGCACACCGTCCATTGCCCGTCGACCCGTACTCGATCCTGCCCTACGACCAGGCCCCCAAGATGCCGTCGTCGCTGCCGTTCACCGCGGACGACTTCGCGGACAGCTGGACGGAGACCGCACGGCTGCTGCCCGCGCTGGCCGGCTCCCAGGTGGAGGAGGGCTTCAACGGCGTCTTCTCCTTCACCCCGGACGGGATGCCGCTGCTGGGCGAGTCCAGCACGGTGCGGGGCTTCTGGCTCGCCGAGGCCGTCTGGGTCACGCACTCGGCCGGTGCCGCGCGGGCCGTCGCCGAGCTGATGACGGACGGCCGCACCACGGTGGACGTCCACGAGTGCGATCCGCACCGCTTCGAGAAGGCCCAGCGCTCCCCCGCGTACGTACGGGAGCGGGGTGAACGCAGCTTCGTCGAGGTCTACGACGTGATCCACCCGCTGCAGCCGCCCGGTCCCGGCCGCCCCCTGCGCACCAGTCCCTTCTACCCGAGGCAGCAGGAACTGGGCGCCCACTTCCTGGAGTCGGGCGGCTGGGAGCGGCCGCACTGGTACGAGGCGAACGCGCCGCTGGTGGACCGGCTCGGCCTGCGGCTGCCGGAGCGGGACAGCTGGTCGGCGCAGCACTGGTCGCCGATCGCCGCCGCCGAGGCGAAGCTGACCCGCGAGAAGGTCGCGCTGTACGACATGACCCCGCTGCGGCGGCTGGAGGTCACCGGGCCGGGCTCGCTCGCCTTCCTCCAGCGGATGACCAGCAACAACCTCAAGAAGCGTCCCGGATCGGTCACCTACACGCTGCTGCTGGACGAGGACGGCGGCATCCGCAGCGACCTGACCGCTGCCAGGCTGGGCCCCGACCGCTGGCAGCTGGGCGCCAACAGCCCAGCCGACCTGGACTGGCTGCTGCGGCACGCGCCCGAGGACGTACAGGTCCGGGACATCACCTCCGGCACCTGCTGCATCGGGGTGTGGGGGCCGCTGGCCAGGGAGCTGGTGCAGCCGCTGACCCCGGCCGACTTCTCGCACGAGGCGTTCGGCTACTTCAAGGCACGCCAGACCTATGTGGGACACGTCCCGGTGACCGCGCTGCGGGTCAGCTACGTCGGCGAGCTGGGCTGGGAGCTGTACACGGATGCGGACGTGGGGCTGCGGCTGTGGGACACCCTGTGGGAGGCCGGGCAGCGGCTCGGCGTCATCGCCGCGGGCCGCAGCGCCTTCAACAGCCTCCGGCTGGAGAAGGGGTACCGCGCCTGGGGCGCCGACATGACCACCGAGCACACCCCCGATGAGGCCGGCGTCGGCTTCGCCGTACGCCCCGCCAAGGGCGACTTCGTCGGGCGGGATGCGCTGGCGGCGCGCGGGGAGCCCACCAGGAAGCTGGTGTGCCTCACCCTCGACGACCCCGCCGCGGTCGTCATGGGCAGCGAGCCGGTGCATGTGGACGGGGTCGTCGCCGGCTATGTGACCAGTGCCTCGTACGGCTACAGCGTGGGCCGGTGCGTGGCCTACGCGTGGCTGCCGGCCGGCGCTGCCGAGCCGGGGACCTCGGTCGCCGTCGAGTACTTCGGCGAGAAGGTGGCGGCGACCGTCGCCGCGGAACCCCTGTTCGACCCGGAGATGGCCCGGATCCGCCGCTGAGCGCCGAGGAGCCCCAATGTCACATCCCCGCGATGTCATCGTCATCGGTCTCGGCGGCATGGGCAGTGCCGCCGCCTGTCACCTGGCCGCCCGCGGCCACCGGGTCCTCGGGCTGGAGCGCTTCGGTCCGGCCCACAACCGCGGCTCCAGCCACGGTGGTTCCCGCATGATCCGCCAGTCCTACTTCGAGGATCCCGGCTACGTTCCGCTGCTCCTCCGCTCCTACGACCTGTTCGCGAAGCTGGAACGCGACACCGGCCGCAGCATCGCCAACCTGTGCGGCGGTGTGATGGTGGGCCGCCAGGACAGCCAGGCCGTCGCCGGCAGCCTGCGCTCGGCCCGGCAGTGGGACCTCTCCCACGAGATGCTGGACGCGGCCGAGGTACGCCGCCGCTTCCCGACTCTCACACCGGCGGACGACGAGGTGGCGCTGTACGAGGAGCGCGCCGGTTTCGTCCGTCCGGAGGCGACCGTCACAGCGCATGTGCAGCTCGCCCAGCGGGCCGGTGCCGAGCTGCGGTTCGAGGAGCCGGTGACCCGGTGGGAGGTGCTGCCGGGCGGCAGAGGCGTACGGGTGCACACCTCGGACGACGTGTACACCGCCGGGCACCTGGTGGTCTGCCCCGGCGCGTGGGCGCCGCGGCTGCTCGCCGATCTCGGTGTCGGCTTCGCCGTCGAGCGGCAGGTCATGTACTGGTTCCACCCGCTGGGCGGCACAGCCGCGTTCACGCCTGAGCACCATCCCGTCTACATCTGGGAGGACGCGGACGGCGCGCAGTTCTACGGCTTCCCGGCGATCGAGGGCCCGGAGGGCGGGGTGAAGGCCGCCTTCTTCCGCAAGGGCTCGCTGTGCGATCCGGAGACCATCGACCGCACCGTCTCGGAGGCGGAGGCAGCGGCGATGGCCGCGCACCTGCGTACCCGGGTCCCCGAGCTGCCCGGGCGGCTGCGCAAGGCCGTCACCTGTATGTACACCACCACTCCCGACGAGCACTTCGTGCTGGCCCGGCATCCGGAGCACCCGGACGCGGTGACCGTGGCCTGCGGATTCTCCGGGCACGGCTTCAAGTTCGTACCCGTCGTCGGCGAGATCCTCGCCGACTTGGCGCTCGACGGCACCACCGAGCACCCGATCGACCTGTTCGACCCGCTCAGGGAACCCCTGAAGGCCCCGCACCGCCAGTTCGCCACTCCCGAGGGAGAAACCACGCCATGACGACCGTTGTCGGCAGCCTGCTGGCGACCCTGCCAGGAGACCGCTACACCGATCCGGAGAACTTCCGGCGCGAGCAGGAGCGCATCTTCGAGACCGAGTGGTTCTGCGCGGTCCGCTCGGCGGACCTGGACAAGCCCGGCGCCTACCGCACCGTTCAAGTGGGCAGGGAAAGCGTGCTGATCACCCGCAACCGGCGCGGTGAGCTGCGGGCCTTCCTCAACGTGTGCCGGCACCGCGGCGCCCGGCTGTGCACCGAGCAGGCGGGCGAGGTGCGGCGCAGCCTCCAGTGCCCGTACCACGCCTGGACCTACGACCTGGACGGCAAGCTGACCGCGGCCCCGAATCTGACGCGGATGCCGGACGTGGACCGTACCGCGTACGGGCTGCACACGGTGGCGCTGCGCGAGTGGCTGGGCTACGCCTGGGTGTGCCTGTCGGCCGAGCCGCCGTCGTTCGAGCAGACGGTGATGGGGGACGTCGCCGACCGGCTCGGCGGCACCGACGTGATCGGGCACTACGCGATCGAGTCGCTGGCCCTGGGCCGGCGCCACACCTACGACGTCGCGGCCAACTGGAAGCTCATCATCGAGAACTTCATGGAGTGCTACCACTGCGCCACCATCCACCCCGAACTGACCGACGTACTACCGGAGTTCGCCGACGGCTTCGCCGCGCAGTACTACGTGGGGCACGGGCCGGAGTTCGCCGCCGAGGCGGAGGGCTTCACGGTGGACGGCAGCGCGGGCTTCGACCGGCTGCCCGGCGTCCCCGACACCCACGACCGGCGCTACTACGCCATCACCATCCGGCCGCAGGTGTTCGTGAACCTGGTGCCCGACCATGTGATCGTCCACCGGATGTTCCCGATGGCCGAGGACCGCACGGTGATCGAATGCGACTGGCTGTACGCGCCGGAGGTGATCGCCGCGGGCGCCGACATCTCGCACTCCGTTGAGCTCTTCCACCGGGTCAACGTCCAGGACTTCGACGCCTGCGAACGCACCCAGCCCGCAATGGCCTCCCGCGCCTACCGGGACGGCGGCGTCCTGGTCCCCAGCGAACACCACATCGGTGACTTCCACACCTGGGTCACCGACCGGCTGACCGACCCGGGCTGAACACCCGCGCGTGAGCCATGATGGGGTGGGGCGCATGAACGGTGCGCCCCACCCCTCCCCCGCCGCCAGGGCACTCGCGGCGGCGCGGCTGGTGATCTTCGACTGCGACGGGGTGCTGGTCGACACGGAGCGGATCGGGCCCGAGGTCGTCGCCGCGATGGCGACCGAGGCGGGCTGGCCGCTGACCCCGGCCGACGTGCTGGAGAAGTTCCTGGGCACCCCCGAGCCGTATCTGCTGGCCCAGGTGCGCGCTCATGCCACGGTGCCCGTGGACGAGAGCTGGCTGGTGGAGTACCGCTCCCGGGTCGCCGCCGCGTTCGACGCGGCCCCGCACACGATGCCCGGCGTCCCCGAGCTGCTGGACGCGCTGGACGCGCGGGGCGTCCCGCACTGCGTCGCCAGCAGCGGCAGCCACGCGCGGATCCGCCACTCACTGACGGCTGCCGGCCTGTGGCACCGCTTCACCGGCCGGATCTTCAGCGCGGAGGACGTCCGCGAGGGCAAGCCCGCACCCGATCTGTTCCTGCACGCGGCCGCGGTCTGCGGTGTGCCGCCCGCGGAGTGCCTGGTGATCGAGGACAGCCCGGCGGGCGTCCGCGCCGCCCACGCCGCGCACATGCCGGTGCTCGGCTACACCGGCGGGCCCACCCCCGCCGCCTGGCTGGCCGACGCAAGCGCGGGCACCCTGACGGACCTCCACGAGCTCACCGTTTGACCACGGGCACCCGGCGTGGGGGCTGCGCTTGCCAGCCCTGCGCCTGGGGGTACCCCCTGCTCGAAGAGCTTGGGGGAGCAGACTGCCCAAGCTTCGCGGGGCAGCCATTCAGGGGCGCGGGGAACTGCGCGCGCAACCACAACACACCCGCAGCCTGCAACACACAACAAGGGGCAGCCCCTGCTCAGTCCAGCGCCGCCCTCAGCCGCTTTCGGTCCGGCTCCGGAAGATGCGGAGCATAGTGCTCGAACAGTGCCTCCCGGCCGAGGCGGGCCGCACGGGCCCCGTCCGCCCCACGAAGGGCAGCAAGGATCTCGCGGTGGTGGACAACCGAACGCCGCATCCACTCCCCCGCATCCCCATCCCGCTCCGCACGCACCAGCTCACCCTCGATCGCGCCCACGACCGCATCGTGGACCGCCCGCGCGCACAGCGCGAGCAGCGCGTTGCCGCTGGCCTCGGCGACGACGCGGTGGAACTGGGCGTCGGCCTCGCTGAAGGCGTGCGGATCGTGCGGGTCGCGCGAGACGCACTCCCCCATCGTGTCGGCCAACTCCGTCAGCCGGCGCAGATCCTCCTCCGTGTGCAGCCGAGCCGCGAGCCGGTAGCTCTCGGCGTCCAGCACCATCCGGAACTGGATCAGCTCGGCCGGCGAGGACAGATGAGAGCGGGCGAGCCGGCCGAGGGCGTGGCTGAGGGTGTCGGGTGAGACGCCCAGCACCTCGGCGCCCAGCGGATCGCCCGGCCGGGAGCGGATCAGCCCCGAGGACTGGAGGACCCGCAGCGCCTCACGGATGGTCGAGCGGCCCACGTCGAACTGGCGCACCAACTCCCGCTCGGCGGGCAGCCGGGAGCCGGGCGGCAGTTCGCCGGCGAGGATGCGGTCCTCGATCTGCTCGGCGACGCGCTGGTAGGCGCGCACCGGGCGCACCGGCTGGAATCCGATCTGGGCAGGGGACTCGGCCGACATCGGCGCCCTCTCTCGTGCGGTATGGCCCGTGCGTGCTGTGTTTCCCCTGCGTTTCCGGGTGTTGATTCTGTGCTCATCCCTTGACCGGGGCAGCAGCCTCCCAGCAGAGTACGGGCAATCAACTGGTCTGACCAGTCGCCTGGCCCGAACTGAAGGGCCGACGACGACTGGGCCAGGGACTTGGAGGTTCGTTCCATGCATTCCGGTCCCGGCGCTCTGCCGTGGGATTCCCTGCTCGACACCGAGGCGGCCATCGCCTTCACCCAGCAGCTGGTGCGGCTGCGCACCGTCAACTCCGAGGGCGCCGAGTCCGTCGAGAGACCGGCCGCCGAGCTGGTGTCGGAGCTGTTCACCCGGTTCGGCTGGGAGCACACCTTCTCGGAGGTGGCACCGGGCCGTCCCAACGTGGTCGCGGTCGTCGAGGGCGGCGGGGGCCCGGGCCCCACGCTGATGTTCGAGGGCCACACGGACGTGGTGACCGAAGGCGATCCGGCGGACTGGAGCGTGGACCCGTACGGCGCCGAGATCCGCGACGGGAAGATGTGGGGCCGCGGCACGGCCGACATGAAGTCCGGCGTGGCGGCGATGATCTACGGCGTGCGCGCCCTCCAGCAGGCAGGACCTTTCCCCGGCCGGGTGGTGCTGGGCGTCATGGCCGACGAGGAAGGCATGATGCTCGGCGCCAAGGCGTTCGCGGCCTCCCCGCTCGCCGCCGAGGTGGACGGCGTCATCGTCTGCGAGCCGGAGGGGTACGAGGTGTGCACCTCGGCGCGCGGCGGCATCCGGCTGCGGCTCGATCTGACGGGCGTGATGGCGCACGGGGCCATGCCGCAGGAAGGCCGCAGCCCGATCGCGGCGGGCGCCAGGATCGTGGAAGCACTCGGCGCCGTCCAGGAGTGGGCCACCGTGCGCTTCGGCAGCCATCCGCACGCCGGTGAGGTGACGGTGACCCCGACCGTCCTGCTGGGCGGCGACCCGGACCAGCTCAACGTCATCCCCGCGCACGGCGTCGTCGGCGTCGACGTACGGACCATTCCCGGCACCGACCACGCCGAGCTGACCGAGCGGATACGGACCACGGCCGAGCAGGCGGCGGAAGCCTTCGGGGTCGGCGTGCGGCTGACCGTGGTGGACGACCGGCCCGCCATCGAGATAGCCGAGGACCATCCCGTGGTCCGCGGGCTGGTCGCCGCGCACACCCAGGTGCACGGCTCCGCACCGGCGTTCGGCGCGGTGCCCGGCACCACCGACGGCACGATCCTCACCCGGGACGCCGGACTGCCCACCGCCGTCTACGGCCCGGGCGGCAAGTGGATCGCGCACCAGAAGGACGAGTTCGTCGAAGTGCGCGAGATCGGTGAGTACGCCCGGGTGTACGCGGCAGCGGCCCAGCACTTCCTCACCGCGGGGAAGGACGGTGCTGCGGCGTGAACCTGTGGCAGGGCAAGGAGTTCCCGGACGGACTGCCGGTGGGCGGGAGCTGGGTTGCGGCACCGGACCACCAGGTCGTCTCGTTCCCGTACGACTCAACTCCCGTGGCGCAGGCCCCGGTCGGTGACCCGGAGCTGGCCCGGCAGGCGGTCGAGCACGCCGCCGCGCTGCGCCGCGAGGTCGCGGCGCTGCCCACCCGCACCCGCCGCGCCGTCCTCGCCGGGGTTGCCGAAGCGCTGGAGGGTGTGGCGGCGGGCATGGAGGAGCTGCTGGTCCTGGAGACCGGCAAGCCGCGCGTCGACTGCCGTACGGAGGTGACCCGTGCCGTCGCCACCTGGCGGGCGGCGGCCGACGAGGTGGTGCACATCCACGGTGAGACGGTGCCGCTGGACGGGCTGCCGTCCGGGGACGGGATGACCGGCTTCTGGACGCGGCGTCCGGTCGGGGTCGTCGTAGGGATCGCCGGGTTCAACTATCCGATGATGCTGGCCACCCACAAGATCGCGCCCGCGCTCGCCGCGGGCTGCCCCGTGATCGTCAAACCCGCACCGGCGACCCCGCTGGCCACGCTGTGGCTGGTGAATCTGGTACGCGAACGGCTGATCGCCGAGGGGGCACCGGCCGGTGCGGTGCAACTGGTCACCGGTGATGTGGAGGTGGGCCGCACCCTCACCACGCACGAGGCGGTCGCCGCGGTCTCGTTCACCGGCTCGGCCGCCGTGGGGCACCGCATCGCGAAGGACGCGGCGCCCCGCAAGGTGGTGCTGGAGCTGGGCTCCAACGCCGCGCTGGTCGTCGCGGCCGACGCCGATCTGGACGCCGCCGCCGACGCGGTGGTGCGCGGCGGCTACTACGCCTCGGGGCAGGCGTGCATCGCCGTCCAGCGGGTCATCGCCGAGGCGCCGGTCGCCGCCGAGCTGGAGCGGCGGATCGCCGCGCGGCTGGCGTCGGTACCGGTGGGCGACCCCCGCGAGGAGAGCACCCGGGTGGCGGCGCTCATCGACGAGGCGGCGACCGGGCGGGTGCTGGCGTGGGTGGAGCAGGCCCGCGCGGCGGGCGCACGGCTGGTCGCGGGCGGCGAGCGTGCGGGCCGCTGTCTGACACCCGCGCTGCTGGCCGAGGTGCCGGACGGCCAGCCGGCCTGGGACGAGGAGATCTTCGGCCCGGTCGTCTGCCTGCGCTCGGTACCCGATCTGGACGCCGCCTTCGCCACCGTCGACGCGAGCCGCTACGGGCTGCACGCGGCGGTTTTCACCCACCGCCTCGATGTCGCGTTCCGCGCGCTGGACGAACTGAACGTGGGCGGCGTGGTGATCAACGAAGTGCCGGGCTACCGCTGCGATGTCGCCCCCTATGGCGGCGTCAAGGACTCCGGCATCGGGCGGGAGGGCCCGCGGTTCGCGATCGAGGAGCTGACGGTGACGAAGATGGCGGTGATCAAGCCATGAGCCCGGGCAACGGCCAGGCCGGCGGGAACGGCCGGGCAGCCGGGGACGCCCAGCCCGGCAAGAACAACCAGCCCGGCGAGAACGCCCAGGTCGGCGAGAACAGCCAGCCCGGCGAGGTGGATTACAGCCGGCTGTTCCGGCTCGACCGGCGGCGGGTGGCCGTGGTCGGCGGCGCGAGCGGCATCGGCCGGGAGGCGGTACGTGCCCTGGCGGCGCACGGCGCCCAGGTCGTGGTGGCCGACCGCGACGCGGCCGGCGCCGCGGAGACCGTACGGCTGGCGGGCCCCGGCGCCTCCCCGTACCCCCTGGACGTGCTGGACGAGGAGGCGCTGGCCCGGGCCGCCGCCGACTGGGGCCCGCTGGACGGGCTCGTGGTGACCGTCGGCGTCAACGTGCGCAAGCGGATCGCGGACTACACGGTGGCCGAGTTCGAGCGGGTGATCGCGCTGAACCTGCGGGCGCACTTCTCGCTGGTGCGGGCCTGCGCCCCGGCGATGGCGGAGCGCGGCCGCGGCTCGGTCGTCTCCCTCGCCTCCATGCGCGCCTTCCAGGTGGAGCCGGGCCAGGGCGTGTACGCGGCCGCCAAGGCGGGCCTCGTCCAGCTGCTGCGCACCGCGGCGGCCGAATGGGGGCCGCAGGGCGTGCGGTTCAACGCCGTTGCGCCCGGCGTGGTGCGCACGCCGCTCACCGACCAGATCGCCGCGGACGCCGAGTGGTACGACGCCTATGCGCGGGCCTCGGCGCTGCAGCGGTGGGCGCGGGCCGACGAGATCGCCGGCGCCGTGGTGTATCTGCTCTCCGACGCCGCCACGTTCGTGACCGGCAGCGTGCTGACTGTGGACGGCGGATGGACCGCCGTCGACGGGCGGTACGACCCCGCCGTGTGACTCCCATGCCGTTACGCACCGTCCCCTTCCCCCGAGGAGCACCCCGCGATGTCCGAGCACCACCCTGCCCCGGGCGAGGACCCCCTCGCCGGGCTCCCCCGTACCAGAGCCAGGCGCCCGGCGCTGTGGCTCCTGCTCATCCCGGCCGTCCTGTACTGCGCGGCCCCTCTCGTGGCCAACCGCATCGAACCCCGCATCGCGGGGCTGCCGTTCCTGCTGTTCTGGATCGTCGCCGCGACGGTCGTCAGCCCGCTCATCATCTGGCTGGTCTCGCGGCTCGACCCCGCCTTCAAAGAGGGCGCCCTCGAACCTCTTCCCGTCGACGACCAGGAGGGCGCGCGATGAGCGGATCAGCGGCGATCGCCACGACGATCTTCGGCCTCGCCATGGCGGCGACCCTCGCCATCGGGGTGCTCAGCGCCCGGGGGCGGGACAAGGGCATGGCCGAGTGGTCGGTCTCCAGCCGGGGCCTGGGCGTGCTGTTCATCTGGCTGCTGATGGCGGGCGAGACCTACACCAGCTTCTCGTTCCTGGGCACGGCAGGCTGGTCGTACTCGATGGGCGTGCCGATCCTCTACCTCGTCGCCTATCTGACGACCGGCTTCGCGGTGGCGTACGTGGTGGGCCCGGCGCTGTGGACGTACGCGAGCCGGCACCGGCTGCTGTCCATAGCCGACATGGCCGAACACCGGTTCCGCTCCCGGCCGGTGGGGATATTGGTGGCCGTCACGGCGACCGTTTTCATCGTTCCCTACGTGCAGGTGCAGATCCAGGGCATGGGGGTGGTGGTGAACGCGATGACGTACGGCAGCGTCGATCTGCATGTCGCCGCCGTGATCTCCTTCGTCGTCGCCGAGGCGTTCATCCTCGTCTCCGGGCTGCGCGGCTCGGCGTGGGTGAGCGTGCTGAAGGACGTGCTCGTCATCGTGGCTGTGGTGTTCCTCGCGGTGTGGGTGCCGCTGCACTACCTTGACGGATACGGGGACTTCATGACGCGGATGGTCGAGGAGAAGCCGCAGTGGCTGACCTTCCCCGGCCATGAGTCGGGCGGGCTGAACGGCACCTGGTTCGTCTCCACGCTGCTGCTGAACGCCGTGACGATCTCCATCTTCCCCACCACGGTGGCCGGTTACCTCAGCGCCAAGAGCCCCAACGCGCTGCGCCGCAACGCGCTGCTGCTGCCCTGGTACCAACTGCTGCTGTTCATCCCGATGATGGTCGGCGCCGTCGCGCTGTTCGCGCTGCCCACGCTGGACAACCCGGACCTGGCGCTGTTCCGGCTGGTGACCGACTCGCTGCCGTCGCCCGTCGTCGCGGTGATCGGGGTGGCGGGTGCGCTGTCGGCCATCGTGCCGATGAGCGTGTTCATGCTGGCCATCGGCACGCTGTGCGGCCGTACGCTGCTCGGCGGCGGCAACGGCTCCGACCCGCGCAGCCGCGCCGCGGGCTCGCGCCCGGGCAGCGCCGACGACGTACGGATCAAGCGGCTGTCCCAGCTGGTGTGCTTCGTGGCCGGGCTCGTGGCCCTGCTGGGCGCGCTCTTCCTCCCGAACACCCTGGTGAAACTGTCGGTCATCTCCTACGAAGGGCTGGCCCAGCTGGTGCCGCTCGCACTGTTCGCGCTCTTCTGGCGGCGGCTGACCGCCGTGGCGGGCGTCGCGGGCATGCTGACCGGCACCGGAGTGGTACTGCTGCTGTGGTGGACGGACAACGACCCCTGGCACGGGATCAACGGCGGCGTCCTGGGGCTCGCGGCCAATCTGCTGGTGGCCGCCGCACTCACCTACGCCCGGCCGTCCACGCCCGTCACGGCGCCGGCACGGCAGACCCCGTCGCCGGAGCAAGAACCGGCGTGACCCCCGAGGAGGCACGAGCGTGGACGTGACCAGGTACGAGGTCCCCGGGCTGGAGCGGCCCGTCGAGATCCTGGTGGACCGCTGGGGCCTACCGCATCTGTACGCCGCCTCCCGGGCCGACCTCTTCCTGGCACAGGGCTTCAACGCGGCCCGCGAGCGGCTCTTCCAGCTCGACCTGTGGCGGCGGCGCGGTCTGGGGCTGCTGGCCGAGGTGTTCGGCGAGCAGTACGTCGAGCACGACGGGGCGGCCCGGCTGTTCCTGTACCGGGGCGAGATGGCCGAGGAGTGGGCCGCGTACGGGCCCGGGACGGAGGAGATGGCACGCTCCTTCGTCGCGGGGCTCAACGCGTATGTGGCGCACGCGCTCGCGGCCGGTTCCCTCCCGCCGGAGTTCGCCACGCTCGGCCATACGCCGTCGTACTGGCACCACGACGACCTGGCCCGCATCCGCACACACGGCCTCTTCTACAACGTGCGCGAGGAGGTGGCCCGGGCCCGCACGCTCCGCGACTTCGGCCCCGAGGTGGAGGAGCTGCGCAAGGCCCGCGAGCCAGAGGGCCACCGACTCCGCGTCCCCGAGGGCCTGGACCTTGAGGTCATCCCCGACGACGTGCTCCGCGTCTACGACCTGGCCACCGTCCCGCCCTGGGACACCGGCACCCCGCCCCGCCAGGGCCTGGACGGCAGCAACAACTGGGTGCTGGCGCCCTCCCGCACCGCCACCGGGCGGCCCCTGCTGGCCAACGACCCGCACCGCGCCGTCACCCTCCCCTCGCTCCGCTACCTCGCCCATCTGTCCGCGCCCGGGCTTGACGTGATCGGCGCCGGCGAACCGGCACTGCCGGGGGTCTCCATCGGGCACAACGGCCGGATCGCGTTCGGGTTGACGATCTTCCCGATCGACCAGGAGGACCTCTACGTCTACCGCACCCGGCCCGGTGACCCGCACTCCTACGCGTACGGGGACGGCTGGGAGCCGATGACGTGCGTGACCGAGGAGATCCCCGTCCGGGACGCGGAGCCGGTGCGGGCCCGGATGTGGTTCACCCGGCACGGGCCGGTCATCCGCGAACGCCCGGAAAGGCGGGCCGCGTTCGCTGTCCGGGCCGCCTGGCTGGGCCCCGGGATGGCGCCGTATCTGGGCAGCGCCGGCTATATGGGCGCCGAGAGCCCGGAGGCGTTCCTCGCGGCGATGCGCCGCTGGGGCGCTCCGGGTGAGAACCAGGTGTACGCGGCGACCGACGGGACGGTCGGCTGGCGCCCGGCCGGACGGGTCCCGCGGCGGCGCGGCTGGGACGGCACGCTGCCGGTGCCAGGCGACGGGCGCTACGAGTGGAACGGCTTCCTGGACGCCGACGAGCTGCCGCACGAACGCGCCCCCGAGCAGGGCTGGTTCGCCACCGCGAACCAGCTCAATCTGCCGCCCGACTACCCGCACACCGAGCGGCCCGTCACCCACGACTGGTACGCGCCCTTCCGCTACCAGCGGTGCGCCGAAGCCCTCGCGGCGCGGCACGACTGGACCGCCGAGGACTGCGTACGGCTCCAGACCGACTACGTCAGTCTTCCCGCGCGGCGCGTGCTGCCGCTGCTGTCCGGACTGGGGAGCGCGGACCCCCGGGTGCGGAGAGGGCTGGCGCTGCTGCGCGGCTGGGACGGCGAGCTGCGCGCCGACTCGGCCGCCGCCGCGCTGTTCGAGGTGTGGTTCCGGCGGCATCTGCGGCCCGCGCTGCTGCGGCGGGCGCTGAGCGGGCTGGTGCCGGCGGAGCGGCTGGAGGAGGCGCTGGCGCGGGTGTTGCCGGTGGAGGGTGACTCGGGCGACCCGCGTGTCGAACTCCGGCTTTTGGGTGCGCCCGATCCGGACGGCGAGCGCGCGCAGTTGCTCCTGACCAGCCTCGGTACAGCCGTGACAGCCGTCGCCGGACTGCTGGGCGAGGACCCGGACGGCTGGTCCTGGGGCGCCCTGCACCGGGCTGAACTGCACCATCCAGTGGCCCGGCTGCTGGCCCGCCAGGGAGTGACGGAGGCTCCCGGCTGGTGCGGCCTCGGCCCCCTCCCCCGTGGCGGGAGCGGCGACACGGTGGGCGCCGCCGCGTACTTGCCCGACTTCCGGCAGAACGCCGGGGCGAGCTTCCGGATGGTGGTGGATGTCGGCGCCTGGGACAACTCCCTCGCCATGAACTCCCCCGGCCAGTCCGGCGACCCGCGCTCCCCCCACTATGCGGATCTCTTCGAGGACTGGGCCGCGGATGGGGCGTTCCCTCTCGTCTACTCCCGCCCCCGCGTGGAGGCGGAGACGGTGCGGCGTCTGGTCCTCTCCCCGGTCGCTGCGGCCTTGAACTGACCGGCTCAAGTGCGTCGGGGGACGGGGGCTGCCACGCGGCGGAGTTCGGGGGCATAGCGATAGAGCATGATCGGGGGTTCGCCCGGACCCGTAACGACCCTCAACCGGTAAATGTACGGGGCCGGTCCGGTCACCTGAACGATCTCCCCGGTGCGGCCACTCTTCACGTCCCTCGCGGTGTCGCCGACCTGCCACATGTCACAACCCGCCCGGAAGCCCGCGCAGTCCGGGCCGGGTGTCGGGGTTGTGCCTGAGATGCAGGTGCCGCCCCTGCAACGCCTCCAGATCTGCGGCGCTCCTGTCGTCGCACGCCCCTCGCGCCCGACTGATCATCGTCCGGAACCATTCGCAGTCCTGGCACCCCGCGTACATCGCCCTGCTCATGCTTGCTCGTTCGTCGGGCATGGCCCCGCCTCCTTGGTTGCGCTGTTGGTGAGAACAACACAACTGGCGCTACTCTTGACTCACTTGAACGCGAGGACGCAAGCAAACGACGACCTGTGCCTGACCGTTCCAAACACAGAGAGGCTGTTCGCAGGTGGCAAGGAAGCGGAATCGGGTCCGTGACTTGAACCCAGTGGCGCCTACCTCGTTCGGGGAAGACGTCAAGCGCGTGAGGCAGGCGCGCGGACTGCTACAGAAACACTTGGGCACCGCCACCGGTTACAGCGAGGGCTATGTCAGCAAGGTCGAAAAGGGCACCATCACGCCGTCGATGAAGTTCGCGAAGGGCTGCGATGTCGCGTTCGGTACCGGTGACTTGTTCGCCGAACAGTTACGGCGGCTCATGGATGTCGACCACCCCGACTGGTTCGCACCCTTCGTAGAGCTGGAGAAAGCGGCATCCGAAATCTGCGACTACAGCACGAACCTGATCTTCGGCGGCGTACAGACCCGGGAGTACGCACGCGCGCTGCTGCGCTCCGGACAGCCGCTCGACACCCCTGAGCAGACTGCTGCCAAAGTTGACCTGCGGATGGAACGGCGCAAGCTGCACGAGAGTGATCGTCCACCGCTTCTGTGGCTGGTGCTGGACGAAGCGAGCCTGCGGCGCAGGGTAGGCGGAGACGCGGTGATGCGGGATCAGCTTCGTCACCTTACAGCCATGGCGGAGTACCCGGCCGTCACGGTTCAGGTGCTGCCGTTCAGTGCGGGTGCGCCCCCGGCCTCCTCCCCTTTCACCCTGTTGGACTTCCCGGAAGCCATGGCTCAACCTCCGGTGCTGTACTCCGAAGGGCAAGGCATCGGACGTGTGATTGACTCTGCGGAACGAGTAAAAGATGCCCGCAACAGGTACGACCGGCTACGTGCAGACGCGCTGTCACCGGGCCAGTCATTGGACTTGATTCGTAGCGTGATGGGAGAGCGCAGCCCATGAGCACAACCAACGGACCTTGGCTCAAGAGCAGCTACAGCGGCGGCGAAGGCGGCAACTGCCTCGAATGGATGCCCGCCTCGGCAGCGACCGGCGTCATCCCCGTCCGGGACAGCAAGAACACCGACCGAGCACCGCTGCGCTTCTCAACGGCGGCCTGGACCACGTTCGTCGGTAGCATGAAGCACTCCGCACGCCGATAAGCAGACTCAGCTTGGCCCAGAGCGTGATAGGAGAGCACACACCATGACCACAACCAACGGATCGTGGATCAAGAGCAGCTACAGCGCCGGCAACGGCGGGCAGTGCCTTGAGTGGGCGCCGGCCAAGCGAAAGGGCACCGTTCCTGTACGGGACAGCAAGGACACCGACCAAGCACCGCTGCGCTTCTCAACGGCGGCCTGGACCACCTTCGTCAGCGCCATGAAGCACTAAAGCGCTTTGCGCAAGGCCGTGAACTGGCCATCTCCGACATCCACGAAGCCTTCCTCACTCTGGGATGCGGACTGCTCTGCTGCCACTAGTTCTTCTGCAGGGCGCGGGTGACACCCGCGATGACGGCGGTCGTCAGCACCCAGCCGAAGGCGATCAGCAGGTAAGCCAGCCACTGGAGGCCGTCGTTCGGCCAGTACCAGGCCGTGCGCTGGCCCAGGCCGCCGATGGGGATCAGGAGGTCGAGTGTGTAGACGAGGGGTTGGAACGGTGCGCCTTCGCCTCGTTTGACCGGGTCAGGGGAGTGCGTGCCGAAGGACAGCGTACCCAGCAAGGTCAGTGCGAGGAGCCAGACGCCGGCCAGCCAGGGGCGGTAGCCGTAACCGACGGTCGCGTCGAGCAGGTGCCCCCACATGCGCGCGGCCCCGGGCAGAGTACGGCGCCGATGGCGCTGTTTGGCCAGGAGCACGCGGCGGGCGTCGTCGTCGTGGCCGGCCTTCCGGTACCAGCTCGCCAACTGCTCGTACGGCTGCGGGCCGTAGCCGGGGCTGCGCCGGATCCACGCCACCCGTCGCGCAACGGAGTCTCGCCGCCCCACTGCTTCCCGGCGCTCGCCGCCCTCGTCCACCTTGATGGAGCCGTAGACGAAGCCGTCCAGCTCCACCACGTCCGGCCAGCTGTGATCGCTGTCGTGGAGGTTGGACACCTGTGCGCCGCGCAGGTCCACGCTGCCGGACGGAGACTGGGCGAGGGTGAAGTCGAAGTCGACGGCCTGCATCCGAGGCGCGACCAGGGACGGGCTGCGCCCGTCGGGCGGCCCGTTCAGGACGGCTCCCTCGAAGGTCAGGTTGTCCGAGATCCGGGTGCCCCGCAGCCGTACGGTGCCGTTCGCCATGAACCCGTCGGAGAAGTCGAGCGTCGAGGCCACGGCGTTGTCCAGCGCGAGCGCCACCCCGCGCGGGCCGGGGCTCACCAGCTGTGCACCCTTCATGAACAGTCCGCCCGGCAACTGCGCGCCCAGCAGCCGTACTTCACCTCGCACGACAAACCCGCCCCTGCAGGTCACGCCTCCTTCCATGACCAGGCCGCCGGCGGCCACGGCCCACCCGCCGGGCGCACTGATCTCAGCACCGTTGAGGAGCATGCCGCCGGTCACCCGGGCATCGCTCAGCGACAGGGCGGTGCTCACGTGGTTGAAGGGCGAGGAAGCGAGGCTTTCCACTACCGACCGCCGCAAGTCGAGCGTCCCCTCGACGCAGGCCGCATAGGCTTCAATGCCCGGTACGTGGCTGCCCGTGATCACGACCGTCTGTGTCGAGGCTCCGAGCAGGTCCACCGACTCCTCGAACCAGCAGTCCTCGAGCCAGAGGGCGTAAGCGACCTGCGCGCCGGCCAGATTGAGGCGCCCGGATATCCGCGCCCCGGCGAGCCTCAGACACGCCACGGCGCCCGGCTGCGCGGTGTTCGCGCCCAGGAGGAGCGCCACGATCACCGCGGCCCGCACCGTCCGCTCGGGGCCCCACCGCCCACCCTCGGCGACACGGTCCTCCTCGGGCACGCCCGTGCGCAGGTCCACGCGGCGTCCCTCGGGGAACGCGTCCCACAACTCACGCTCCGGTGAGGTCAACTCGTCGTAGGAGAGCACTCGTGCAGAGTAGTGATCCACCTTCGCGCTCGCTCTGCCCACGCACGAACCGGCCCCTTCTGTCAGGAGTTCCAAGGCGGGCCGCCCGCCCGTCACTCCTTGGCGGAGCCCGTCAGCATGCCCTGGATGAAACGGCGTTGCAGCACCAGGTAGACCAGCACAACCGGCAGCGCGATCAGCGTCGCGGCGGCGGCCAGCAGGGCGGTGTCCGAGGAGTGCTGCCCTTGGAAGAAGGCGAGGCCCAGCGGCACCGTCCGGTGGGCCTCGTCGCTCACCATCACCAGGGCCATCAGAAACTCGTTCCAGGTCCACATGAAGACGATGACCGTCAGCGTGGAGAACGCGGGCCGCCCCATCGGCACCAGGATGCGGGTGAGCGTCGACCAGTGGGTCGCCCCGTCGATGCGGGCCGCCTCCAGCAGGGAGCGCGGCGTGTTGCGGAAATAGGTGCGCATCCAGAAGACGCCGAACGCGAGCGACTGCGCGGTCTGCGGCAGGATCAGCCCCCAGTAGGTGTTGGTCAGCCCCCAGTGCCGCAGGTCGAAGTAGAGCGGGACGATCACCGCTTCCTGCGGCAGGGTGAGACCCACGACGAACAGGTAGAACAGCCAGTTGGAGCCGGGGAAGCGCATGGTGCCGAAGGCGTAGGCCGCCAGCGTGGCCAGCACCGTGGTGGCGGCCACCACGGCGACGGCGACCAGTACGGAGCTGAACAGATAGCTGCCGAAGTGGCCGCGGGTCCAGGCGTCGGCGAAGTTGCCCCAGTTGAGGCCGTCCGGCAGCGCGAAGCCGGTGTCCAGCGAGGACTGGCTGGACAGCGCGGTGGAGAGGATTCCGGCCACCGGGGTGAGGGCGATCAGCGCGAACAGGCCGAGGATGCCGTAGGTGACACCGCGTTCGGTGCGGGAAGTGTTCATCGTCTGCGGCCCTCCACGAGCCTGGTGACCACCATGGTCAGCGCGAAGATCACGGCGGTGAGGGTGATGCCCATGGCCGACGCCGAGCCGACCTCGCCGCTCTCGAAAGCGCGGCGGTAGACCTCGTACGCGGGCACGGAGGTGGCATTGCCAGGACCACCGCTGGTGGTGATGTAGATGAGGTCGAAGTTGCGCAGCGCCGCCACCATGGTGAGCGTGAGCGCGACGGCGATCTCGGCGCGCAGTCCCGGCAGGGTGACGGCGAAGAACTCCCGCACCGGGCCCGCACCGTCGATGCGTGCCGCCTCGTACAGCTCGCGCGGGATCCGCTGGGCGCCGGCCAGGAAGAGCACCAGACACAGTCCGGTCTCCACCCAGGTGCCGATGGCCCCGACGGCGGGCAGCGCCCAGGTGTCGTCGCCGAGCCAGGATCTGGCCAGACCGTCCAGACCCACGGCACCGAGGGTGTCGTTCAGCAGCCCGTCGGGCGCCAGTACGGCACGCCAGGCGACACCGACTACGACCATGGCCAGCACCTGCGGCAGAAAGAGCACGGTGCGGTAGAAGGTCATCCCGCGGATGCGGAAGCGGGTCAGCGCCGCGGTGAGCAGCAGCCCGATGGCCACCGGCAGCACGGCGTAGAAGAGCAGCAGTACCGCGGCGTGCGCGAAGGGGGCGCGTAGCTCGGGGTCGGTGAGCAGGTCCTGGTAGTTGTCGAGACCGGCCCAGCTCGCCCGGGTCAGCCCGTCCCAGTGCAGCAGCGACAGCCAGCCGGTCTGGCCGAGCGGCCACAGCAGGAAGACCCCGAAGACAGCGAGCGCGGGCAGCACGTACAGATAACCGACCGCCCTGGGCTCACCGGGAGCCTGCCGCCGGTAGCGGGCCGCGAGGCGGCGCAGCGCGGCCGAACTCCCTCGGCTCCCCGTGCCCGTGTGCGCGCTCATTCCTCGTCCTCGCCGTCGGCGCGCTGCTGGGCGCGGAAGTCCGCGTACTCCTTCTGCATGCGGGTGGCGAGCTCGCCGGGACCGAGTTTGCCGCTGAGGACGCCCTGGAGATCGGCGGAGAGGGTGTCGTAGAAGGTGGGAGTGGTGTAGTCGAGGTAGGGCACCAGCCCGTCGGCGGCGTTCAGTCTCTGCCAGCCCGCGAACATCTGGCCGTCGGCCTCGTCCGGGTCGAGCTGCTTCGCGGCCTCGCCGGGCACGATGGGCAGCACGCCTTCCTCGGTCATCACCTTGGAGGCGTGTGCGCTCGTGAGGAAGTCCAGGTAGGCCGCGGCGACTTCCGGGTGGTCGGACTTGGAGGTGATGGACCAGGGCAGTCCCTCGCCGCCGGTGGTGACCGGCTGCTGCCCGGCTGCCGGGGGCGGTGGCATGAAGCCGAGGTCGTCACCCATGGGTTTACGCAGGTCGGCGAGTTGCCAGGTGCCGGTGATCAGGAAGGCGCCCTTGCCGTCGGCGAACTGCTTGGCCGCGTCGTCGTACCCCTTGCCGTTGGCGCCCTTGGGGAAGTAGCCCTTCTTCGCCCAGTCGGCGAGGGTGCGGGCCGCGGTGCGGGTGGCGTCCGTGTCGAAGCCGCCGCCACGCCCGAACACCGTCTCCCGGACCGGCTCCGCACTTCCCGCAGCCTGGCCCTGGAGGACGCCGAAGGTGTGGATGGCGGGGTACTTGTCGAGGTTGCCGAACTGGACGGGGAGCTGGCCGGCCTTCTTCAGCTTCGGCAGCGCGCCGGTGAGGTCCTCCCAGGTCTTCGGCGGCTTGACGCCTGCCTTCCGCAGCACCTTCTTGTTGTAGTAGACGCCGATGTACTCGCCCTCCTGGGAGATCCCGTACAGCTGGCCGGTGCCGAACTGCTTGCCGTCGGGCGAGACCCGGTTGAGGTTGAGCAGGGTCTGCGGGAAGCGGGTGTTCCAGCTGTAGAGGCCCGCGTAGCTGTCCAGTGGGGTGAGCATTCCGGCGCGGGCGAAGGCCACCATGTCGGAGTAGCCCTGGTTGGCCTGTACGACGTCGGGCGGGTTGTCGCCGCTCAGCGCGAGCTTGAGGGTCTTCTTCAGGTCGTTGAAGCTGCGCGCCACGCGCTTGATGGTGACGTTGGGGTACTTCTTCTCGAACTCCTTGTTGAGCCGCTCGACCTGGGCGTTCGCGCCACCCCGGGTCTGCTGGTCCCACACCGTGAGGGTGACCTTTCCGGCCTTGCCGGGGTCAGGTATGGCAGTCGCGGCAGCCCCCTGGGAGCCCGCCGCGCCGGACCCGTCGGTCCCGGGCACGCAGGCGGCGGCCAGCAGCAGAACCCCCAACGTGCCGAGGGCTCTGAGTCGCCTGTGATGGCGGTGCGCTTTCATCGTCCTACACCCTCCTTGTTCGGATGCGCCCCGAAGGGGCGCGGGGAACTGCTCCCCCAACCTTCGGCCGGGCGGTGCCCCCAGCAACCACAAAGCACCCGCAGCCGAAAACGCTCCTGCGCCCGCCCTCCCCGCGGAGCGCCCTCTCACGAGCGGAAGCCGATGGTGGGGGTGGCGCGCAGCGGCCACTCCCCACCGCCACCGGGCAACAGGTCGTCCAGGAAGGAATACCGCCGCATCACGTCCTGGCTCTGCCCGCCGATCCGCCGCGCGTACTGCCACCAGGCGGCCACTTCGCTCCAGCCGGGGGCCGAGAGGGAACCGCCGAAGTGCTGTACGGACAGCGCCGCGGTCAGGTTGGCGAAGGCCAGCCGGTCGGCGAGCGGCCAGCCGGCCAGCGTCCCGGTGGTGAAACCGGCCATGAACACGTCCCCGGCGCCGGTGGGGTCGAGAGCGTCGACCTCCAGCGCGGGCACGTCCGCGTGCTCGCCGGTCGTCCCGTCCACCGCGACCGCGCCTCCGGAGCCCTTGGTCACGACCGCGACGGGCACCAGTTCGGCCAGCGCCCGCACGGCTGCCTCCGGGGTTTCGGTGCGGGTGTAGTGCATGGCCTCGGTGGCGTTCGGCAGGAAGGCGTGGCACAGCGACAGATCGGCCAGCGTGTCCGGGTCCCAGGCGCCGGTCTCGTCCCAGCCGGTGTCGGCGAAGATCAGGCTGCCTTCGGAGTGCGCCTGCCGTACCCAGTCCCCCACCCGGCCGGGAGAAAGCGAGGTGACGCAGGCCCGCGACCGCGGCCGGGAGGCGACGCTGACGCACGGCTTGGGCTCCTCGTGGCCGTGGCTGACCATGGTGCGCTCGCCCTCGTACGCCATCGAGACGGTGACCGGCGAGTGCCAGCCCTTCGCCCGGTGCGAGGGGGCCAGGTCGATGCCCTCGCTGGCGGAGAGCGCCTCCCAGCAGTAGTCGCCGTACATGTCGTCGCCGAAGGCTGCCGCGAGTGCGGTGCGCAGTCCGAGCCTGCGCAGGGCTGTCGCCATGTTGGCCACTCCGCCGGGGCTGGAGCCCATGCCGCGGGCCCAGGTCTCGGTGCCCCGCACGGGGGCGTGATCGAGGCCGGTGAAGACGATGTCGAGGAAGACCGTGCCGGTGAGGAACACATCGGTCTTCGGGCCGCCGTCCGAGCGGAGGGCGGCGAGCGGGTCCAACCGGCTTCCTGTCGGTGCCGGCTGGGCGCTCCCAGTGGTACTCAAGGCCGCTCGCCCCTCTCAGGTATGGCCAGAACTTAGCTGTTCGTTGACTGGTTTGAGCGATACCTTGCACGCTTCCCGGGCCAGATTGCAAGAGGTCGGTCACACTCGCGCAAAGTCGCTCAGTCGCGCTAGGGTGCGGAGCATGTTGCGTGAAACCCGGCACGAGAAGCTGCTGCGGCTCCTCCGCGAGGAGGGGGTGCTGCCCGTCGTCGAGATCGCCCGGCGGCTCGAGGTCAGCGAGGCCACCGCGCGGCGCGACGTGTCCGACCTCTCCGGTGCCGGGCGGCTGCGCCGGGTCTACGGCGGCGCCATCGCCCGCGAACCGGTCGAGAGGCCCTTCGCGGAGGAGGAGGTGGACGACCTTCCGGCCAAGGAGGCCGTCGCCGCGGGTGCGGCCCAGCTGATCCGGAACGGCGAGACGGTGCTGCTCGACATCGGCACCACCACCCTGCAGCTCGCGCGGCTGCTGCACGGCCGGAAGATCACCGTCGTCACCTCCAGCCTCGCCGTCTACGAGGAACTGCGCGCCGACGACGAGGTGTCCCTCGTACTGCTGGGCGGCGAAGTACGGCGCAACTACCGCTCCCTGGTCGGCCAGCTGACCCGGGCCGCGCTGCGGGAGATCTACGCCGACCGCGTCTTCCTCGGCACCAGCGGGGTGCTGGCCGACGGCCGGGTGCTGGACACCACCGAGGTGGAGGTCCCCGTCAAACGGGCCATGCTCGGCTCCGCCCGGCAGGCGGTGCTGCTGGCCACCCCGCGCAAGTTCCCCGGCACCGGCAGCGCCCGCGTCTGCCAGGCCGAGGACATCGACATGCTGATCACCGGCCAGGCGACCGACCCGGCCACCCTCGCCACGTTCCGCGAGGCCGATGTGGAGGTAGTTCAGGTATGACGGGAATGACTGGCGCCACCGGCCAGGCCGGCAGCGACGGGATGCGGCTCACCGTGCTGGGCGGCGGCGGGTTCCGCGTTCCGCTCGTCCACCGGGCGCTGCTCCAGGACGCCCAGGGACCGGACGCCGCAGGGCGCTGCACCGAACTCGTCCTCCACGACACCGATCCCGGCCGGCTCGACGCCATCGGCGCCGTCCTCGCCGAGCAGGCAGCGCGGCACCCGGGCCCGGCGCCCGCCGTACGCACCACCACGGACCTGGACGAGGCGCTGGCCGGCACCGACTTCGTCTTCAGCGCCATCCGCGTCGGCGGCCTCGCCGGGCGGGTGCGCGACGAACAACTCCCGCTGGCCCAAGGGCTGCTCGGCCAGGAGACTGTCGGCGCCGGCGGCGTCCTCTACGGGCTGCGCACCGTGCCGGTGGCCCTGCACATCGCCGAGCGCGTCGCCGCGCTCGCCCCGCAGGCGTGGGTCATCAACTTCACCAACCCGGCCGGTATGGTCACCGAGGCGATGAGCCGGGTGCTGGGCGACCGCGTCATCGGCATCTGCGACTCGCCCGTCGGCCTCTGCCGCCGCGCCGCGCGGGCCGTCGGCGCCGACCCGGACCGCGCCGACTACGACTACGTGGGCCTCAACCACCTCGGCTGGCTGCGCCGCATCGTGGTCGACGGCACCGACCGGATGCCCGCGCTGCTGGGGGACACGGCGGCACTGGAGTCGTTCGAGGAGGGCAAGCTCTTCGGCGCCGACTGGCTGCGCGCGCTGGGGGCCCTGCCGAACGAGTATCTGCACTACTACTACCACCACCGCGAAGCCCTCACCGCGATCCGCGAAGCGGACGCCACCCGCGGGGAGTTCCTCGCCCGCCAGCAGCAGGGCTTCTACGAGAAGCTGTCCGGCGACGAGGCCACCGGCAGCGCCTTCCGGGCCTGGGACGAGACGCGCCGCGAACGCGAGGAGACGTACATGGCCGAGAGCCGCCAGGCGTCGGGCGGCTGGCAGCGCGACAGCTGCGACCTGGACGGCGGCGGCTACGACCGCGTCGCGCTGGCGCTGATGCGGGCCATCGCGCGCAACGAGCGCACCACCTTGATCCTCAACGTACGCAGCCGCGGCGCCGTGCCCGGTCTCGACCCCGACGCCGTGGTGGAGGTGCCGTGCCTGGTCGACGCGGGCGGGGCCCGCCCGCTGGCCACCGGCCCGGTGGCCCCGGACCAGCTGGGGCTGATGCTCCAGCTCAAGGCCGTCGAGCGCAGCACCATCGAGGGCGCCACCGGCAACTCCCACCGCGCGGCGCTGCGCGCCCTCGCCCTCCACCCCCTGGTCGACTCGGTGCACGCCGCGGAACGCGTCCTGGAGGCGGCCGGTCCGCTGCGGGGCTGAGCGGTCCCTTCAGAATGCCGGGTTCTTGTGGGCCAGGATCATGCGGTTCACCCCTTGACCGCGCCGGAGGTGAGGCCCTGGACGATGTGCCGGCTGGCGAAGGCGAACAGCACCATCGTCGGGGCGATGGTGAGCACGGCCGCGGCGGACATCGAGCCCCAGTCGATGTTGAAGCTGGAGATGAAGCCGTTCAGGGCGGTGGGGATGGTCTTGTTCTCGTCGCTGTTCATCAGCGTCACCGACAGGAACAGCTCGTTCCAGCAGTTGACGAAGTTGAAGATGAACGCGGCGACGATGCCCGGGCGCATCACCGGCAGCAGCACCCGGAACAGCGCACCGAACCGGGACAGGCCGTCGATCATGGCGGCCTCCTCCAGCGCGTCCGGGACGTTCGCGAAGAAGCCGCGGAGCATCACCGTGCAGAACGGGATGCACACGGCGATGTAGACGAGGATGAGCCCGAGCCGGTTGTCGACCAGCTTCAGGTCGGTCATCAGCAGGTACAGCGGCCCGAGCGCGATGAAGGCGGGGATCATCTGGGTGACCAGGGCAGCCATCAGCAGCGCGCTCTTGGTCCGGAACTCGAACCGGGCGAGCACATACGCCGAGAGCATCGAGATCGCGGTGGCCGTGGCGCCCGCGACGGCCGCGATGATCAGGCTGTTGGCGAGGTATGTGCCGAAGTCCGCCTTGCTGAACAGGCCTTCGTAGTTCTCCAGCGAGAACGTCTCGGGCCAGTAGGCGATCGGGAAGGTGAAGATGTCGCCGGGCGCTTTGAGCGAGGTGATGGTGATCCAGTAGAGCGGGAAGACCGTGAAGACCAGCCACAGCCCCAGGAAGGCGAACTTCACGGTCCGGCCGGCCGCGGTCTCCTTGCCGATCATGGCCTCGCTCCCTTCTTCTCGCGTGTGGCCAAGAGGAAGAACGCCGCGAAGACGAGCAGCGACGCGACGATGAGCAGGCCGATCGCGGAGGCCCTGCCGTAGTCGCCCTGCTGAGTGATGCGGATCATCCAAGTGGTCACGATGTGCGTCTGGTTGTCCGGACCGCCGCCGGTCATACCGAAGATCAGGTCCGGGAAGTTGAAGATCCAGATGATCCGCAGCAGCACGGTGAGCGCCAGGGTGGTGCGGATGTACGGGATGGTGATCTGGAACAGCGTGCGCGCCTTGCCCGCGCCGTCGAGCGCCGCCGCCTCGTACAGCTCGTCCGGGATGGACTGCAGCGCGGCCAGGATCATGATCGTGAAGAAGGTGACCCCGTACCAGATGTTGGCGACGATGACGGCGCCCATCGCGGTGTGCGGGTCGGCCAGCCAGGCGATCGGCTCGTCGCTGAGCCCGGTCTTCTGCAGCAGGTCGTTGACCACGCCGAACTCGGAGTTGAACAGCCAGCGGAAGAGGATGCCGATGAGGAAGCCGGAGACCGCCCAGGGGAAGAAGACGAGCGCCTGGTAGAGCCCTCGGAAGCGGAACTTCCGGCGCAGCCAGAGGGCGAGCGCGAAGCCGATGACGAGCTGGGGCACGATCGAGGCCACCACCCACACCGCGGTGTTGCCGAGCACCGTGCTCCACGCCGGGTCGGCGAAGACGTCCCGGAAGTTCTTCAGGCCCACCCAGGAGGTGTCGGTCAGGTCGGTCAGCTTCCAGTTGCGGAACGCCATCTGGCTGCCGGCGATCATCGGGTAGTACGTGAAGAGGGCGACGAAGAGCGCGGCCGGCGCCATGAACGCGGCGATGGTCAGCGCGCGCCTGGCGGTGAACTCCGGCCTGCGCCGGCTCGTCGCCGGGCCGCCGGAAGGCGGGGCGCCCTTCGCGGGGGAGGACCGGCCCGGCCGCGGCCGGGCCGGTTGCCTGGTCGGGGACACGATGGGCATGCCTACTTCTCCTTCGCCCACTTCTCGGTCCAGTAGGCGTCCCACTCGGCCAGCAGCTCCTTGGGGGTCATCTTGCCGAGCAGCACCTTCTGCACATCGGCGTCAGCCTTCTTCCCCCACTCGGTCCACCAGGGGACGCCGCGCGGCTGGGTGACAACCTGGTACTTCTCCGGCTGCTCGGTCATCTTCAGGTAGCTCGACCAGGGGCCGGTCTTGTAGAACTTGTCGTCGTTCGCCGACTTCAGGATCGGCACGAGGCTGTTCTTCTTGGTGAAGGTCGTCGACGCCGCACCCTGGGAGAGGAACTTCACCAGCTTCACCGCCTCGGCCTTGTGGCCGCTGCTGTCCGCGACGCCCCAGCCGGCGGTGGCCAGCGGCTGGACGGTCTTGCCGCTCGGCCCCCTCACCAGCGGGGCCGTGCTCCACTGGTCCTCGCCGATCGCCTTGGACTCCCGGACGGTGGCGATCACCTCGGGGTCCTGGAGCAGGAAGGCGGTGGAGCCGTTGGAGAAGCCCTCCACCATCTCGGGATAGGCCCAGGAGACGGACGACTTGGGTGAGGCCTTCTTGAACAGCTGGAAGTACGTGTCGACCGCGTCCTGCGCAGCAGGGGCGGAGAAGATGCTGCCGCCGTCCTTGAGCCGGAAGCCGTTGTCGGGGTCGATCTCGTCGGCGACGTACGCCGAGATCGCGGCGGTGACGTTGCTGTTGGCGTTCTCGCCGCCGCGGAAAGCGTAGCCGTACCGGCGCTTCGCCGGGTCGTGGATGGCCGACGCCTGCTTCAGCAGCTCCTTCCAGGTGGCCGGCGGCTTGCTGAACCCGGCCTGCTTGATCAGGTCGGTGCGGTAGAAGAGGCTCAGCCCGTAGAAGCCGTAGGGGAGGAAGTAGGTCCTGCCCTTGGCGTCTTCAGAGGCCTTGACGGCGTTCTCCGTCATGGCCTGCTTGCCGTCCCAGCCCTTGAGGTCCTTCTTCATGTCGTAGAGCCAGCCGTTGGTCGACCACGGGCCGACGGTGATGTCACGGACCTCGAGCACGTCGACACCGGTGCCGGACTGGAGCATCTGCTGCAGCTTCTGGTCGGCCTGCTCGGTCGGCGGCGAGATCAGTTTGACCTTGATCTTCGGGTTCTTCTTCTCGAAGTCCGCTATGAGGTCCTTCAGCAGGTCCGTGCGGGTGGGGTTCGTCAGGCTCTCGACCATGGTGACCGTGACCGTCCCGCCGTCGCCGCCGCTCATGGCTGAACAGCTGGTCAGGACCATCGCGGCGGCGGTGCCCAGGGCCAGGGCTGCCGTCCTTCTTCTCATCGTGCTGGCCTCTCTGTCGGGTGCTCGCGGGCCGCGCGGGCCCACTCGCCGAGGGCAGGGACGCAGACCTCGGCGAAGTATTCGTAGTCGGCCGGAGTGTTGTAGACGTGGGCGGAGAGACGGAGGTAGCCGGCGCCGCCGAAGCTGGTGAACGCCACCTCGACGCCCAGCTCTTGGGCCGCGCGGTCGCGCAGCGCGTCGGCTTCGACGCGGGTACCGGCCAGGCCGTCGGGCAGCCGCACCAGCCGCATACCGGGTACCGGCATGCCGACGTCGACCGCGGCGTCGGCGCCGGTCAGCTCGGCGACCGCGGCGCCGATGACCTGCGCGCCGTAGTCGGCAAGGTCGTCCATGTACCGGCGTGCGGCCTGCCAGCCCCAGGTGCGCCCCACGAAGTCGAGCGCGGCCGGCGCCGCGAGGTAGCTGGTGACGTCCACCGTCCCCTGGTGATCGAAGCGGTCGGGGAACGGCTCCGCGGCACCCCACGAGTCGATCAGCGGGTGGAGCTGTTCGCGCAGTGGCCCACGGGCCACCAGCGTGGCGGTGCCGCGCGGCGCGCAGCCCCACTTGTGCAGGTTGCCGACCCAGAAGTCGCACGCGACGCCGGCCAGCGGGGCGTCGATCAGGCCGGGCGCGTGCGCGCCGTCCACGAGCAGCGGGATACCGCGTTGGCGCGCCTCCGCGCCGATCCGCGCCACCGGCAGCCGGCGCGCGGTCGCCGAAGTGATCTGGTCCACCACGACGAGGTCGGTGGCGGCGGAGAGCTCGACTGCCACGGCCTGGTACGCCTGCTCCTCATCCGCGTCCAGCGGCACCCGGGCGGTGCGGACCCGGCCGCCCCAGCGGCGGGCCAGCCGCTCGGCACCCATGGTCACGGCGCCGTAGCCGTGGTCGGTCACGACGATCTCGCCGCCGCGGCGGCGGGGGATCGCGGCGTAGACGGAGCTGGCGCCGGCGCTCGCGTTCGGCACCAGGGCCAGGTCGCCGGGCGCGACGTCGAGGAAGGCGGCGAGTTCGGCCCGGGCGGCGGCGACCCGCCCCGGCAGGGCCGGGAACCACACCACCGGCGAGCGGTCCATCTCCGCCCGCAGCGCGGCCTGCTGCTCCTGCGCCACCAGCGGGACGGCGCCGAACGAGCCGTGGTTCAGATGCTTCATGGCGGGGTCGAGCGACCACGCGTCGGCTGCCGGCCGGCCGTCCGCCAGCAGCAGCGGGCGCGGCGCCGTGGTGACCTCGGTCTCGCTCACGGGACTCCGTATCTACCCGGATCTTGGCGTCCCGGAGAGCGGTGGTCGTCAGATCACCCCTGGGACTTGTATGATGACTCGGCATATTGGCACGTCGTTCCCGCCCCGGCAAGGGCTCTTCATCAAGATTCATCAGACGAATAGTGACCGTTACCCCCAAGACTTCTGATGACGTTCCGGTGGGTCGCTACAGTGCACCGAGGGCCGGCGAGATCCCGGCCGTCAGGGGAGGAGTCCGATGTCCGCAGTCGACAAGGCGTTCCACGGCCTACGGCACATGATCGCTACGGGACGTCTGGGCGCGGGCGAGCGCATCCCGGCCGAGGCCGAACTCTGCGAGGAACTGGGGGTGTCCCGAGGGCCCCTGCGCGAGGCGGTGCGGATGCTCGCCGCCCTGGGGGTGGTCGAGCCGCGGCACGGCTCCGGCACCTACGTCTCCCAGCTCCGGCCCGAGGACGTGATAGGCAGCCTCTCGCTGACGCTCGAGCTGCTGCCGCTGCCCGGACTGCTGGAGGTCTACGAGATCCGGCGGGTGCTGGAGAGCCACGCAGCGGCCAAGGCGGCCGCGCGGGCCACCCCGGAAACGATCCGGACGCTCTTCTCACTCATCGAGGCCATCGACGCCACCGACGACCCCGCCAAGTTCTCCGAGCTCGACCACATCTTCCACGCCGAGATCACCAGAGCCGGCGGGAACCCCACCCTGGCCTCGCTGCTGTCGGTCTTCCGCGCCCGCTCCCGCAAGTACCAGGTCTTCACCGTCCCCGAGGGCCCGGAGCTACGGCGCATGAGCAACGAGGGCCACCGGGCGCTGGCCACCGCGATCGCGGACCGGGACCCGGGCGCGGCCTCCACCGCGGCGGAGGCCCACATCACGCAGTCCGAGCAGTGGCTGCGCGCGTTCATGCCGGCCGTGGAGGACGACGGCGCGCCGAACTGACGGCCGTCGGCCCGGGTATGCGCGAAGCGCGCCGGACCAGGCATATGCCGTCTTGCGATTCCGGCCTGTCTCCTGCTCGTTTCCCCCACCCCGCTGCTTCCGCCCCACTAGGCTCACCGGTCGGATTCCCGGCAAGTATTGGGTCGTCGACGCGGAGGAGAAGAAGGTGCGCAGGACAGTCTCGGGAGTGGCCTTGGTCATGGCGGGCGTTCTGCTGGCCGGCTGCGGCGTCGGTTCCGGGGGAGGCGACGACAAACCCGCGTCGGCGGCGAAGTCGAAGAAGAAGCCGGGGCCGCCCGAAACCCACGAGGTGACCCTGGAGGTCCAGGGCACCGGCTCCTCGCAGATCGGGTGGGCAGCCGGCTCCAGCCACTTCGGAACGGCGACGCTGCCCTGGAAGAAGACGACCGAAGTCACCCTCGAAGGTGCCCAGTTGAAGACCGGCGTACAGCTGTATGTCACGCCGCAGGCCGTGAAGGGCGCCAACGGGAAGTTCGTCTTCCCCCCGTGCGTCCTCAAGGTCGACGGCAAGAAGGTGGACGAGAACGCCGGGGGCAAGAGCTCGCAGGGCTGCAAGTACCACCTCAAGGGGTCCTGAGCCCGCGGCCCTGTGCGGGGCTACGACGTGTGGTGCAGGGCTACGCCTTGCGGCCGGGGCCGTGACCGCGTGCGGCATGCCGGGTGTGCACCGGGCAGTGCGCCGCCTTGTGACCCTTGATGTGCTTCTTGAAGCGGCTCCGCATCGCGTGGGCGACCGCCTGGTGGTTGGCGTCGCTGACGACAGCGAGCAGACCGCCCATGATGGCGGTGTTCTTGCCGAAGTGGATCCGCTGGGCCGCGCGCTGTCCCGGGTCCTCCTCCTCCCAGAACGGGTGCCCGGCCAGGGTGGTGGGCAGCAGCGAGGCGGCCAGCGCCAGCGCGGCGGTACGCGGGGCGCGCCCCGTGGTGAGCAGGGCGCCGGCCACCACCTGCACGGCGGCGTTCACCCGTACGAGCTTCACATCGTCGCCCGGCAGCGGGACCTTCTCGCGCAGCTTGTCCAGGAAGGGCGCCGCCATCCCGGCCGGGGGCTCGGGATTGCTCAGCGTTCCCACTCCCGCATTCACGAAGAACGCGCCGAGAAGCGGGCGGGAGACCAGTTGCAGAGGTGTCATCCGGGGTCCTTGGGTACGGGCGGACGGAGGAGGCGGCGACATGCCGTCACCGCCATGTCACGCGTACCACGGCCACCCCGCAACCCGGAACCCTCCGTACGGCGCACCGGCCACCCCCTCCGGCGCCGACCACTCCCCCGGCAGCTCACCCGGATGCCGGTGGCGGTGGTGCGGTCCAGGACCTGGGGGTGGAGGG
>NZ_JADKMA010000058.1 GCF_017676365.1 Streptomyces oryzae
GGCCGGAGCTGGGGAGGGAGCCGCCGGTCGGCACGCCGTGGGACGGTGTCGTGGTGCCGGACGGCGGGGTGACGCCGTGGGGTGGTGCCGTAGTCCCAGGCGGCACGGTGACGCCGTGGGCCGGGGTCGTAGTGCCGGACGGCAGAGCCACACCTTGCGGTGGTGTGGCGGAGCCAGGCGGCAGAGCCACGCCGTGGGGCGGCGTCGTGGTGCCAGGCGGCAAGGTCACACCATGCGCCGGAGTCGCAGTGCCGGATGGCACAGCCACACCTTGCGGCTGTGTGGCGGAGCCAGGCGGCAAGGTGACGCCATGCGCCGGAGTCGCGGAGCCGGTGGGCGAGGTCGCCCCGTGCGTCGGCGTCGCGGAGCCGGACGGCGGGACCGCGCCATGCTCCGGACCCGCGGAGCCGGGCGGCAAGGTGACGCCGTGGGGCGGCGTCGCGGAGCCAGGCGGCGGAGCACCATCGTGCAGCGGCGTCGCAGAGCCGGGCGGCACAGCCACGCCGCGGGGCGGCGTCACACTGCTGGGCGGCAAGCTGACACCGTGCGGGGGTGTCGTGGTGCCGGACGGCACAGCACCGCCATGCTCCGGACCCGCGGAGCCGGGCGGCAAGGAGATACCGTGCGCCGGAGTCGCAGTACCGGTGGGCCGCGCCACGCCGTGAGCCGGGGTCACCGAGCCAGGTGGCAAAGCACCCTCGTGAGGTGGAGCCGCGGTGCCGGATGGAACAGCACCATGCGGCGGCGTCGCGGAGCCGGACGGCGGGACCGCGCCATGCTCCGGGCCCGCGGAGCCGGGCGGCAAGGTGACGCCGTGGGGCGGCGTCGCGGAGCCAGGCGGCAGGGTCACGCCGTGCGGTGGCGTCGTGGTGCCAGGCGGCAAGGTCACGCCATGCGGCGGGGTGACCGTCGGGCGCTGTACCGGTGGTGCGGGTGCCCAGGGGCCGGGGCCTCCGTAGGGGGGTGTGGAGTACGGGTCCACCCCGTGCAGCGGCTCCGGGCGAGCCGCCGGAACGGGCACCGCCGCCTGCTCGGTTGCCGGTGCGCCATTGGCGGCCTGCGCGGGGGTTCCCGGCGTACGGGCCGCGCCGGGGTCACCCGGCGCGGGCTGCGCGGCGGGGGCGTCGGGCGCGCCCGGCGGCCCCTGTGCGTCACCCCGCACGGAAGGGGGGTCGGAGCGGGACGGGCGCTTGCCAGGGGCCCAGCGTGGGCGGCTCCACCACTTCGGCTCCTGCCTGGTGGCTTTCGGCTCGTCCATGCCCTCTCCAGCTGATCACCCGCACTGCTCACTCTCCCCCGGCCGCCTCCCCCGGTCTTCGGCCGGGAGGTGCCCCCGGAGGTGTGCCTCCGGCTGGGCGACGGGATTGCCGAGAGGATTCAACCAGGAACGCGGCGCACCGCCCAGCGGGCGTCAACGCGACACAGCGCCGGCGGACGAACGTCCCGGCTCCGGTTGCACCGCGCAAGCGAGGCCGAGGCTCCTCAATCGCCATGGAGGAGCCCCTGTCGCCCCGGTCCGGCAGATTGCACCGAGCAAGCGGGGCCGAGCCGGAGGCCGGTTCGAGCACGGCGCGAGACCCAGTGCGGACGCCGGTGGCCGGGACGAGGCCGGAACGTGGACGCCGATGCAGGCCACAACAGGCCGCGCGGGCCACCGGAAAAGATCGCGTCCGCCCGTGTCAGCGTCAGCGCCCCGCCGGGCCGGTCGCGGTGGCCGAGACGGAGAGCGAGCCCGTCGCCACCGGCGCCCGGCCGGGGAAGGACCGCAGCACCGTGGGATCGGGCCGGTCGGCGCTCCGGGCCAGCCGCACCTCGGCGGACGGCTCCTCGGGCCCTCCGGGCACCAGGGCCCCCGACCCGCGCAGTGAGCTGAAGGTGCCCATCGCACCGCTCTCGCCGTACCAGCCAACGCCGTTGGTGGCGGGAGAGACGCGTGACGGCTTCAGCAGCGACAGCGGCCTGGAGGCCGAGCGCTGCAACAGGCTCACCGGAGCGGTCAGCCGCGCCCTGGGGGCTGCGACGCCGTGCGAGGCGACAGGGGCGAAGGTGGGGCCGGGCTCCGAGGCGCGGGTGCTCTGCGCTCCGCCGCGGTGGTCGCCCCCTCGCCGTCTGGCGTCCCGGGCGGCGCCGGAGCCGGAGGCCGAGCTGCGCACCGAGTTGGCGGACGGATTGTCGGCGTTCGTGCCGCCGGAGCCGCCCGCGGCACCGGACGCCAGGGTGCCGCCGAGAGCCAGGGCCGCCAGCGAGAACGCTCCCGCCGCGGCGAAGGCGAAGCGGCGCCCACGGGAGGCGGAGCGCTCACGCTCGGCGCGGTCGGCGACCCGGTGGGCGGCACGGTCGACAGCCCGCTCGGCGGCCCCGTCGGCGCGAGCGGGGCCCGGGATCTCATGTATCCGGAAACCGCGGTGCGGGGTGAGCGGGCTGCGGCCGCCGGACCGGCCGGACGGCAGATGGTCGAACGCCCATGGGGAGCGGGTGGAGCCGCCGGGCAGCGCGGTCGCGGTGAACGCGCTGCCCGCTGCTGGTTCCCCGCCCGAGGGTCCTCCCGGTGCGCCGGGCCCGCGATCGTCGTCGTCGAGCCGCCCCGCGTGAAGACCGCCGTCCGCCGGCAGCCCCTGCAGCCGGGCGAGCAGCCCGGCCGGGGGTGGCGGCGGCGCCGCGTCCGCGAAGACGTTCTTGAGCCGGCGCTGCGCGTCGGCCTCGGCCTTGCAGCCCTGACAGGTCGCCAGGTGGGCGAGGACCCGCTCGCGGGCGTCGTGCCCCAACTCGCCGTCCACAAGGGCGGCGAGGCGGTCTCCGAGGTGGTGTTCGGCGGAGGTCACCCGGCACTCACCTCGCCTGTCCGGGCCGTCGGCACCACCGCGCTCGGGGTGCGCTGCTCGGCCCTGGCGGCGGGCGAGCGGTGCCGGAGCGCCTTGCGCAGGTGCGAGCGGCCACGGTGGATACGGCTGCGGACGGTGCCCAGCTTCACCCCGAGGGTCGCGGCGATCTCCTCGTACGACAGACCTTCGATGTCGCAGAGCACCACGGCGGCGCGGAACTCCGGGGCCAGGGTGTCCAGGGCCTGCTGGACGTCCGCGTCGAAGTGGGTGTCGTTGAAGTGCTGCTGCGGGGTGGGCTCGCGGCTGGGGAGCCGCTCGGCGGCGTCGTCGGCGAGCGCGTCGAAACGGATGCGCTGCTTGCGGCGGACCGTGTCCAGGAAGAGGTTCGTGGTGATGCGGTGCAGCCAGCCCTCGAAGGTGCCTGGCGTGTAGGTCGACAGCGAGCGGAAGACGCGGACGAAGACTTCCTGGGTGAGGTCCTCCGCGTCGTGCTGGTTGCCGGTCAGGCGGTAGGCCAGCCGGTAGACCCGGGCGCTGTGGGTGCTGACGATCTCCTCCCAGGAGGGAGGGGTCCACGCCTGCGCGTCCGCATCGGTCGCGAAAGTCGCCGTGGTCGCGGAGTCGGCGGTGCGGGACTGGTCAGCGGTGTCGGTCACGGATTTCGGCTGTCCCGTCGACCTGCGGAATCTTGAGAAGACGCCGCGGTCGCGGCTCGCAGCCGCACCTCCCCTGTCGGCTCTGGTGGTGTCCACTGGAGCCCCTACCATAGCCACATCTCCCGTTAGCTCCGGATAAGAAAAATTGCCCGGCTTTGCCGACCGCCCTCTTGCGGTCCCTGCTCCCTCAACGCCCAGTCCGATCAGCAGGTTCCCGGCCCAACGGATACAGTCACGATTGCGTGGAGGACGGGGACAGGAGAGGGCCATTACCGGCAACCGGCAGACGAGCTGGGGGTTCGCCGACGCGTACGGCGCCGAGCTGGTCGAGAACGCCGAGAGCGAAGCACTGCGCTGGGCCCGCGACCGGGCCCAGGAAGCAGGGCTGCGCACGGTCTCCCCTGCCACCGGAGCGGCACTGCGGCTGCTGACGGCGGCCGCCGGGGCCAAGGCGGTCGCGGAGATCGGCACCGGAACCGGGGTCTCCGGGCTGCACCTGCTGCACGGGATGCGGCCCGACGGGGTGCTCACGACGGTCGACATCGAACCGGAGCGTCAGCAGTTCGCCCGCGAGGCGTTCCGCGCCGCCGGATTCGTGGGCAACGGGGGCAACAGGGTGCGCTTCATCCCCGGCCGGGCCCTGGATGTACTGCCCCGGCTCGCGGACGGCGGATACGACCTCGTCTTCTGCGACGGCGACCGTACGGAGTGCCTGGACTACCTCGCCGAATCATTGCGACTGCTGCGCGACGGCGGGCTGATCTGCTTCGCCGGGGTCTTCGCCGAGGGACGTACGGGCGAGCCGACGGCGCACTCCCCTGAAGTGCTGCGGCTGCGCGAGCTGTTGCGCACGGTACGGGAGAGCAAGGTGCTGGTGCCGGCGCTGCTGCCGGTCGGTGACGGTCTGCTGTGCGCCGTCAAACGCGGTGAGTGACGGTGAAGTTACGCCAAGTACACAGCTCGCCGCGGGACAGGAGACGACGACGCCCCGGGGTGCACGCGCTGCGCGTGCGCCCCGGGGCGGCCGTCCGCGGACTGCTCAGCCGCAGACCTTCTTCAGCTCCTCGCCAAGCGCCGTCGCCTCATCCGGTGTCAGCTCGACGACGAGTCGCCCACCGCCTTCGAGCGGAACGCGCATGACGATGCCCCGCCCCTCTTTGGTCACCTCGAGCGGGCCGTCGCCCGTCCGCGGCTTCATGGCCGCCATGCTCGTTCCCCTTCCTGAAACCAGCCGATCGCGCCGGGGGTCCCGTAAGCGGGCACAGTTTCACCGGCATCGAACACATTGCTTCCCAGCCATTATCCCGCATGGCAGGACCCGATGACCAACATCGGTCCACATCTCTTCTTCCTCGGCCGCACACAAAACCACCCAATGTGGCGATCACCCTGCGGTACTGCCCGGATTCCGCTCCTCCGCCGGTCCCCGGCGGTTTGACGCAGGTCACATCCGCACCCGCCGGACAGGCCGGTGCGTGCCCTGTCAGGACCCGATGATCTAGGTCATGCTGAGCGCATGTCCGACACCGTGCGCTACGAAGTGAACGAGGGTCTCGCGACGGTCACCCTCAACCGGCCCGACGCGATGAACGCCCTCGACAACGAGACCAAGGTCGCCCTGCGCGACACCCTCCGGCGGGCCGCGGACGACGACGCGGTGCGTGCCGTGCTGCTCACCGGGAGCGGCCGGGCCTTCTGTGTGGGCCAGGACCTCAAGGAGCACACCGGCGCCCTGGAGCGGAGCGGCGGTGGCGCCCTGAACACGGTCGAGGAGCACTACAACCCGATCACACTGACGCTCGCCGGGATGCCCAAGCCGGTGGTGGCCGGCGTGAACGGGGTGGCGGCCGGGGCGGGCGCCGGCTTCGCGTTCGCGTGCGACTACCGGGTGGTGGCGGACACCGCCGCGTTCAACACCTCCTTCGCCGGGGTGGCGCTGACCGCGGACTCCGGCGTCTCCTGGACGCTTCCCCGGCTGATCGGCCCGGGAAGGGCCGCGGATCTGCTGCTCTTCCCGCGCAGCATCAAGGCTGATGAGGCGCTTCAGCTGGGGCTGGCCAACCGTGTGGTGCCCGCCGGTGAGCTCGCTGCCGAGGCCGAGGCCGTCGCCCGCGAGCTCGCCCAGGGGCCGACCGCGGCGTACGCGGCACTCAAGGAGTCCCTCGCGTTCGGGGCCTCGCACTCGCTCGCCGAGACGCTCGGCAAGGAGTCCGAACTCCAGTTGCGGCTGGGCGATTCCGCGGATCACCGCATTGCGGTGGAGGCGTTCGTGAAGAAGGAGCGGCCGCGGTTTTCTGGGCGCTAGGGGTTGCTCGGCGAGTGTTGTGTTGCCCCCTCCCTGACTCTGGGCAGGGGCTGCCCCTGCCCGTGTTCGCAGCTGCGGGTGTTGCTGTGGCTGGGCGCGCAGTTCCCCGCGCCCCTTCGGAGCGCGGTCAGCGGCGCCAGCAGTCGGCCAGGTGGTCGTTGACCAGGCCGCAGGCTTGCATCAGGGCGTATGCGGTGGTGGGGCCGACGAAGCGGAAGCCGCGCTTCTTGAGTGCCTTGGCCAGGGACGTGGACTCGGGGGTGCTGCCCGGGACCTCGGCCGTCGTACGGGGAGCCCGCCGAGAGGCCGGGTCGGGTGCGTACGACCACACCAGGCGGTCCAGCTCGCCGGGCTCCCACTCGGCGGCCACCCGGGCGTTGTTGAGTGCCGCGCTGATCTTGGCGCGGTTGCGGACGATGCCGCTGTCGGCCAGCAGCCGTTCCTCGTCGTCCTCGGTGAACCGGGCCACCGCGGGGATGTGGAAGTCCGCGAAGGCGGCACGGAAGGCCGGGCGCTTGCGCAGGATCGTCAGCCAGGACAGGCCCGACTGGAAGCCCTCCAGGCACAGCCGCTCGTAGAGCGCGTCGTCACCGTGCACGGGGCGGCCCCACTCGGAGTCGTGGTACGCGGCGTAGTCCTCCGGCGTGCTGCCCCAGGGGCAGCGCAGCAGGCCGTCGGGGCCGGGCAGTGGCCCGCCTTCGGGCGCCTCGGGGGCGGTGGCCGTCACTGGTTCGGTGGTCATTGCGCGTTCCCCTCCGGGCCGCTCGCGGTGTGCGGGTTGCGGTCCTGCGGCTCGTCCTCGCGCGGGCCCGTGCCGTGCGGACCGCCCGCCCCCGTGGCCCGGCCCATCGCGACGGCCTGGGCGCCGGCCAGCGCGGACTCCAGCTCGGCGATCCGCGCGTCCCGCTCGGCGAGCTCGGCGCCGAGCCGGTCGAGGACGTCGTCGACCTGCTCCATCCGGTAACCGCGCACCCCGACTGCGAGGCGCAGCCCCGCCACATCCGCGTGGGTGACAGGACGCTCGGGCGGCAATGGCTCGTCCAGCAGGTCGGGCGGCACATCGGCGAGCCCGCCCGCCGCACCGTGGCTCCCGCTGCCGGGCCGCTCGGCGCTCCCGACGACGGCGAGCGTCACCGCGGCGACGACCACGACAAGCGAGATCAGCAGGAACACGAACACGGATCGACTCCCGAGTGGTTGCCGGATGTGGGCCGACCCTGATCGTGCCACGGCCCGGTGACAGCTATGGTCGGCGGCGGGGATCGGTGCACGAGCCACGCGGGTGCGGGCAGCAGGCGGGCACCGCCGAGAGGAAGAGGAAGGCTGATGCTGCGCCTGGGTACGCGCGAGTTCGGGGAGCACGAGCCGGTGGTCATGGCGATCGTGAACCGGACACCGGATTCCTTCTACGACCGCGGCGCCACCTTCCGCGACGAGCCCGCGCTCGACCGGGTCGAGCAGGCGGTGGCGGAGGGGGCCGCCATCATCGACATAGGCGGGGTGAAGGCGGGCCCGGGGGACGAGGTCACGGCAGAGGAGGAGGCGCGGCGCACCGTCGGCTTCGTGGCTGAGGTGCGGCGGCGCTGGCCGGACGTGGTGATCAGCGTCGACACCTGGCGGCACGAGGTGGGCGAGGCGGTGTGCGAGGCGGGCGCCGATCTGCTCAACGACGCCTGGGGCGGGGTCGATCCCCGGCTGGCCGAGGTCGCCGCGCGGTACGGCGCGGGGCTGGTGTGCACACATGCGGGTGGCGCCGAACCGCGCACCCGTCCGCACCGGGTGGCGTACGAGCCTCCGGCCGGTACGGACGGCGCGCCGGGCGCCAGCGGCGTCGTCGAGGACATCCTGCGGGTGACCCTCGGGCTGGCCGAGCGCGCGGTGGAGCTCGGGGTGCGGCGGGACGGCATCCTCATCGATCCGGGGCACGACTTCGGGAAGTCGACGCGGCACTCGCTGGAGGCGACGCGGGGGCTGGGCCGGCTGACGGAGACGGGCTGGCCGGTGCTGGTTTCGCTGTCCAACAAGGACTTCGTCGGCGAGACGCTGGACCGCCCCGTCAAGGAGCGGCTGACCGGCACCCTGGCCACGACCGCGGTCTCGGCGTGGCTCGGGGCGCGGGTCTATCGCGTGCACGAGGTGGCCGAGACGAAGCAGGTGCTGGATATGGTTTCTTCCATTGCGGGGTACCGGCCGCCTGCGGTGGCTCGCCGAGGGCTCGCCTAGGGCCTTCACTGTTCCGGGGAGGGGGTGCCCCTTACCGTTGTTTGCAGGCTGCGGGTGCCTCGTGGTCGTTCGCGCAGTTCCCCGCGCCCCTTCGGGGCGCACACACGCTAGCCGCCGACCTCCTTGGTCACCAGGGCGATGGCCTCGTCGATGTCGTCGGTGACGTGGAACAGCTCCAGGTCGCGTTCGGAGGCCTTGCCGCCGCCGACCACGGAGCGGCGTACCCAGTCGGTGAGGCCCTTCCAGTACTCCGTGCCGTAGAGCACGATCGGGAAGCGGGTGACCTTCTGGGTCTGCACCAGGGTCAGTGCCTCGAACAGCTCGTCCAGGGTGCCCAGTCCGCCGGGGAGGACGACGAAGCCGCTGGCGTACTTCACGAACATCGTCTTGCGGACGAAGAAGTAGCGGAAGTTCACGCCGATGTCGACGTACTTGTTCATGCCCTGCTCGAAGGGGAGCTCGATGCCGAGCCCCACCGAGGTGCCGCCCGCCTCCAGCGCGCCCTTGTTGGCCGCCTCCATCGCCCCGGGGCCGCCGCCGGTGATCACGGCGAAGCCCGCCTCGGCCAGCGCCCGGCCGATGCGCACGCCGCTGTCGTACTCCGGGGACTCCACCGGGGTACGGGCAGAGCCGAAGACGCTGACGGCGGGGCCCAGTTCGGCCAGGGCACCGAAGCCCTCGACGAACTCGGACTGGATGCGCATCACCCGCCAGGGGTCCTGGTGGATGAAATCCGAGGGGCCCGCGGTGTCCAGCAGCCGCTGGTCCGTGGTCCCCGGCTGCACCTGGTCGCGGCGGCGCACGACCGGGCCCAGCCGCTGTTCCTTCGGCTCCTTGCCGGGTCCGTCGGTCATCTACGACACTCCTTCCGCCTGCGATCTTTCCCGCTCAGGGTATGCTGACGGCGAAGAGGCCCGCCCGGAATTCGCGCGTCCGGCAGCTGTCGATCGGCTTACCGGCAGGTGGCGTGGCCCGGGCCGCCGCAGGTCAGGACGTCAGCCAGCGCCGCAGCCGCTCCTCGCACCGGGTGATGAGCGCGGTCTCCACCCGCTCGTCCCTCTTGTGGGCGAGATTGGGATCCCCGGGGCCGTAGTTGACAGCGGGCACCCCCAGGGCGCTGAACCGGGAGACATCCGTCCAGCCGTACTTGGGGAGCGGCTCGCCGCCCACCGCGTCGAGAAAGGCGCGGGCCGCCGGGTGCGAGAGCCCTGGCAGCGCGCCCGGCGAGCTGTCGTCCACCTCGAACTCTTCGACGCCGCAGTCGGCGAACACCTCCCGCACATGGTCGAGCGCTTCCTGCTCGCTGCGGTCGGGCGCGTAGCGGTAGTTGACGGTGACGGTGCACAGGTCCGGGATGACGTTGCCGGCGACCCCGCCCTCGATCCCGACGGCGTTGAGGCCCTCGCGGTACTCCAGCCCGTCGATCAACGGCCGCCGGGGCTGGTAACCGGCCAGCCGCTCCAGGGCCGGCCCGGCCGCGTGGATGGCGTTGGCGCCCAGCCAGCTGCGGGCCGAGTGCGAACGGGTGCCGCGGAAGTGCATCTTCACCCGCAGCGTGCCCTGACAGCCGCCCTCCACCCGGCCCTCGGAGGGCTCCAGCAGTACGGCGAAATCGCCCGCCAGCCAGTCGGGGTGGGCGTCGGCGATGTGGCCGAGGCCGTTGAGGTGCGCGGCGACCTCCTCGTTGTCGTAGAAGACAAACGTCAGGTCGCGGTTGGGCTCGGGCACGGTCGCCGCGATGCGCAGCTGCACCGCGACGCCCGCCTTCATGTCGCTGGTGCCGCAGCCCCACAGCACGCCGTTCTCGTCCAGCCGGGAGGGCACGTTCTCGGCGATCGGCACGGTGTCGATGTGGCCCGCGAGAATGACGCGCTCGGCCCGGCCGAGGCCGGTGCGGGCCACCACGTTGTTGCCGTAGCGGTCGACGCTCAGATGGGGCAGCTCGCCGAGGGCCGCTTCGACGGCGTCCGCCAGCGCCTTCTCGTTCCCGCTCTCGGAGGGGAAGTCCACCAGCCGCGCGGTGAGCCGGGCGGCGTCCTGTTGCAGGTCGAGTGCGCTGTGAGACATGGCCCCAGCCTACGGCGGGCGCACCGGGCCGCGTGTGTGCCCCGGCCCTGACGAGGCCGTCGTGGCCAGCGGCTACCTTTGGGCGCGTGCCCCACTCACGACCGGAACGCTCGTCACGCATGCCCGAGCGCACGCCCAGCACCCGGGGCCGCGGCAGACTCCTCAGGGTCGCCGTGGCCTGCGCCGTGCTGCTCGCCGTCGTCGCCTATGTCGCGGTACGCGGGCTGACGTTCCAGGACGGCCCGATGTGCACCGTACGCGCCACCGGCGGCGAGGGCACAGGCTCGGGCGCTTCGGGCACCTCGCGCGACGACGCCTCGGACGAGTACGAACTCACGCCGGCACAGGCCGCCAACGCTGCGACCATCGCCGCCGTCGCCTCCCAACGCGGGCTGCCCGAACGGGCGGTGACCATAGCCCTGGCCACGGCCATGCAGGAGTCGCAGCTGCGCAACATCGGCCACGGGGACCGCGACTCGGTCGGGCTCTTCCAGCAGCGCCCCTCGCAGGGCTGGGGCACCGCCGAGCAGATCCAGGACGCGGTCTACTCGGCGGGCCGGTTCTACGACCACCTGGCGAAGGTTCCCGGCTACTCCAGGCTGCCGCTGACCGTCGCCGCGCAGCGGGTGCAGCGCAGCGGCTTCCCGCAGGCGTACGCCAAGCACGAGATGAACGCCACGCTGCTGACCGGTGCGCTCACCGGCCGCCGCCCCGCCGCGCTCAGCTGTACGACAGACACCCGGCAGCTCGGCAAGCCGGGCGACCCGAAGCGCGTACGCGACCGGCTGGTACGGGAGTTCGGCCCGGAGGCGCTGTCCGAGGACACCGGCACGCTGACCGCGACCGGTCCCCGGGCGCGCGGCAGCGCGGCGCACACGACGACTCGGACGGCGCGCTCCCCGGCACACACCACGACGCGCCCCGCGGCACACACCGCCGCCCGCGCCGAGGCGGAGCCGGGCGTCACGTTGCCCGCGCACGGCCGGCGCCGGGGATGGGAGCTGGCCCACTGGGCGGTCGCGAACGCCGCGGGGCTGCACATCGAGCGGATCTCCTACGGGGGCCTGGTGTGGAGCGCCGCGCGCTCGGGGGACGGCTGGCGCGAGGCGGGCCCGGGCGATGCGAAGCGCGGCGGCACCGGAAGCGCCGGCGACGACGCGGTGGACCTTCGGCTGGCCACCGGTCACTAGTCCAGCCCATCCCCCTCAAGGACCAACCCGGTCCACAGGGTGGACGTTTCTTCCCTCGCGCGACGGTCGCCGCGAGGGGTGAACACGCTCGGCGAATCGTGCCTGGCAGCGGCCGGTTCGGCTCCTCCGGTACAGGTCAACCGGCTGCGAGGAATGCCCAGTTTGGCGCCTCACGCGGCAAACCTGGATTGCCAATCCTTTACCCTCGTCCCCCGCAACCTTCCCGCCGTTCCGGCCGATAGGCACTGCGTCTGACCGGGGGACCCCGGCTGACACGTCAAGAACCCCTCTCCGTCAAAGGAGCACCATGTCCAACCCCCTCACGCGCCGGATCGCCCGCACCGCGCTGCTGACGGCAGCCGGCGCAGCCACCGTCGTCGGTGCCGCCGGAGCCGCGAGCGCCGTGGAACTGCCCGCGAGCCCCGTGGGCGGGATCGACAAGCTGGACGGCGAGGGCGTCGGCAACACGCTGGACAAGACGTCCCGTGACACCACCAAGGTCGTCGGCGAGACCGGCGGCAACGCCGTCAGGACGGCCGTGCCGACCGCCGGCCGGACCGTGGGCAAGGCCGGCAAGACCGTGGCACCCACCGCGCACCACCTCGCGGGGAACGCCGCGGGCAAGGCCGGTGACCTGCTGGGCGAGGCCGCCTCCGCCGCTGCCGACACCAAGCTGCCCTCCACCGCCAACCTCGGGGGCCTGCCCCTCGGTTGAGGGTCTCCGCCCTGAATTCCCCGGCACACGCAAGGCCGCCCGGACCTCACTGGTCCGGGCGGCCTTCGCGTGGTGGCGGAACGAAGCGCTCTACTCCTTCAGGGCTCCTTCAGGACTCCATCAGGACTCCTTCAGACGGCGCACCGCGGCGGCGACGCGCTCATCGGTCGCCGTGAGCGCGACCCGGACGTGCCGCGCACCGGCGGGGCCGTAGAAGTCGCCGGGGGCGACCAGGACGCCGCGCTCGGCGAGGCCGGCGACGGTGTCCCAGCACGACTCGTCCCGCGTCGCCCACAGATACAGCGACGCCTCGCTGTGCTCGATCCGGAAGCCCGCGGCCTCCAGCGCGCCGCGCAGCGCGGTGCGCCGGGCGCGGTAGCGCTCACGCTGCTCGGTCACATGGGTGTCGTCGCCGAGCGCCGCGACGGTCGCCGCCTGCACCGGCGCGGGCGTCATCATCCCGCCGTGCTTGCGGACGTGCAGCAGCTCGCCCAGGACGTCGCTGTCGCCCGCGACGAAGGCCGCGCGGTAGCCGGCCAGGTTGGAGCGCTTGGAGAGAGAGTGCACGGCCACCAGGCCCGTGTAGGAGCCGCCGCACACGTCCGGGTGCAGCACGGAGACCGGGTCGGCCTCCCAGCCCAGCTCCAGGTAGCACTCGTCGCTGAGGACCAGCACGCCGTGCTCGCGCGCCCAGGCGACGACGGCGCGCAGCTTCTCGGGCGGCAGCACCTGACCGGTCGGGTTGGAGGGCGAGTTGAGCCACAGCAGCTTGAGCCCGGCCGGGTCCAGCTCCAGGGGATCGTCGTAGGCGACGTGGTCGGCCCGGGCGAGCCTGGCGCCGACCTCGTAGGTGGGGTAGGCGAGCCGTGGGAAGGCCACCCGGTCGCCGGGGCCGAGGCCGAGCTGGGTCGGCAGCCAGGCCACCAGTTCCTTGGAGCCGACCACGGGCAGTACGTTCCGTTCGGTGACGCCGCGGGCGCCCAGCCGGCGCTCGCACCAGCCGGTGAGCGCGTCCCGCAGCTCCCGCGTCCCCCACACGGTGGGGTAGCCGGGGCTGTCGGCCGCCTCGGTCAGCGCGCGCCGGACCAGCGCCGGCACCGGGTCGACGGGGGTGCCGACCGACAGGTCGACGATGCCGTCGGGGTGCCCGGCGGCGGTGGTCTTGTACGGCTCGAGCCGGTCCCACGGGAAGGTGGGGAGGCGGTCGGAGACGGAGGGCATGGTGCTCACTTTCTGCGGCAGCCGCGGGCGCCCTGTGCGGCGGTACGGCAGTACGACGCGTCGGCGGTACGACGCGGGAAACGCCGCAGTCCCGTGCGGCAGGACACTGGGGCCGCCGTACGGGACTGCGCAGGAGTCACCGGCCTGGCCGGTGACTCACTCGTCGAGGGTCACCCGTGGGTCACTCGTCGTGCTCCTGCGGCGGGAGCGCGGCGATGAGCGGGTGGTCCTTCTCGATCAGGCCGAGCTTGCTGGCGCCACCGGGCGAGCCGAGGTCGTCGAAGAACTCGACATTGGCCTTGTAGTAGTCCTTCCACTCCTCAGGAGTGTCATCTTCGTAGAAGATGGCCTCGACCGGGCAGACGGGCTCGCAGGCACCGCAGTCGACGCACTCGTCCGGGTGGATGTACAAGGACCGCTGGCCCTCGTAGATGCAGTCGACCGGGCACTCCTCGATGCAAGCCTTGTCCTTCAGGTCGACACAAGGCTCCGCGATGACGTAAGTCACGCTGTCGTTCCTCCTCGTTAGGGCTGGCGGGCCGGTGCCCGGCTCCGCCGCGGGCGCGCGGGAGCGCTCTTTCGCTTCGGACGGCGGCGATGCCCACACCTAGTATCTCCGTTCCCGGACACAAGACGAACAGGAGGGGCGATCAGAACTGTGGAATTCACCACGGGCGGACGCTTGGAGGTCCGCATCACCCCTTCCGACGTGGGAAAACGTGTCTCGGTGCGGTCACTGACCCCTGCTGGAGAGCCGCGCGGGCGGTTCACTGACACGCTCGGCATTCTCACATCCTGGACCGGCGGCGTGCTCCGGGTCACCCGGCGCGATGGTGAGCAGGTGGAGATCGAGGAGGCTTCGATGGTCGCTGGAAAGGTGGTCCCGCCCACGCCCGCGCGCCGCCGGGGGCTGCCCGCCGCCGATGTGCGGGAACTCGTCACCGTCGCCGCCAGGGGCTGGCCCCCGGTCGAGTCCCAGGAGCTGGGCGGCTGGACGCTGCGGGCTGCCGGGGGCTTCACCGCGCGGGCGAACTCCGTACTGCCGCTCGGCGACCCCGGGCTGCCACTGTCGGCGGCCCTGGCGCGGGTCACCGACTGGTACGCCGAGCGCGGGCTGCCGGCCCGGATGCAGATCGCCGTCGAGGAGCACGCGCTGCTCGCCGATCAGCTGCGGGAGCGCGGCTGGACGGCGGAGCGGCACGGGCTGATACAGGTCGGCGCGCTCGCCCCGCTGGCCGACCGGGAGCCGGACGACAGGGTGCTGCTGCACCGTACGCCGGACGAGCGGTGGCTCTCGCTCTACAACCGCGCCGACGGCGACAAGCCGGCCGACGCCGCGCTGAAGGTGCTGACCGGCGGGCCCTCGGTGTGGTTCGCCTCGGTGCTGGACGAGTCCGGCTCCCCGGTCGCGATCGGGCGGTGCGTGGTGGACGGCCGGTGGGCCGGGTTCGCCGCCATAGAGGTGGCACCCGAGCGGCGCCGGCAGGGGCTCGCGCAGGCGGTGACGGGCGAGCTGGCCCGCGCCGCGCTGGCGGAGGGCGCCTCGGCCGCCTACCTCCAGGTGGAGCGGGACAACGCGGCGGCGCGTGCCCTCTACGAGCGGCTCGGGTTCGCCGACCACCACGCGTACTACTACCTCCGCGCCCCGCGGGACTGAGATGGACGGCGGAAACGGGGTGGGCGACCAGGAGGCGCCCGGCGCTGCCAGGCGGCGGTTCGCCGAGGCCGCCCGCCAGGAGCGGCCCGATCTCGCGCTGCTGTGTCTGCTGATCGGCGCCGAGGCCGCCCGGCACCCGGACGGCGGCCCGGCAACCGGCCCGGCGGCCGGCCCGGACGACGAGTCGGCTGTCGACCGGATCGTGGACGAGGGTCAGGCGGAACTCGACCGGCTGGCCGGGCTGTTGCCCTTCGAGCGCGGCCGGGCGCCAGAGGAGTGGGTACGGGCGCTGGAGCGGACGCTGGGTGATCAGCTGGGGTTCGGCGGCTCCGCCTCGGACTACCAGCGGCTGGAGTCCTCGCTGCTGCCCGAGGTGCTGCGGCGGCGGCGCGGGCTGCCGATCCTGCTGTCGGTGGTCTGGACGGAGGTGGCCCGGCGCGCGGGTGCCCCGGTGTACGGGGTGGCGCTGCCGGGTCATTTCGTGGTCGGCTTCGGCGACCCGGTGGGCGAGCACATGCTGGCCGACCCGTTCGGCGGCGGAAAGCGGCTGGACGAGGAGGAGCTGTCCGTCATGGTCGCCGGTGCCACCGGAGGGGCGCCGCTGTCGGCGGCCTCGCTGCGGCCGGCCGGTCCGCTGGAGACGGTGCTGCGCGTCCTGAACAACATCAGAGCCTGGGCCGCCTCGCGGCCCGAGCAGTCCGGGGTACGGCTGTGGGCGGTCGAGCTGTCCCTGCTGCTGCCGCACCACCCGGGCAGACTCCGCTTCGAACGCGCCCAACTGCTGGTCGAGCGGGGCGACTTCATACGCGGTGCCCGGGAGATGGAAGCCTACGCCGATGTCGTCGCGGCAATGGAGCCCAACGCCGCGGAGAACATGCGCCGCGCCGCCCGGGCCGCCCGAGCGCGGCTGAACTGATGAGGGCGTGCCCCTTGCTGTCCGTTGCAGGCTTGCATTTGTCGCCCCGCAAGCTTGGGCAGTCTGCGCCAGGGGCGCAGGGTGGGCAAGCGCAGCCCCCCACGCCGGGCACGCGGGCTCTAGAGCCAGCCCTTGTCGCGGGCGATCCGGACGGCCTCGGCCCGATTGCGGGCCCCCGTCTTCTGAATCGCCGTGGACAGGTAGTTGCGGACCGTGCCATGCGAAAGGTGCAGCGCGCCGGCAATCTCCGCATTGCCGGCGCCTTCGCGGGCCGCGGCCAGCACATCGCGCTCCCGGTCAGTAAGCGGACTGGCGCCCTCGGCGAGCGCGGCGGCGGCCAGCCCGGGGTCGATGACGCGCTCACCCGCCCGTACCCGGCGTACGGCGTCAGCCAGCTGAGCGGCGGGCGCGTCCTTGACCAGGAACGCGTCGGCGCCCGACTCCATAGCCCGGCGCAGATAGCCGGGCCGGCCGAAGGTGGTGAGGATGACGACCTTCAGCGCCGGGTGCCGCACCCGCAGCCCCTCCAGCGCGTCGAGTCCGGTCAGGCCGGGCATCTCGATGTCCAGCAGCGCCACATCGGGCTGGTGAGCCGCCACCGCATCCAGTACCTCGTCGCCCCTGCCGACCTGCGCGGCGATCTCGATGTCGGGTTCCAGGCTCAGCAGCGCGGCGAGCGCCTCGCGGACCATCGCCTGGTCCTCGGCCAGCAGCAGTCTGATCACCGCCTCAGGGTACTGAGGGCACGGTTGCGCGCAGCGTGAAGCCCCCGTCCAGGCCCGCCGAGGTGGACAGCGTGCCGTCGGCCTGCGCCAGCCGCTCCCGCAGCCCGCTCAGCCCGTTGCCCTCGGCGGCCCCGGAGGGGCCCTTGCCGTCGTCCGTGACGGTGAGCCGCAACAGCCTCGCGCCGTCCGCGCCCCGGTCCTGAGCCTGGAGGGTCACCGTGCAGCGGGTGGCGCCGCTGTGCCGTACGACGTTGGTGACCGCCTCGCGCAGCGCCCACGCCAGCACGCCCTCCTGTTCGGGCGCCAGTCGGACGGGCGGCGGCCGGTGCGGCAGCTCGGCGTCGATGCCCGCGGTGTCCAGCGCGGTGCGGGCTCCGGCCAGTTCGACGGCGAGGGTGGGGCGGCGGTATCCGCCGATCGCCTCGCGGACGTCCACGAGGGCCTGCCGGCTGACCCGTTCGATGTCGGCGACCTGTTCGGCGGCCTTCTGGGGGTGCTCGGGCAGCATCCGGCCCGTCAGCTCGCTCTTGAGCGTGATGAGGGAGAGCGAGTGGCCCAGCAGGTCGTGCAGGTCCCGGGCGAGCCGCAGCCGCTCCTCGTTCGCCGCGAGCTGCGCCACCACGGCGCGGGCCTCGCGCAGTTCGCGCATCGTACGGATGGTCTTGCGCGCCGACATCAGCGCTACGCAGCCCAGTACGGAGGGCACGATCAGCGAGGACCAGACGCCCCACCGGGGGTGGGCGCCGAAGTCGGTGCCCAGAGCCGCCAGGGCCAGCAGACAGGTGGCGAGGCCCCACCGGGCCCGGTCGGGAGGCAGCGCGGCGCCGAGGGCCACCGCGATGTAGACGTACAGCACCAGCCAGGCGTCGCCCAGCAGCAGGCCGAGCGTGAACGCGAGGCCGAACAGCGCCCCCAGCAGCGCGTACACCGTGTGGGCCGGCAGCGGCCTCGTGGTGTGCCGGAAGATCAGCACGAGGTAGCAGCCGAGAAAGGCGGCGAACCCGACGGCGGCGCCGGCCGTGCCGGCGGTCGAGTGGTCGCCGGACCACATGTCACCCACAGGGCCGCTGAGAAAGACCAGCCAGACCACGGTCATGACGATCTTCGACCGCTTCTGCTGCCGCGCCTCGGTGGTGTCCGCCATGTACGGGACCCCGCTGAATATCCCGTCGGACCTCCCGCCTGACGCTCCCCCGGGGCTGGGGGTCTCAAGGGCCACGGCCTTCTGCCGGGTGTCTGCCATCAGGCCGCTCCTCGTCTCGTGCTCCGGCGCGGCGCGCCACTCACGCCTTCCGGGTGTCCTTGCGGTAGAGCCATGCCGCCGCCCCCGCGAAGAGTACGAGATACCCCAGGAGCGTCCCCACGTCGCTCAGTTGCGGAGCCTCTCCCGTCTCGACCGCCCGGCCCAGCGCGGTGTAGGCGTGCGTGGGCATCCACGCACCGATGTCCTGCACCCAGCCGGGAAGGCTCGACATCGGCAGCCACAGCCCGCCCATGAACGCCAGCCCGAAGTAGAACAGCATCGTGATCGGCCGCACCGCGTCGCCCGTGGCCAGATAGCCGATGGCCACCCCCAGTGCCGCGAAGACGAAGCTGCCCGCCCACGAGCACAGTGCGACCGCGCCCCACTGCCAGGCTTCCAGCCGTACGCCCATCACGGCGGCGCCGGTCAGCAGGACGAGCAGGATGGACGGCAGGCTCACGGTGGCGGCCGAGGCGATCTTCGCGGCGACGTAGCCGCGCCCCGGCAGTGCGGTCAGCCGCAGCTGCCGTACCCAGCCGGTCTCGCGCTCCTTGGCGATGCGTTCGCTGTTGCCCATCAGAACGGCGGTCATCGCACCGAACGCGGCCATCGCGACCATGTAGTACAGCTTCAGGTCCACCGGCAGGCCCGGCATGTTCCCCGAGCTGTCCCGGCCGGCGATCAGCACGTAGAGCAGCGGCGGGTAGATCACCGAGAAGAACATGAACTTCTTGTTGCGCAGCGAACGGCTGATCTCCAGCCGGACGAGGGTCTTCACTTGATGCCCGCCTTGTCCTTGTCGTCGGTCGTCAGGTGGCCGGTCTCTTCGGCGCGCGAGGTGAGGGTGACGAACGCCTCCTCCAGGCCGAGCCCGGTGACCTCCAGGCCGTGCGGGTAGAGCCCCAGCGCGTAGAGGGCCTGCACGGTGGCGTCCGCGTCGGTGGAGCGCAGCCGTACGGCCGCTCCGGCCAGGTCGAGTTCGGTGACGCCGGGCAGGGCGCGCAGCTGCGCCTCCAGCACTCCGTCGGGCACCATCTCCAGGGTGAAGCCGACCCGGCGGACCCCCGCCATGGCCTTGATCTGGGCCGCGCTGCCGTCGGCGAGCAGCCGCCCGCGGTGCAGCACCAGCACCCGGTCGGCGACCTCGTCGGCCTCCTCCAGATAGTGCGTGGCGAACAGCACGGTGCGGCCGGTGGCGGCCTGCGCCCGCATGGCCGACCAGAAGGAGCGGCGCGCGGTGACATCCATACCGGTGGTGGGCTCGTCCAGCACGATCAGATCGCTGTCCCCCGCGGTCGCCAGCGCGAACCGCACACGCTGCTCCTGGCCGCCGGAGAGCTTGCCCACCATCCGGTCGGCCAGCTCGGTGATCCCGGCCTCGGCCAGCACCTGTTCCGTGGCGTACCCCCGCGGATGCAGAGCGCAGGCCAGCTCGATGAGTTCGCGGACCCGCACACCCTCCATCAGCCCGCCGGACTGGAGCATGGCGCCCACCCGGCCGCCGGTGACCGCCTGCCGCGGCGTCGTACCGAACAGCCGCACCCGGCCGCCAGGATCGGGGTTACGGAGCCCGAGCAGCAGGTCCAGCGTGGTGGACTTGCCCGCGCCGTTGGGCCCGAGCAGGGCGACGGTCTCGCCGGAGTACAGGCGGACGGTCAGCCCGTCGAGTGCCCGGACGGAACCGTACGTCTTACTGGCCGAGTTGAACTCCACGGCCGGCGCCGTGGCATGCGTCGATGTCATGCCCCAAGCGTCACGCCCGCGGCTGGCCCCAGGGCAGTGCCTGGGGTCGTGACCTGGGCCTGACATTTGTCACCCGGCATGGGGGCTGCGCTTGCCCGCCCTGCGTCCGTGCCCGGGGGCGCGGGGAACTGCTCCCCCAAGCTCTTCGAGCAGGGGGTGCCCCCAAAGCCACAAACAACCCGCAGCCCGCAGACAACAGCCGGCGGCACCCCCTCACCGGCACAAGATCAGCGAGAGCGCGCCCCCGGGACCTCCGCAACGCGCTGTGCGGGCTCGGCCGGCGCCTTCTCACGCAGGGCCTGAACCATCGCGGCAGCCGCATGCTTCGGCGTCATCTTGACCGTACCGGCACCACCTTCGACCACCACGTTGTCGAACGCGGAACCGTAAGTCTCCTTCAGCTTCGCGGTATCGATGACGGGCTGGAGCGTCCCGCTCCCGCCCGCCCGCATGGTGAGGAACGTACCAATCGTCTTCTGACTGAACGGCACCTTCACATCGCCCGCCTTGAGCCACACCCAGCCGGACATCGCGGTACGGCCGAAGCCGTGCACCGCCTTGTCCAGCTGCGCCTGGGTCACCTTGGGCTTGCTGACCGTGCCAGGCAGTTCGACCGGTCCGTTCTTGCCGGAGACGGCCCGCTGCTTGAACGCCTTCTCCAGCGCGGCGGGCGCCTTGTCGACGTCGATCACCTTGTGCGGACTGCCCTTCACGGCCACCGCCTTGCCGCCGGTGAACTTGACCATGCCCTCGGACGGCGACTTCGCCTCCGCCTTCGCGACGACGGGCTTGAGCGCGGCCCGCACCTTGGCCTCGTCCACCTTGACGGCCGGGTCCGCCTCGCGGGTGCCGCCCATGAGGGAGCCGATGACGGAGACCGGGTTGTAGTCGCGGCCCGCAGCGGCACGCACGGTGGCCTCGGTGTCGAGGGTCACCCCGGCCACGGTGGGCTTCAGCTCCGTCTGGCCGCCGCTCGTCTTGATCTTGAACGGCTCCTTGGCCCGGTCGCCCAGCTCGGCGTCCAGCTTGTTGACGGCCTCGTGCTTGCTCAGCCCGCCGATCTCCACGCCGAGCACCGTGGTGCCCTTGGGAACGTCCGCGTGGTCCAGCAGCAGGCCGGTGCCATAGGCGACGCCGACGACACCGACCACGGCGACGCCCGCGAGCACCAGCTTCGAACGGCCGCCCTTCTTGGCCGGTTTGGCGGGCTTCGTTCCACCTGGCGCGGACTGCGTACCCGTCGGACCGGCACCGGGCCCGGCCGACGGAGGGCCGGGCGGCGGCGCTGCGGGGGCGTCGGACGGACCCGTACCGCCCGACTGCGGCACCCCGCTGATCATGGTGTCGCTCGACAGCCGGGCCTCACCGCCGGGCGTACCGGGTCCACCGGGTGCGCCGGGTCCACCGGGCACGCCGGCCGGCCCCGTGTTGCCCGGCGCTCCGGCGCCGGGTGCGCCCGGGACGCCCTGGACCATCGGTGTTCCGGCCGGGGGTGTGCCGCCGGGGCCGGTCGCGGGGCCGCCCTGGCCCTCGCCGGGCCCGCGGTCGAACGCGTCCAGCCCGGAGGCGCTGCGCCCGGCGCCCTCGCCGTGCTCGGAGCCGGGCCCCGGCCCCCGGTCGGCCCCCGGTGCGGTCAGCGGCCCCGGGACAGGGCTGCCGGGGGTGGGCGGCACCGGCATGTCGCCGGTCACCGGACCGGTGGTGGGACCCGCGGGCCCGCCCGGCCGGCTCGGGCCGAGATGGGGTACGCCGTCGGGCGGCGTGTCCATCGGACCCGCTCCCCCGGGGAACGGCGCTCCCGCACCCGGCTCCCCTGGCATCCCGTGCGTACCGGTCGACTCGGGGATCCCGTGGGAGCCCGTCGCCTCGGGGATCCCGTGGGAACCGGTCGCCTCGGGGATCCCGTGGGAACCGGTCGATTCAGGGATCCCATACGTGCCGGTCGACTCAGGAATGCCGTGCGTACCCGTGGCCTCGGGAATCCCGTACGTACCGGTCGACTCAGGAATCCCGTACGAACCCGTCGACTCGGGAATCCCGTACGTACCGGTCGACTCCGGCACCCCGTGCGTCCCCGTCGTCTCCGGCCCGGGCCCCGAGTAGTACGGCAGATCGGCCCGGTCCCCGGCACCCGCACCAGCGCCAGCACCCGTGCCAACGCCCGCACCTGTGCCCGGCCCCGCGCCCGGACCGCCCGCCGACGGGCCGCCGGCCGAAGGGCCACCCGGCGTCGAACCGGACGGCCCCGAACCACTCTTGGGCGGTTTACGGGGGGCGAACCAGTCGCTGGTCTGCTGGGTGAACTTCTCCTCCGACCCGGCCGAGTCGTCCCCACCGGAACCCTGACCGCTCCCGGAGGCCGGAGCCGGCCCGGCCGCCGACGCCGACGCACCCGGCGGTGCGGGCGGGGGCGGCGGAACAGCGGCGGCTCCTGCGGCAGCGCCCGCGGCACCGCCGGTCGCACGCTTGCCCGCGCCGAGGTCCGGGGCGCTCTTCGCGTTCCGGCCGCCGCTCGTGTCCGCTCTGTCGGGCTTGCCGTCATCAGCGTCGTCCGCCACCGGCGTACGCATCACCACGGGCGGAATCGGCCGCGAACCGGGGATGTTGATGCGGATGCGGGTGGTGAGCGTCGTCTCGGTCTTCGGCTCGCCCGGCTTGGACCCGGCCGCGGGTTCGGACTCCCGGTCGCCCTGGCCCGTGTCGGAGCCCGAGGTGCCGTACGGCTCCGTCCCCGAGGGGTACGACGAACCGCCGCGCCTCTTGGGCCCGGAGGACGAACTGTCAGTTTCACGACTCAAAGCAGGTACTCCCGGATGGATTCGCCGTCTTCCTGTTGGCCTGAAGGCGGCTCGCCGGCGCGCACCACTGTACTTGGGCCACGAGGCACCGGCCCCGCGACCACCGAATCACCCCGCTGACGGCCCTCTCAGCGGTTTTTGCCGACCGGCACAGGCGGCGCGGGCAGTGCAACGGTGGTACACATCACAGCCGCGAGCATGCCGCCGAACAGGTAGACATAGCTGGCGATTCCGGCAGCGAACAAGAAGTCACCCTCAGCTCGCGCAGGGGTCATCAGCAGCACCGCGAGCACCCACCCGGCCCCCGGCACCGCGGCCCCCGTCTTGGTACGGCACAGCTTGGCGCCGCCCCAGAAGAGCCCGACGGCAGCCGCCAGCGCGAGCAGCAGCCCGAGCGGAAACCATCCGCCCTGGACGAGCGCCCCGGCAGCCCCGGTCAGCAGACCGAGAACGGCGAGCGCCACATACACGGCGATCCGCCCGCCACGCGCCCGCGGATACGGACCCCAGTCCACTCCCCCGCCCTGCGCTCGGTCCGCACCCGCCGCGCTCATACCCGCACCTCCGCGAACAGATCGTCGGCGCCGGCCGGGGCTTCCGCAGCGGTGCGGTCAGCGCACTGGAAGAACTCCACTCCGGTCAGCGGCTGGGCCAGGCCGTTGGAGAGGGCGAAAACGTGACCGCGCGAGGTGTGACGTACCGACACCTGGGTCTCGTGTGCCGCCATTGCCCTGGCCTTGGCGTCCACGTACGCGGCGGCGTCCACGGTGACATCGACCTCGGCCGCGCTCTCCACCACCCCCGGCACATCGTCCGGCTGCGCAACGCCCGTTCTGCCCGAGAAGCCGGGAATGGGGAAGACTTCGCCCGCGTCGGCTGCGGCGTGCAGCCGGGCGAACCCCTCGTCGAGGACGGGGCGCGGCACGACGTTCCAGTAGACGCGCTGCACCTGGTGCGGCTCGCCGCCCGTACGGCCGTTCTCCAGGGCGGCGAGCTCGACGGCGCGCATGGCGACGCGGTGGGCCTTGATGTGGTCGGGGTGGCCGTAGCCACCGTCCGGGCCGTAGGTGACCAGCACCTGGGGGCGCACCTCGCGCACCACGGCGGCGAGCAGCCGGGCGGCCTCGTCCAGGTCCGCCTGCCAGAAGCAGCCGGGGCGGTCGTTGGTCGGTGCACCCATCATGCCGGAGTCGCGGTAGCGCCCCGGCCCGCCGAGGAAGCGGTGGTCGGTGACGCCCAACTCCCGCATCGCCGCCGAGAGTTCCCCGATGCGGTGCGGGCCCAGGGTGTCGTCCTGACCGGGCGCCAGATGGGCCAGCCCGTCCGGAATGACCTCGCCCTCCTCGCCCAGGGTGCAGGTGACGAGGGTGACGTGGGCGCCCTCCGCCGCGTACTTGGCCATGGTGGCGCCGGTGGTGATCGACTCGTCGTCGGGGTGTGCGTGCACCAGCAGCAGACGGCGCGCGGGGGCGGCCGGTGAGCCGGGGGCCGCCCCCGGGGGAAACGCAGCGGTCATGCCCCCGAGCCTACGACGGCCGCCGTACCGGGAGCCGACGTGGTCAGCGAGGAGAACGTGGTCACCGAGGAGAAAGGGTCAGAATTTGAGTTCCCCGATCATCCCGGCGACGTTCGTGGTCAGGTCGTTGATGGTGGGCGCCACCGACGAGCTGGCCAGATAGAAGCCCAACAGCACGCAGATCACCGCGTGTCCGGCCTTGAGCCCGGATTTCCTGACAAGCAGGACGACGATGATCGCCAGCAGCACCACCGCCGAAATCGAGAGTGCCACGGCGGTTCACCTCCAAGTACGCACGGTCGGTACGGGATCGTTACGGGTCACACGGACACGGCAGCACGCCTCCGGCATGAGGAGCCACCGGCTTCATACCCAGCACTCACCATGCGCAACGGATCATAATTATCCGTGCGACCGCACGGCTCGGTGCACAGGTGCAGAGGAGGGGCGCATATTCAGTTCCAGCCAACTGCACACCACCCGAACATCGTCCCGGCGGGCACCCGGAGCGGATCACAGCCCGGCTCGAGCGCAGTACGGTCGGCCGCATGGCTACGACTTTCCCGCGGCAGCACGCGCGTACCCACCGATTCACACTTGGCGCCCCGAGGTCGTTCACTGTGGCCCCGGACGGCTCACGAGTGGTCTTTCTGCGCTCCCGGAGCGGTTCCGACCTGGCGAACCTGCTCTGGGTGCGGGACGTGGCCGACGGCCAGGAGCGGATCGCGGCCGACCCCGAGGCGCTGCTGGGCGGCGCCGCCGAGGAACTCTCCCCCGAGGAGCGCGCACGGCGCGAGCGGAGCCGCGAGGGGACGGCGGGCGTGGTCGGATATGCCACTGACACCTCCGTGAAGATGGCCGCTTTCGCCCTTTCGGGTCGGCTCTTCGCCGCCGACCTGCTCACCGGCGACTCCCGGGAACTGCCGACGCCCACCCCCGTGGTCGACCCGCGCCCCGCACCGGACGGCCGGCATGTGGCCTATGTGACGGGCGGCGCGCTGCGCGTGGTGGCCGCGACGGGTGAGGGCGACCGGGCGCTGGCCGAGCCCGAGGCGGAGACCGTCACCTGGGGCCTCGCCGAGTTCATCGCCGCCGAGGAGATGTCACGGACCCGCGGCTACTGGTGGTCCCCCGACTCGGACCGGCTGCTGGTGGCCCGGGCCGACGACGCGCCCGTACGCCGCTGGACCATCGCCGATCCGGCCAACCCGCAGGCGGAGCCGGCGCGGGTCGCCTATCCGGCGGCGGGGACGGAGAACGCCGAGGTCACGCTGCATCTGCTCAGCCTCGACGGGGCACGGACCGAGGTCGTCTGGGACCGCGAGCGCTATCCGTATCTGGCCCGCGCGCACTGGTCGGCCGCGGGTCCGCCGCTGCTGTTGGTGCAGACCAGGGACCAGCGCGAGGCCGCGTATCTGAGCGTGGACACCGCGACGGGTGCGACTTCCGTCACACACACCGACAGTGATCCAATCTGGCTGGAACTCTTCGGCGGTGTCCCGGCGTGGGCACCGGACGGCGAGCTGGTCCGCATCGCCGATCAGGCCGATCAGGCCGATCAGGACGCAGACCTCGACGGCGGCGCCCGGGTGCTCATGGCGGGCGCACGGCGGCTCACCTCCGCGGCGTTGCACGTACGAGCCGTACTGGACATCGGCGACGACGACGTCCTGTTCTCGGCGTCCGAGGGTGACGGGGACGGCTCCGCGGGGCGCAGCGCTCCCGGGGATGTCGGGGTCTACCGCGTGCCGCTGGCGGGTGGCGAGGCGGTGCGGATCGCCGACGAGGACGGGCCGCACGTCGCCTCCGCGACGCGGGGCGGCGGAACGCTGGTGCTGTCGACCGCCGCACCGGCACGGCCCGGGTCGCGGGTGGTGCTGCTGCGGGAGGCCGACTCGGCGCGGATCGGCGCCATCGAGTCGTACGCCGAGACGCCGGTGCTGGCCACCGCGCCGCGGCTGCTGCACGCCGGGAAGCGCCGCATCCCGGCCGCCGTCGTACTGCCAACCGGGTACCGGGAGTCGGACGGTCCGCTACCGGTGCTGATGGACCCGTACGGCGGGCCGCACGGGCAGCGCGTCGTCGCGGCGCACAATGCGCATCTGACGGCCCAGTGGTTCGCCGACCACGGCTTCGCGGTGGTCACGGCGGACGGACGGGGCACCCCGGGCCACAGCCCCGGCTGGGAGAAGGCCGTCTCGCGCCGGCTCGCCTCCGTCACGCTGGACGACCAGGTGGAGGCGCTGCAGGCACTCGCCGAGGACTTCCCGCTCGACCTGTCACGGGTCGGCATCCGCGGCTGGTCGTACGGCGGTTACCTCGCCGCGCTCGCGGTGCTGCGGCGGCCCGATGTCTTCCACGCCGCCGTCGCCGGTGCGCCGGTCACGGACTGGCGGCTGTACGACACCCACTACACGGAGCGGTACTGCGGTACCCCGCAGGACGATCCCGAGGTGTACGCGGAGTCCTCGCTGCTCACCGACGAGGGGCTGTCCCTGGTGGACCCGGGCAGCCCCCATCGGCCGATGATGATCATTCACGGGCTCGCCGACGACAATGTGGTGGTCGCCCATGCGTTGCGGCTCTCCTCCGCGCTGCTCGCCGCGGGCCGCGCGCACGAGGTGCTCCCTCTCTCGGGCGTCACGCACATGGCCAGCGGCGCGGAGGTCGCGGAGAACCTGCTGCTGCTGCAAGTGGGCTTCCTGAAGCGGTCGCTGGGGGTTGCCGGTGGTTCGGAGGGCACCCAAGGGCACCCCCTCCCCAGCAAAGGCGAAGCCTAAGGCTTGCTGTCCTCCATCGCGCGGAGTGCCCCGTCCAAGACGATGTCCTCCGCGCGGGCCGCGGTGGTCGGCTCCTCCGGAAAGTGGCAGGCCGTCAGATGGCCTGCCGCGTTCCCGGAGAGCTGCACCAGCGGCGGCTCCTCGGTGGCGCACTTGTCCTGCGCCTTCCAGCAGCGGGTGCGGAAGCGGCACCCCGAGGGCGGGTTGATCGGCGAGGGCACGTCACCGGCCAGCCGGATGCGCTCCCTTCTCTCCTCCTCGCCGGACGACGCCTCGTCCCCCTCCAGCACGGCCTCCGGCACGGCCGACAGCAGCGCGTGCGTATAGGGGTGGCGGGGGCGGTTGTAGATCGCGTCCCGCTCCCCCACCTCCACGACCTTGCCGAGGTACATCACCGCGACCCGCTCGGAGAAGTGCCGCACGATCGCCAGGTCGTGGGCGATGAACACGAAGGCGATGCCCATCTCGCGCTGCACCTGCTGGAGCAGATTGACCACCTGCGCCTGGATGGAGACGTCCAGCGCGGATACCGGTTCGTCGGCCACGATCAGCTTCGGCTCCAGCGCCAGGGCGCGGGCCACGCCGATGCGCTGCCGCTGGCCGCCGGAGAACTCGTGCGGGAACCGGTTGTAGTGCTCGGGGTTGAGGCCGACGGTCTCCAGCAGCTCGCGGATGCGCTTCTCCCGCCCGCCGGGCGGGTTGATGCCGTTGACCTCCATGGGACCGCCGATGATGGCGCCGACCGTCTGCCGCGGGTTGAGCGACGAGTACGGGTCCTGGAAGATCATCTGGATCTCGGAGCGGATCGGCGCCAGCTGCTTGCGCGTCGCGTGGGTGATGTCCTGCCCGGCGTAGCTGAGGGAGCCGCCGGTGGGCTCCAGCAGCCGGGTCAGCAGCCGGCCCGTCGTGGACTTGCCGCAGCCCGACTCGCCGACGAGGCCGAAGCTCTCGCCCGCGTGCACGGCCAGATCGACGCCGGAGACGGCCTGGACCTCGCCCACCTTCCGTTTGAAGGGGAAACCCCCCATGATCGGAAAGTGTTTGGCCAGGTTCTCGGCCTTCAGCAGCGGCTCTCCCGTACGGGCGGGCCGGGCGTCCTCCGGTTCGTCGCCTGGCTTGGTCAGGGTGAGGTCATCGCTCATTGGTCTGGTTCTCCCTCTGCCTGGCCTAGCTCAGCCTGGGCTTGATCTGCTCGACGAAGAACGTCCGCTTCTGCTCCGCCGTCAGATGGCAGGCGGCGCCCCGGCCGTCCGGCAGCAGCGGCCGGTCGGCGGAGCAGGACTTGCCCGCGACCTCGTCCACGTAGTGGCAGCGCGGGTGGAACGGGCAGCCGGGCGGGGGCGCGAGCAGGCTGGGCGGGGTGCCGGGGATCGGCGAGAGCTCCTCGTTCACGTTTCCGGTCAGCCGGGGCATCGAGGTGAGCAGGCCCCAGGTGTAGGGGTGCTGCGGCGAGCGCAGCACCTCGGAGACACTGCCGCGCTCGACGGCGCGTCCGCCGTACATCACCAGGATGTCGTCGGCGATGTTGGCGATCACGCCGAGGTCGTGGGTGATGAAGATGATCGCGGAGCCGAACTCCTGCTGGAGATCCTTGAGCAGGTCGAGGATCTGCGCCTGCACGGTGACGTCGAGCGCCGTGGTGGGCTCGTCCGCGATCAGCAGGTCCGGGTTGCACACCAGCGCCATGGCGATCATCGCGCGCTGCCGCATGCCGCCGGAGAACTGGTGCGGGTAGTCGTTGACCCGGGTCTTCGCGTTCGGGATGCCGACCTTGTCCAGCATCTCGATGGCCCGCAGCTGTGCCTCCCGCTTGGAGACGCCCATGTGCTTGCGGTAGGGCTCGGCGATCTGCCGTCCGATCGTGTAGTACGGCGAGAGCGCGGTGAGCGCGTCCTGGAAGATCATCGCCATCTTGTTGCCCCGCAGCGTCTCCAGCGTCTTCTCGCGGGCGCCGGTCAGCTCCTGGCCGTCCAGCAGGATCTCCCCGGAGACCTCGGTGGTGCGCGGGTTGTGCAGGCCCAGGATGGACAGGTTGGTGACCGACTTGCCGGAGCCGGACTCGCCGACGATGCCGAGGGTGCGGCCGCGCTCCACGTCGAAGGAGAGCCCGTCCACGGCCTTGACGGTGCCGTCCTCGGTGTCGAAGTGCACATACAGATCGCGCACCGAGAGGAAGGCGTCCCCGTCCCCCTCGCCACGCGGAGCCGGTACGTCCGCTTCCTTGGTCAGGGTGGTCATGTGCCGGTTCTCCTAGGACAGTCGCACGCGCGGGTCGATGAACGCGTAGGCGGCGTCCACGATGATGTTGAAGAGAATGATGAAGGTGGCCGCGAAGAGCATCACGCCCATCACCATCGGAATGTCGGTGTTCTGCACCGAGTTGACCGCGAGGGTGCCGAGCCCGGGCAGCGAGAACGTCCACTCGGTGATCATCGCGCCGCCGAAGAGCGAGCCGAGGTCGACGCCGAAGATGGTGACGATGGGGATGAGCGAGCCCCGCCAGGCGTAGCGGAAGAACACGTACTTCCCCGACATGCCCTTGGCCCGCGCCGTTCTGACGTGGTCCTCCTGGAGCTGTTCGATCATCGAGGACCGGGACAGACGGGTGTAGTTCGCGGTGAAGATGATCTGTACGACCAGCCAGGGGATCAGCAGTCCCGTGAACCAGCCGATCGGGTCCTGGGTCAGCGGCACGTACTTGGGCTGGTCCAGCAGGTTGAGGTTGTAGACCACCAGCGCCAGCAGGAGGGGGCCGATGAAGTAGATCTGCATCGAGGAGAGCACCAGCGACATCGAGCTGAAGACCTTGTCGATGATCGTGCCCTTCTTCCAGGCGGCGATCATGCCCGCGCCCAGCCCGATGGTCAGGAAGACCACGGCACCGCCGGCGGTCAGCGAGACGGTCGTCGGGAAACGGTCCAGGATGGTCTCCCAGACGGGGTCCTGGTTGGCGAAGGAGTACCCGAAGCACGGTGCCGGGCAGGCACCGGCGGCGAACTGCCGCCCGGCGACGATGCCGACCATGAAGTGGAAGTACTGCACCGGGACCGGCTCGTCGATGCCCATGTTCTTGCGGATGACCGCGAGCGCGTCCGGCGTGCAGTTCTTGCCGCAGGCCAGCATCGCCGGGTCCCGTGGGATGGCGTAGAAGAGGAAGAAGGTGACGGCGCTGATGATCAGCAGGATCACCACGGCGCCGAGCGACCGGCGGATGAGAAATCGCAGCATGACGGGAACGCAGCTCTCGTACGACAGCGGGATCGAGACGTGCGGGATACAGGGGTGCCGCGGCACAGGGTGCGGGGCACAGGTGCGGAGCGGAGGCCGGGCTCCGCCGCCCGGCCCATGCGGACCGGGCGGCGGAGTCGGCGCCGGGGCGCTACTTCTTCACGTACAGCGACGTCGGGTTGATGTCGTGCAGCTGCTCGTCGAAGTACATACCGCCGACCTTCGATCCGGAGAGCTGGATCGTCTTGTAGTAGTGCATCGGCACCGCGGGGACGTCCTCGGTGAGGATCTTGTCCGCGAGCTTCTGCCACTCCTTGGCGGCCTCGTTCGGGTCGGAGAGGGAACGGATCCGGTCCATCTCCTTCTCGAACTTCGGGTTCTTGTGGTGCGAGTAGTTCGCGGCACCGTCCTGGACCTGCCGCCCGTCGAACAGGTTCGGGACGACGGTCGAGGCGCTCGGCCAGTCGGCACCCCACGAGTTGTGGTAGATGTCGTAGTTGTTCTTGATCTTGCCGATCTGGTCGTAGTACGTGTCCGCGATGATGTCCTTCTTCTGGACGTCGAACCCGGCCTTCTCCAGGTTCTGGGTCGCGGCCACGGAGAACTGCTGCCACTCGGGGGCGTTCTGGTAGGCGAAGGTGAGCTTCATGCCCTTCTTGCCGGACTCCTTCAGGAGCTTGGCCGCCTTCTTGACGTCGCCCTGCGGCTTCTTGATCTTGTTGAACGGGTCGGTCGGCTCGTGGCCCACCAGCGTCGGGCTGACGTAGTTGCCCGCGAGCTCGCCGCCGCCGGCACCGCCGAACGCGGAGACGATGGACTGGTTGGGCATCGCGTAGGCGATGGCCTGGCGGACCTTCTTGTTCTTGATCCGGTCCATGTTGATGTTCATGTAGCTGACGTACGACTGGTAGCCGGACACCGAGCGCTTCTTGATGTTCTGGTCGCTGCGCACCTTCTGCATGCTGGACGCGTCGACGCTGTTGGTGAAGCTGGTGGCGGTCTGGTTCTCACCCGCGTCGGACATCAGCCGCTTGGTGGAGTCCTCGAAGGAGACCCCGAACTGGATGTCGAAGGCGTCCGGGAACTGGTGCCGGCCCGGGTCCGTCTTCGGGTCCCACTCGGGGTTGCGGACGAGCTTCATGCTCTTGCCGGACTTGAAGGACTGGATCTTGTACGGGCCGCTGGCCAGCGGCTTCTTGTCGTACTTCTCCTTGGTGTCCTTCTTCTCGGAGACTGCCGCGTACCCGGCCATCGCCAGCGCGTGCGGCAGCTCCGCCTGCGGCTTCTTGAAGTGGAAGATGATCGTCTTCGCGTCCGGCGTCTCCAGCATGCTGTCCGGCAGGTGCTTGCCCTTGTAGGGGCCGTCCTTGAGCAGCTTGCGGTAGTCGGTGCCGCCGGTGTCGGCCAGCCACTGCTGGACGAAGGTGGGGCCCTCGGTGATGAACGGCGCGAACGTACGCTCGATCGAGTGGCGGATGTCCTTCGAGGTGATGGCGGAGCCGTCCTCGAACTTGATGCCGTCCTTGAGCTTGTACGTCCAGGTCTTGCCGCCGTCCGACTTCTTGCCGCTGTCGGTGGCGAGGTCGCCGACGACCTCGTACTTGTCGGCGCTGGTGCGCTTGTAGGTGGTCAGCCCGCGGTGGATCAGCCGGGCGAGGGCCTGCTCGTCGCTGACGTAGATCTGGGCCGGGTCCAGGTGCGCGAAGCTGTCGCGCTGCAGCACCTTGACGGTGCCGCCCTTGCGGCTGCCCTTGACGGCCGGGGCCGGGCCCTTGGAGGCTGCCTCGTCCGCGTAGGTGTAGGAGACGTCCTGGCCCTGCTTCTTGGCCTTCGTCCCCTTCTCGTCGTCCCCGCCGCCCCCGCCGCTGCTGCAGCCGGTGAGGAACAGCGCGCCGGCGGCGACCGCCGCGAGGGAGGCACGCGCCGTGCGTATGCTCACTCTGCTCATGGTGGTGTCTGCACCTGCCTGTCGGTTGTCCGTCGCTGCCTGACTGATGCCGTACGGGGTGGCAGCACCCCCCACCACTCGGTCGCGCCTGGCCCTCATCGGCCGGCCTTCGGGTCGAACGCGTCCCTGACCGAGTCTCCGAGCAGGTTGAAGGCGAGGATGAAGATCACCATCGCCCCGCCCGGAAAGAACATGTAGGTGATGTCGCTCTGATAGACATCGGCGCCCTTGGCGAACATCCGGCCCCAGTCGGGAGTGGGCTCCTGCAGGCCCACGCCGAGGAAGGAGAGCCCCGCGATGGCGGTGACGTTGTTCGGCAGCATGTAAGTGGACTGCACCAGAATGGGCGTGACGAGGTTCGGCAGCAGTTCCTTGCGGACGATGCGCCCCGGCGGCGTACCGGCGACCCTCGCGGCCTCGATGAACTCCCGCTCCCGCAGCGACAGCGTCTGGCCGCGCAGCAGGCGCGCCAGCGTCATCCAGCCCAGCAGCCACATCACATAGACGAGCACACTGGCCCGCAGCCAGGTCGGCATCTCGTCCTGCGGCGGAACCAGCAGGGCCGCGACGACCGGCGTGAACGCCACGAAGAACAGCTGGTTGGGGAAGGACATCATCAAGTCGGTGAAGCGGCCGAGGAAGTAGTCGACCTTGCCACCGAAGTAGCCGCCTGCGACGCCGATCAGGATGGCGGTGATCACCGAGAGCAGGGTGACCAGGATGGCGAGCGAGAGCGAGGTGCGGATCCCGTAGATCAGCTGCGTGAACACGTCCCGTCCGAGCCCGGGCTCCAGGCCGAACCAGAACTCGCCGTCGATGCCGCCGTTGGGCTTGACCGGGTAGGAGTTGTCGTTCAGCAGCGTCGGGTCCAACTCGCCGTAGCGGGTGTAGGGATCCTTGCCGTAGAGCTTCGAGATCACCGGGGCCAGCGCCGCGATCACGAAGAAGGCGAGCACAACGCACGCCGAGATCACCCCTGTGCGGTCGCGCTTGAAGCGCAGCCACATGAGCCGGCCGGGGGATCTGCCCGCGAGTTCACCCTCCTTGGCAACTCGCGTAGAACTCAGACCTGCGTCGTCGGGGCCAGGGGTGTCGGCCCCGGCTGTCGCAGCCTGGGAAGGACTTGTCATCGCGTGTGTGCTCCCGCGCTCAAATCTCGCCGGAACCCGAATCGTTGGGCGTGATGCGGGTGGGTTGAGCCGGACTTTCGCAAGTCAATTACCGAGCAGTCAAGAGGTGTTGGCCCTGCTGAGCGCCGTCCACCGGTTTCTTGAGCGAACGTTGCGCAGATCGAGGTCGCAACGTGCTTGACATCACAAACGCCGAGCGGACATAGCACCATAAGTACCGGGGAAGCGCCTTAACGAACCCGCAACACGGCCGTCGTCTCTCCGATATCCGAAGCAGCCGCCCTGAAGTGCGTACGGCGCGCAACTCCCGCATCCGGTGGGTTTCGTGGCGTTCTCATGCGCGAGCAGTGCACACCGTGCGAACATTGGCGCGCGGTCACAATGGCGTGCGTCGCGGCACAGGGGGCGCTTGTAGCCGGACGGCGATCACAGGTAGACACGGGTGGATCCGGAACGACGTCGCGACACCGCACCAAAAACGGGGGCCGAGCCATGGGCCAGGACAGAACACTGGCGCGCGGGGCGCGTGCCTTCGGAGCACTGCTGACGGCCGGGCTCGCGCTGGTCAGTCTCGCGTGGATCATCCGGGACTTCACCAAGGCCCACGAGGTCGTCGACGTCTGGTGGAACTGGGCCGGTCTGCCGGCCCGCGCCGAGGACGGGGTGTGGGTCACCTCGTTCCTGGAGCCGACGCTGCTGCTGCTGTATTCGGTCGCCGCCGTGACGGCGTACCGCTCCTCCTCCGCCGCGGCCATACTGACCTGCACCGGACTGCTGACGGTCGCCGTGCGCACCCCCGGCCTGTGGAACCTCAACGCCGACTGGATGCAGGGCGTGCAGGACGGGCTGCTGAGCAAGGTGCTGTTCAGCACCATCGCGGCCGTCGTGATCGGGGTGGTGCTGATCATCACGGCCGTGGCCGGACGCCGCCCCCAGCTGCCCACCGGGTACGGCTCCGGCTCCGGCGGCTCGGGCCTCGCGGCCGGCTCCGACCCCGCCGACGGGCCACCCGCCGGTCCCACACGCAGCGGTGCGGTGGTCGCCTTCCTGGTGCTGGGCGCCTGCGGTGTGGTGCTGGCCGCGTGGGAGATACGCAGCTGGCAGCAGTACGGCTGGGACCGGTATCAGCGGATACTGACCGGCGAAGGAACCATTGTGCGGCTGCTGGACGCCCCCTCCGGCTGGGTGCCGTGGACGGTCGCGCTCCTCAGTCTGGCGGCCGCGGTCGCGGCGCTGGCGGGCGCGCCGTTCTCCCGCCCGCTCGGCCTGATCGTCGCCGGGCCGCTGCTCGGCGTCGGCCTCTTCGCCGTGGCCTACAGCGTCAAGACGGAGCTGCTCGAGCACTTCGGCGACCTGGGCATCGAGGGGCAGCTGCACGTGCTCACCAGCCTGTTCGAGGTCGCCTCCGGCTGTGCCGTACTGCTGGCACTCGCCCGCGGCGAGCAGCGCGACAGCAGCATCCTCGCGCAGTACCGGGGTGGCACGCCGGCCTACGGACGCAGCCCGCAGCTCTGACGGGCCGGCGCCCCGCGCGGCTGAGCCTGCGACAGCCCCGCCCGGGCCTCGGCCTCAGCCGGCCACCGGGGGCGCCACCGCGGCGCGCTCGGCGGCGAAGTGGCAGGCCGAGGGGTGGTGCACGGGCTCGTCGTGGAGGGTGCCGGCGAAGTTCTCCGGCACGGCCAGCGCCGGTTCCTCGACGGCGCAGCGCTGTTGGGCCTTCCAGCAGCGGGTGCGGAAGTGGCAGCCCGAGGGCGGGTTGGCCGGCGAGGGCACATCCCCCTCCAGCACGATGCGCTCCCGCCGCTCCGCCCGCTCCGGGTCGGGGACGGGAACGGCGGACAGCAGCGCCTGGGTGTAGGGATGCGTCGGGTGTTCGTAGATCTCGGTCTCGGTGCCGATCTCCACGATCCTGCCGAGGTACATCACGGCGACGCGGTCGGAGATGTGGCGGACGATGGACAGATCGTGGGCGATGAACAGGTAGGACAGCCCGAACTCGTCCTGCAGCCGCTCCATCAGATTGACGACCTGCGCCTGCACCGACACATCCAGCGCGGAGACCGGCTCGTCGGCCACGATGATCTCCGGGCGCAGCGCCAGCCCCCGCGCGATCCCGATCCGCTGCCGCTGCCCCCCGCTGAACTGGTGGGGATACCGGTTCACATACGCGGGATCGAGCCCCACGACGTCCAGCAGCTCCTGCACCTTCCGCCGCCGGTCGCCCTTCGGTGCCGCCTCGGGGTGGATCTCGAACGGCTCCCCCACGATGTCGCCCACCGTCATCCGCGGATTCAGCGAGGTGTACGGGTCCTGGAACACCATCTGGATGTTCCGCCGCACCGCCTTCAGCGCCCGTCCCGACAGCTTGGTGATGTCCTCGCCCTTGTAGCGGATGGTGCCCGCGGTGGGCTCTTCGAGATGGGTGACGAGCTTGGCGACGGTGGACTTGCCGCAGCCGGACTCGCCCACGATGCCCAGCGTCTCGCCCTGATGCAGGTCGAAGGAGACGCCGTCGACGGCCTTGACGGCGCCGACCTGCCGCTTGACGAGGATGCCCTGCGTCAGCGGGAAGTGCTTGACCAGGCCCCGCACCTCCAGGACGGCCTCACGCCCCGCACCCGCCTTGTCGGCACGCGAACGCGTCAGCAGCATCCGCGCCTCCCAGCCGTCCTCCCGGGCCAGACTGCGCCCCGAGCGGTCAGCGTGCATCGAACATCTCCTTCCAGAAGTGGCAGGCGCTGCGGCGCGGCGCTGAGACCTCGTACAACGGCGGTACGTCCGTACGGCACAGGGTGCGTGCCATGGGACAGCGCGGGTTGTAGGCGCAGCCGGGCGGGATCTCCAGCAGGCTGGGCGGCATCCCCCGGATGACGTTGAGCTGCTGTCCCTTCTGGTCGACGCGCGGGATCGAGTCGAGCAGGCCCCTGGTGTACGGGTGGGCCGGCGCCCGGTACAGCTTGCCGACCGGTGCCGTCTCCACGATGCGGCCCGCGTACATCACCGCGATCTTGTCGGCGACGTCGGCGACCACTCCCAGATCGTGGGTGATGAGGATGAGCCCCATGGTGAACTCGCGCTGGAGCTCCGCCAGCAGCTCCATCACCTGCGCCTGCACCGTGACATCCAGCGCTGTCGTCGGCTCGTCCGCGATGATCAGATCCGGCTCCAGCGCCAGCGCCATCGCGATCATGATGCGCTGCCGCATCCCTCCGCTGAACTGGTGCGGAAAGTCCCCCGCCCGCTGCCGCGCCGCCGGGATACGGACCCGCTCCATCAGCTCGACGGCCCTGGCCCTGGCCTCCTTGCGGCTCAGGCCCTGGTGGACGCGGAACATCTCGCCCAGCTGATAGCCCACCGTCAGCACGGGGTTGAGCGAGGAGAGGGCGTCCTGGAAGATCATCGCCATCTTCGAGCCGCGCACCTTCCGCCGCTCCTCCTCCGGGAGCCGCAGCAGGTCCCGGCCCTGGAAGACGATCTCCCCGCCCGTGATCCGGCCCGGTGGCATGTCGAGGATGCCCATGACCGCCTGCGCGGTCACCGACTTGCCCGACCCCGACTCGCCCAGCACCGCCAGCGTCTCCCCCGCCTCGACGCTGCAGCTCACCCCGTTGACGGCCTGGGCCACCCCGTCCCGGGTGCGGAACTCCACATGCAGGTCACGGACTTCCAGCAGGCTCACCGCGCTCACCTCAGCTTCGGGTCGAGGGCGTCGCGCACCGCGTCGCCGAGCATGATGAACGCCAGCACGGTGAGGCTTAGCGCGGCGGCCGGATAGAGCAGGATGTGCGGCGCGTTGCGGAACTGCATGCCCTGGGAGGCGGCGGAGATGTCCGCGCCCCAGGAGACGGTGGGCGGCTGGAGCCCGACGCCGAGATAGCTGAGCGTGGCCTCCAGCGCGATATAGGTGCCCAGCGCGATGGTCGCGGTCACGATCACCGGTGCGACGGCGTTCGGCAGGATGTGCCGCACCATCATCCGTACGTTGCTCGCGCCCAGCGCCCGGGCCGCCAGTACGTAGTCGTTCTGCTTCGCCGTGATCACCGACCCCCGCGCGATACGGGCCACCTGCGGCCAGCCGAGCAGCACGATGAAGGTGACCACCGTCCACACGGAACGGCTGCCGGTCATGGACAGGAACACCAGGCCGCCCAGGACGATGGGGATGCCGAAGAAGATGTCGGTGACGCGGGAGAGGAGCGCGTCCCACAGCCCGCCGAAGAACCCGGCCAGCCCGCCCAGCAGGCTGCCCAGCGCCGCGACGCCCGCCGTGGCGCAGACGCCGACCGTCACCGAGGTGCGGGCCCCGTGGACGACCCGCGTATAGACGTCGCAGCCCTGGGTGTCGAAGCCGAACCAGTGTCCGGCGGAGGACGGGTCGAGGGAGCGCCCGAGCCGGCAGGAGAGCGGGTCCCGCGAGGCGATGAGGCCCGGCCAGAGCGAGATGAGCACCAGAAAGGTGATGAGCAGCCCCGCGATCACGAACACCGGATTGCGGCGCAGGTCGTACCACGCGTCCGACCACAGGCTCCGCGCCCGCTCCGGCACCGGCGCCGGGCCCTCTCCTCCCGGGGGAGGGGGCGCCTCCTCGACCGCCTGCCCTTCCTTCCCGGCCGGCTCCCCGGCTCCACCGGGCCCTTCGATGGCCGGTGTCTTTGTGAAACCCGCCGTCGTCCACGCGCGAGGGGGTACGCCGTCGTCGGCGGGAT
>NZ_JADKMA010000059.1 GCF_017676365.1 Streptomyces oryzae
CGGCTTCCCCGCGCCCCCGTTTCCCGGCTGCGGCCGGCCCGCTCAGCCGCCCTCGTCCGGTACGTGGACGCGGACGCGGTAGCCGCCGTGGCCGGTGGCCTTGGTGACGGTGATCCGTATCCCGCCGCTGAAGGTGTGGCTCTCGCCAGGGGCGAACGGCGCGTCCGACATCTCGGCCAGCTCGGTGGGCAGCCGGTCGGCGCAGGCGGCGCCGCCCCCGCTGTGCGGCCGGGAGTCGACGACGCGGACGGGGCCCTCGCCCGTGGGTCTGCCGGAGTCGACGGTGTAGAGCAGCACGCCCTCCGCGCAGATGTCCCGGTCCAGCCCGCGGCGGGCGCGTGCCTCGGCGACTATGGCGCGGTGCCGGCCCGTCCGTATGACGGCCAGGCCCGCGTCCTGCGAGCTGACCGGGGAGAGGGTGTGCTCGGTGGTACCCGGGGAGGTGACGCAGCCCACCCGGGAGCGGGGCAGCCAGCCGAACTTCCACTTGTGCCAGCCCAGCAGGTCGGAGATCCCCGCCATGCTCATGGTGTCCCAGCCGCCCGCGTACTCGACGGAGGCATTCTCGGCGACGTTGTACAGGTCGGGCAGGCCGTAGAGGTGGTGGGCCTCGTGCACGAAGTTGCCGCGCTGCCACAGGGCCGAGTCGGAGGCGCGGCCGAAGATGAGGGCCGCGCCGCGCACCCGGGTCCCGGCGGCGCGGAGCCCGTCGAAGGTGTGGGCCTGGGAGACGGTCGGTGCGGCGGGCAGATTGCTGTCGGCGACGACGAAGACCACGTCGGCATCGCGCACCTCGGTGCCCTGGCGCCGCGCGGCCTCCAGCGCGTCCTGGACGTAGCCGCGCATCACGCCGGCCGGGATGCCGCGGGTGATCCCGTAGGAGGACCACGGCCGCGGCATGCGTATCCAGTCGGAGCTGGTGTGGGTCTCCAGGCGGTACTTGCCGAAGGAGGCCCGGTTCCAGAAGCGGTCGCCGTACCGGGAGAAGAAGCGGGCGCGCTCCCCGGCCGGGCCGGTCGCCGGGTGGTCGCTGAAGTCGACCATCAGCATCAGCGCCCGCTTGTGGCCGTTGGGGCGGACGTAGGCGGGGTCCATCGGGCCCTCGTCGGTGCCGTCGCCCGGCGCTATGGCACAGGGGCCCGTGATGCCCTCGGCCGCCGCCACCTCGGCCGGGGCCAGGGTGAGGCAGGCGGTGGCCAGCGCGGTGGCTGCCGCCAGCGCCCGGCGGTGCGCGGGGCTGCGGCGTATACCGGGCTCGGCGCCGGCGTCCGGCGCCGGGTGCTTCGGTGTCCTGCGCGGCGTCATCGGCTGTTCCCTCCGGGGGTGCTCGCCGGTGTCCCGGGGCTCACGTGACACCGTCGGCCGCGGGCGGGTGCGCCGCACCTCGGACGGAGCCGCGCGAGTGACTGGTCCCACGCGGCCTGCTACGGGATGGAGGGGCCGGGCCGCTGCGAGGCGGGGGAGGGCTGCCGCGTACGGGCCGTACGGCCTCGTCCGGCATACTCGATCAGGTGAGCACGCTTCCTGAAACCCGCACCCTGCCCGTACCCGACGGCCTGGAGGGCGAGCGCGTCGACGCGGCACTCGCCCGGATGTTCGGCTTCTCGCGGACCAAGGCGGCCGAGCTCGCCGCGGGCGGGAAGGTGCTGCTGGACGGGGCGCCGGCGGGCAAGTCGGACCGGGTGCAGGGCGGGGCGTGGATCGAGGTCGAGATGCCCCGGCAGGCGCAGCCGGTACAGATCGTCGCCGAGCCCGTCGAGGGCATGGAGATCGTGCATGACGACGACGACATCGTCGTGATCGTCAAGCCGGTCGGGGTCGCGGCCCACCCCAGCCCCGGCTGGAGCGGGCCGACCGTCATCGGCGGGCTGGCCGCCGCCGGGTACACCATCGCCACCTCCGGCGCCGCCGAGCGGCAGGGCATCGTGCACCGGCTGGATGTGGGGACCTCGGGGCTGATGGTCGTCGCCAAGTCCGAGCGGGCGTACACGCTGCTCAAGCGGCAGTTCAAGGAGCGCACCGTCGACAAGCGCTACCACGCGCTGGTCCAGGGCCACCCCGATCCGCTCAGCGGCACCATCGACGCGCCCATCGGCCGCCATCCGCAGCACGACTACAAGTGGGCGGTCACCTCCGACGGCAAGCCCTCGGTGACCCACTACGACCTGATCGAGGCATTCCGCGCCGCCAGCCTGCTGGACATCAAGCTGGAGACCGGCCGCACCCATCAGATCCGGGTGCACATGGCGGCCCACCGGCACCCCTGCGTCGGCGACCTCACCTATGGGGCCGACCCGACGCTGGCCAAGCGGCTGCGGGTGGAGCGGCAGTGGTTGCACGCGGTGCGGCTCGGTTTCGAGCACCCCGGGGATGGGCGTTGGGTCGAGTACGAGAGTGCGTATCCGGTGGATCTGCAGGCCGCGCTGGACTTGGTGCGGGCGGAGAGTTCCTGAGCCAGGGGCAAGCGCGGTGGGAGACCGCCCCCATCCGGAACCTCACACCAGTTTGTCCTGCTGGATGTAGCGGATGCCCGGCAGCGCGTCCGGGTGGTAGGTCTTCAGCCAGGTGATCAGCTCCTCGCGGAGCGCACAGCGGAGGGTCCACAGATCGCCCGAGGTGCGGGCCGTCACCGCGACCCGCACCTCGATCGTGCTGGGAGTGGTGTCCGTGACCACCAGGCTCCAGCTGCGCCCGTCCCATTCGTCGCTGGCGCGGACCAGCTCCTCCGTCTTGGCGCGCAGCTCGGCGATCGGCGTCGAGTGGTCGAGCTGGAGATAGACGGTGCCGGTCTGCTGGGAGCCGCCGCGCGACCAGTTCTCGAACGGCTTGTTGGTGAAGTACGAGACCGGCATCGTGATCCGCCGCTCGTCCCAGGTGAGGATCACCAGGTAGGAGACGGTGATCTCCTCGACGGTGCCCATCTCACCCTCGACCACGACCTCGTCGCCGATCCGCACCATGTCGCCGAAGGCGATCGACAGTCCGGCGAACAGATTGCCCAGCGTCGACTGCGCGGCGATACCGGCGACGATGCCCAGGACGCCGGCCGATGCCAGCATCGAGGTGCCGAAGGTCTTCATGCCGGGGAACTGCAGCAGTACCGCCGCCACCGCGATCACCGTCACCACGGCGGTGACCAGCCGCCGGATCAGGGTGAGCTGGGTGCGCACCCGGCGGCCCCGCGCCGGGTCGTGGGTGGCGCCCGCGTACCGGGTGGCGATCGTCTCGGTTATCGCGGCGACGATGCGCAGGATCAGCCAGGCCGAGGCCGCGATCAGCACGATGGTCAGCCACCGGTCGGCACCGGCTCTGTGGTCCCTGGCCAGATGCGTGCTGTCGAAGAAACCGCTGACCAGTGCTACGAAGAGCACGGCTTGGAACGGGAAGCGGCCGCTGCGCAGCAGGCCCCACATCGGGGTCTCCGGGTGGCGGGCGTCGAGGCGCACCATCAGCCGGTCGACGGCCCAGGCGAGGACGTACGCGAGCACGATCGCGCCACCGAAGACGATGACGGGCCGAAGCACGTTCTCCATGGTCGCCTTTCTCCTTGGTCTCCTGCAGCACCGACGACCGTACCTGGCACCATGTGGAGTACCCGCCTCCAGGGCCCTCAGCGGGGGCTCTTTGTGAAGGAAGTGACATCTGTGGCACCCGTATCGATCGTTCTCCTGCACTCCGTGTGCGGCCTCACCGCGGATGTGCGCGCCGCGGCGGAACGGCTCCGTGCGGCGGGGCACGAGGTGATCACCCCGGACCTCTTCGACGGGCGGACCGCCTCATCGGTGGAGGAAGGGATGCGGATGCGCGAGGAGGAAGGCAGCCCCGACCGCGACGAGCTGCTGCGCCGGGCCGTGACCGCGACGGCACCGCACTCCGGCAAGGGCCTGGTCTACGCGGGCTTCTCGATGGGCGGCTCCATCGCCCAGACCCTCGCACTGGCCGACGAGAAGGCGCGCGGCCTGGTGCTGCTCTCCGGCACTTCGGACATCGCGGAGGACGCGGCGGTGGACGGCCTCCCCGTACAGCTGCACGTCGGGGACCCCGACGCCTTCGAGCCGCACGACTGGCTGAACGCCTGGTATCTGCGGATGCAGCGGGCCGGCGCCGACGTGGAGGTGTACAGATACCCGGGGGCCGGGCATCTGTACACCCACGCCGAGCTGGAGGACTACGACGAGGAGGCCGCGGAGCGCACCTGGCGGACGGTGCTGGGGTTCCTGGAAACCCTTTAGGGCTTCTCGGAACTCGCTGGCGCTCCTCCGGAATCCGCTGGCGACCTGGGCGGATCAGCCCACGGGCTGATCCGCGCGCTCGACGTGCTGCGAGCCGGAGGCGGTGCGGTAGGAGCGGCGCCAGGCGGCGGTGGCGTGCTGGTCGGTCTTGTCGGACAGCACGAAGTAGTCCAGCTGTGCCCGTGCCGCGTCCACGTCCAGTACCCCGTAGCCGTGCGAGTCCATGTCGACCCAGCGCACATGGCGGTTGGCGGCACGCACGGCGGTCTCGGCGACGCCGGAGAGGGTGTCGGGGGCGACGTGCAGGGTGTCGTCCAGGTTGTCGGAGGTGACGGAGGTGATGACGAACTCCGTGGCGACGGCGGGCTCGTGGGGGTAGTCGGCGGCGCGCAGCGGCACGTCGTTGGCCCAGTTCATATGGATGTCGCCGGTCAGGAAGACGGTGTCGGTGACCTGGTTGTCGCGCAGATGCGTGAGGAGTTCGCGCCGGTCGTCCGTATAGCCGTCCCACTGGTCGGTGTTGACGGCCAGCCCTTCCGCGGGCACGCCGAGGCACTCGGCGAGCGGGCCGAGGAACTTGGCGGGGACGGAACCGAAGGCCACCTGGGAGATCATCACCGGGTTGCCGACCAGCTTCCAGCGGGCCGGGGAGTGGGTGAGGCCCTTCTTCAGCCAGTCCAGCTGCCGGCGCCCGGTCAGCGTCCGGTCCGGGTCGTCGATGTCCTTTCCGTCGCCCGCCTTGGCCTGTGCGTCGCGGAAGGAGCGCAGATCCAGCAGGTGCAGTTCGGCCAGCCGCCCGAAGCGCAGCTTCCGGAAGGTGGTGCCCGCGGTGGACGGCCGTACCGGCAGCCACTCGAAGTACGCCTGCTTCGCCGCTGTCGTCCGCTTCGCCCAGTCGCCCTCGGCGGCCGGATCGTGGTTGACGGCGCCGCCCGACCAGGCGTTGTCGGCGAACTCGTGGTCGTCCCAGATGGCGATGAGGGGGTGCGCCGCGTGCATGGCCTGGAGGTCGGGGTCGGACTTGTAGTGGCCGTGCCGCACCCGGTAGTCGGCGAGCGAGACGATCTCGTGCGGGGGCTGCACGGTCCGTACGACGGCGTCACCCGTGGGGTACTCGCCGTGCCCGTACTCGTAGATGTAGTCGCCCAGATGCAGCACCGCGTGCAGATCGCTCCGGGCCGCCAGATGCCGGTACGAGGCGAAGTAGCCGCCCTCGTAGTTGGCGCAGGAGACCACCCCGAGACGGAGGTTGGCGACCTCGGCGCCCTCGGCGGGCGCGGTACGGGTGCGGCCGGTGGGGGAGTGGACGCCGTCCGCCGTGAAGCGGAAGTAGTACATGGTGGCCGGACGCAGCCCGCGGACATCGGCCTTGACGGTGTGGTCGGAGGCGGCCTCGGCCCGTACGGCGCCGCGTGCCACGGTGCGGGAGAACCCACGGTCCTCCGCCACCTGCCAGGCCACCTCGACCGGGCGGCCCTTGCCCGAGCCGGGCACGGCACCGGGCTCGGGGGTGACCCGGGTCCACAGCAGCACCCCGTCCGGGAGGGGATCACCCGAGGCGACCCCGTGCACGAAGGAGGGGCCGGCGTCGGCGGCGCTCGCGCCGGGCAGCGCGCCCGCCAGCGGCAGCAGCGCGGCACCGGCCGCACCGGCGGCGACCACGGCGCGGCGCGGCGGCGCGGTTCTCAAGGAAGCCGTTCTCGGCGAGGCGGATCTCGTGAAGTCGTCGGTGGAAGTCACGAGCGGTCATGTTACGCATCAGTAAGAACGAGGGGCAGACCGCAGGTTGCCTGCGATCCGCCCCTCGCCGCGCGGCACCGGGGTGCCGGTTACTTCTTCTCCGACTTGCCCGACTTCAGATCGACGCCCATCTCCTTGAGCTTGGCGGGCACGTCCTGCGGCTGCACCTGCTCACCGTCGATCTTGATGGTGGGGGTGGACTGGATCTCGGCGCCGTTGAAGCTGGCGATCATGTCCTTGGCCCACTTGTTGTACTTCTTGCCCTTGACGGCCTTCTCGAACGCCTTGTTGTCCTTCAGCTCCGGGACCGTGTCCGAGACCTTGAGCAGGTAGTTGTTGTCGGCGAACTTGTCCGGCCCCTGCTCCTCCGGGTGCCACTTGGCCGAGTACAGCTGCTTCTTGTACTCCGCGAACGCCTTGGTGCTCACGGCCTTGGCGGCGCCCAGCGCGCGGGCGGCGTTCTTGGAGCCGGTGCCGCCCATGTTGCCGTCGATGATCGCGCCGAGGTGGATGCGCAGCTTGTACTTGCCCTCGTCGGCGCCCTTCTGCAGCGGTTCGCCCACCGCCTGCTCGAAGCTGGCGCAGGCCGGGCAGCGCAGGTCCTCGTAGACGTCGATGGTCTTCTCGGCCTTGGCGCCCCCGGTGGTGACGGACATGCCGTCGTCGCTGGACCCCTGCTCGTTCATCTTGGCGACGGCGATGCCGATACCGGCCACCACGGCCAGCACTCCGACGACCGAGAGCGCGACCAGCAACTGCCGCCGGGTGCGCTCCTTCTTGGCCTGCTTCTCCCGCTCGATACGCAGCCGCTCGCGGGCGGCGCGCTTGGCTTCCTGGCTGTTGCGCTTGCTCATGACTGTGTGCTTCTCCGTTGTCCGTACGCGAAAGAAAACCCTGCTCAGACCGCCGGTGCGGCGGCGCTGAGCGCGGGCGGCCCGCGACGGTGCACGGAGTGGGTCAGCAGCGGCAGCGCGCGCGGCTCACCGGGGCCCGGCGTACGCCGCGGCAGCACCGGGCCGCCGCCGCGGAAGGTACGGCGGACGGCGACCGCGAGCCGCAGCGGGCGGAAGGCGGTGGAGGCCACCGCACGCAGCAGCCCGGCGAGGGCCGCCTCGCCGCGGCGTAGCCACAGGGCGGCCAGCAGGCCCACGGCCACATGCGCGGCCAGCAGCAGCCAGGGCAGCGCCGGGCCGGGCACTCCGTGGACGCCCGGCGGATACGCGCCGGCCGCGCCGCCCCGCGCGGCAATCCGCGCCAGTGGTGTGCCGACGCTGCCGCCGCCGCACAGCAGATCCACGCCAACCGAGCGCAGCGGCCCCGTCACCGGGCCGCCCGCCTGCCCGTAGCAGGCGTGCTGGCCCGTGGTGAAGACGGTGTCAGCGGCCAGCTCCAGCGGGACCAGCAGCGCCGCGATCCGTACGAAGCCGCGCTCCCGCCCAGCCAGCACGAACGCCAGCGCGAAGATCACCGCGGAGACGGTGAGGAACGGGCGCAGCGGGACGGGGGAGCCGGAGAGCAGGACGTGGGCGCCTGAGGACAGGGTGACGCACAGCGCGGTGAAGAGCCCCGCGCGCGCCGTTCTCACCCCTGCTGCTCCCATGGTGACCGAGTGTGCCATGCCGGGGCGTAAGCGGTCTCTAAAGGGCCGGATCCGGTTGGCCCGGCTGTTGCCGCCTGCCCTCGCGAGCGGGCTCACACCCCCCGGATCCGGCCGTTGCGGAAGAGGTCCACGAAGATCTGGTGGTCGCGGCGGGCCTGTGCGCCATAGCTGTGGGCGAAGTCGACCAGCATCTCCCGGAAGCCGTCCTCGTCCGCCGAGATCGCCTCGTCGATGGCGCGCTCGGTGGAGAACGGGACCAGACTGTGGCCGCTCTCCGCCTCGTCCGCCGCCGCGTGCATCGTCGCCGTCGCGCGGGCGAGATCCGCGGTGACCTGCGCGATCTCCTCCGGGTCCGACAGCTCCGACCAGTCCAGGTCGACCGCGTAGGGCGAGACCTCGGCGACCAGCTGGCCCGCACCGTTCAGCTCCGTCCAGCCCAGCCACGGGTCGGCGTGCGACTGGAGGGCGCGCTGCGAGATGACGGTGCGGTGCCCCTCGTGCCGGAAGTAGTCGCGCACGGCCTGGTCGGTGATGTGCCGCGAGACGGCCGGGGTCTGCGCCTGCTTCATATAGATGACCAGGTCGTTCTCCAGGGCGTCGCTGTGGCCCTCCAGCAGGATGTTGTACGACGGCAGGCCCGCGCTGCCTATGCCGATGCCGCGGCGGCCCACCACGTCCTTGACCCGGTGCGCGCCGTGCCGCTCGCGGCCCTCGTGCGGCGGGAGGGTGTGCAGATAGGCGTCGAACGCCTCCAGGACCGCGTCCCGGGTCTCCTTGTCCAGCTCGATGGAGCCGCCGCCGGGGCTGAACCGGCGCTCCGAGTCGCGGATCTCGGTCATGGTGCCCAGCAGCCCGAAGCGGGTGTTGGCACGGGCTGCGCGCAGCGCGTCCAGCAGCGGACCGCGTGCGGTCTCCAGGGTGAGGGTGGGCGGCTCGGTCTCGGCGGCGCCGGAGGCCATCGCGCGGATGCGGTCGCGGTAGGCGTCGGCGTAGGTGGTCACCAGTGCGGTGATCTGCTCGTCGCTGAGTGCCTTGCTGTAGCCCAGCAGTGCGACGGAGGCGGCGAAGCGCTTGAGGTCCCAGGTGAAGGGGCCGACGTACGCCTCGTCGAAGTCGTTGACATTGAACAGCAGCCGGCCGTTGGCGTTCATGTACGTGCCGAAGTTCTCGGCGTGCAGGTCGCCGTGTATCCACACCCGGCTGGTGCGCTCGTCCAGGAACGGGCCGCTGTTCCGTTCCTCGTGCAGGTCGGCGTAGAACAGGCAGGCCGTGCCCCGGTAGAAGGCGAAGGCGGAGGCGGCCATCTTGCGGAACTTCGTCTTGAAGGCCGCCGGATCGGCGGCGAGGAGGTCGCCGAAGGCGGTGTCGAAGACCTCCAGGATGGTCTCGCCGCGCTCTGCTGCCTGGCCTGCCGTGGTCATGGGTGCTCCGTGGGCGGTAGGGGACTGGACCGGTGCGCGAACCGGCGGCTGAACCGGTGTATGACGAACCGAGTGTCTAACCTACGCCGACGTGCCGGGGTGCCCGGACGGTTCCTCCGCGGGCTGTCGGTGGTGGGTCGTAGACTCCTAGGCCGCCCCAGAAGACCCGCGCCCGGAGGTGGCCTTCGTCGTGACCGACAAGCCCTTCACACATCTGCATGTGCACACGCAGTACTCGCTCCTCGACGGCGCAGCCCGGCTGAAGGACATGTTCAATGCCTGTAACGAGATGGGCATGTCGCATATCGCGATGACCGACCACGGGAATCTGCACGGGGCCTACGACTTCTTCCACTCAGCAAAGGACGCCGGGGTCACCCCGATCATCGGCATCGAGGCGTATCTGGCGCCCGACCACCGCAGGAACACCCGTCCGGTCAAGTGGGGCACTCCGCATCAGAAGCGGGACGACGTGTCGGGTAACGGCGCCTACACCCATATGACGATGTGGGCGCGGAACGCCACGGGGCTGCACAACCTCTTCCGCGCGCAGTCACGCGCCAGCCTGGAGGGCTTCTTCCGCAAGCCCAGGATGGACCGCGAGCTGCTCGCCGAGTACGCCGAGGGTCTGATGGCGACCACCGGCTGCCCCTCGGGGGAGGTGAGCACCAAGATCCGTCTCGACATGGAGGACGAGGCCCTGAAGGCCGCCGGGGAGTATCAGGACATCTTCGGCAAGGAGAACTTCTTCGTCGAGCTGATGGACCACGGCATCGACATCGACAAGCGCGCCAGGGACGGCCTGGAGCGCATCGCGAAGAAGATCAACGCGCCCTTCATCGTCACCAACGACTCGCACTACACCTACGAGAACGAGGCGGCGGCGCACGACACCCTGCTGTGCATCCAGACCGGGAGCAACCTCTCCGATCCGGACCGCTTCAGCTTCGACGGCGCCGGCTACTACATCAAATCCGCCGACGAGATGTACGCCATCGACTCCTCGGACGCCTGGCAGTCCGGCTGCCGCAACACCCAGCTGCTGGTCGCCGAGCGCATCGAGACCGGCGGCATGTTCGAGCCCAAGAACCTGATGCCCAAGTTCGATGTGCCCGAGGGGTACGACGAGATCTCCTGGTTCCGCGAGGAGGTCCGGCGCGGCATGGCCCGCCGCTATCCGGACGGCGTCCCTCAGGACCGCCAGGAGCTGGCGGAGTACGAGATGAAGGTCATCATCGACATGGGCTTCCCGGGGTACTTCCTCGTGGTCGCCGACTTCATCAACTGGGCCAAGGACAACGGCATCGCGGTGGGCCCAGGACGTGGCTCGGCGGCGGGCTCGATCGTCTCGTACGCCATGGGCATCACCGACCTCGACCCGGTGACCCACGGGCTGATCTTCGAGCGGTTCCTCAACCCCGAGCGCGTCACCATGCCCGACGTCGACATCGACTTCGACGAGCGCAGGCGCGGCGATGTGATCCGTTATGTGACGGAGAAATACGGCGCCGACAAGGTCGCCATGATCGGCACCTACGGCACGATCAAGGCCAAGGCCGCCATCAAGGACGCCTCCCGCGTGCTGGGTTATCCGTACGCGATGGGTGACCGCATCACCAAGGCGATGCCCGCCGACGTGCTCGGCAAGGGCATCCCGCTCTCCGGCATCACCGACCCCAACCACCCCCGCTACAGCGAGGCGGGCGAGGTCAGGGCGATGTACGAGAACGAGCCGGACGTCAAGAAGGTCATCGACGCCGCCATGGGCATCGAGGGCCTGGTGCGGCAGATGGGCATGCACGCGGCGGGCGTGATCATGTCGAGCGAGCCGGTCATCGACCACGCGCCGATCTTCTCGCCGAAGAACGACGGCACCGTCGTCACCCAGTGGGACTACCCCAGCTGTGAGGCGCTGGGCCTGCTGAAGATGGACTTCCTGGGGCTGCGCAACCTCACCATCATGGACGACGCGGTCAAGATGATCCGCAACAACAAGGGCGTCGACCTCAAGCTGCTCGACCTGCCGCTGGACGACCCCAAGACCTTCGAGCTGCTGTGCCGCGGTGACACCCTCGGCGTCTTCCAGTTCGACGGCGGCCCCATGCGCTCGCTGCTGCGCATGATGAAGCCCGACCACTTCGAGGACATCTCCGCCGTCTCGGCGCTGTACCGCCCGGGCCCGATGGGGATGAACTCCCACATCAACTACGCGCTGCGGAAGAACGGCCAGCAGGAGATCACTCCGATCCACCCGGAGCTGGAGGAGCCGCTCAAGGAAGTCCTCGACATCACCTACGGCCTGATCGTCTACCAGGAGCAGGTGCAGAAGGCCGCTCAGGTGCTGGCCGGCTATTCGCTCGGACAGGCCGACCTGCTGCGCCGGGCCATGGGCAAGAAGAAGAAGGAGGTTCTCGACAAGGAGTTCGTGAACTTCCAGAAGGGCATGCGGGACAACGGCTATTCCGACGACGCCGTCCAGGCCGTCTGGGACGTGCTGGTGCCGTTCGCCGGATACGCCTTCAACAAGGCGCACTCCTCCGCCTATGGACTGGTCACCTACTGGACGGCGTATCTCAAGGCCAACTATCCGGCGGAATACATGTCCGCGCTGCTGACCTCGGTGCGCGACGACAAGGACAAGTCGGCGGTCTATCTGAACGAGTGCCGCAAGATGGGCATCAAGGTGCTCCCGCCGAACGTGAACGAGTCGGAGGCGAACTTCACCTCGAAGGACGACTCCACCATCGTTTTCGGACTCACCGCCGTCCGGAACGTGGGCCAGAACGTCGTCGACTCGATCGTCAAGTGCCGCAAGGCCAAGGGGAAGTACAGCTCCTTCCCCGATTTCCTCGACAAGGTGGAAGCCGTCGTCTGCAACAAGCGGACCATCGAGTCGCTGATCAAGGCCGGTGCCTTCGACGAGATGGGGCACACGCGCAAGGGCCTGACCGCGCAGTTCGAGCCGATGATCGACAACGTGGTGCAGGTGAAGCGGAAGGAGGCCGAGGGGCAGTTCGATCTCTTCGGCGATCTGGGCGGCGACGACGCGGCGGATTCCGGGCCCGGGTTCGGGCTGGATGTGCAGTTCTCCGAGGAGGAGTGGGACAAGACGTATCTGCTCGCGCAGGAGCGGGAGATGCTGGGACTCTATGTCTCCGACCACCCGCTCTTCGGCCTCGAGCACGTGCTGAACGAGAAGGCCGACGCCGCTATCGCGCAGCTGACCGGGGGCGACTACTCCGACGGTTCCATCGTGACGATCGGCGGGATCATCTCCGGGCTCCAGCGGAAGATGACCAAGCAGGGCAACGCGTGGGCGATCGCCACCGTGGAGGACCTTGCGGGCTCCATCGACTGCATGTTCTTCCCCGCCACCTACCAGCTGGTCTCCACACAGTTGGTGGAGGACGCGATCGTCTTCGTCAAGGGCCGCCTCGACAAGCGGGAGGACGTGCCGCGGCTGGTCGCCATGGAGTTGCAGGTCCCCGACCTGAGCGAGGCGTCAGCTTCCGCGCCGGTCACGATCACGATTCCGACGGTGAAGGTGACGCCGCCGCTGGTGGAGAAGCTCGGCTATGTGCTCACCCAGCACCGCGGGTCCAGCGAGGTCCGGGTCCGGCTGGAGGGGGCGCGGAAGACGACGGTGCTGCGCCTCGACCGGCACCGGGTGACCCCGGACCCCGCCCTCTTCGGCGACCTCAAGGAGCTGCTGGGCCCCTCCTGCCTCGCCGGGTGACGTACTGCCGCGCCCCGGGTGAGGGCGGCGGCCGTCAGTTGTGTCCGAAGCGGCGCTCCCGTCCCTTGCGGTCCGCGGGAGCCCGCTCGGCGGCCAGTGCCCTCGCCCGTTCCCTCTCGCGCCGCTGCTCCTCGGCGGAGCGGCCCTGCCGAGGCTGTTGACGGTTCTTGTTCTTTGCCATGATCGCCTCCTGCGACGAAGGACCGGCCTCTCGTTCAGCCTTGCATGGCCCGAAATGCCGCGCATGTCGGACAATTACCGCGGGTGAGTGGTGCCGGGCGCCACGCCGATGATCGAGTTCCGGCTGATAACCCCCGTACGGTCGGGCAGACTCGAAGGACACGGGGGACGGCCGGCACGCGTCGCGTGGCGAGGGCACAGCCTCGGCTGTACGTCATGACCGAGAGTGGGTGGAACGTCGTGGACCGCTGCGTCGTCCTGGTGGACGCCGGTTATCTGTTGGGCGCCGCCGCCAGTCTCCTGGCCCGGGAGCCCACCCGCTCGCGGATCACCGTCGACCACGCCGGTCTCATCCAGGCGCTCCGCCAGCAGGCCGAGGCGGACACCCAGTGCGCCCTGCTGCGCATCTACTGGTTCGACGGCGCCCCGGACCGCGTCCCGCAGCCCGAGCACCGCAGGCTCCGGGTGATGCCCAGGGTGACCGTACGGCTGGGCGCCCTCACCCGCAGCGACGGGCGGTGGGCGCAGAAGGGTGTGGACGCCGCCATGCACGCCGAGCTGACCGAGCTCGCCCGCAACCGCGCCTGCTCCGACATCGTGCTGGTGACCGGCGACGGCGATCTGCTGCCGGGGCTGATGTCCGCGAAGGAACACGGCGTCGCCGTCCATCTGTGGGCCGTCCAGGCGGCCGACGGGGACTACAACCAGTCCGAGGACCTGGTCGCCGAGGCGGACGAACGGCGCGTGCTGGACCGTACGTGGATCACGCCCGTCGTCCGCGCGAAGGACCTCACCGCGCCGTGCGCGCCCCAGCCGGCGCCCCGCCCGGAGATCGCCGCGATCCTCTCCGCACCGCTGCCGGAGACCGCCAAGAACGGCGAAGCCGTGGACCCGCACACGGCCGGTCCTGTCGTGGCCCCTGGGCCGCCCGGGCAGGCACCCTCGCCCGCCTCCGCCGAGCCGCGGGCCGAGGACGCCGCGACAGCCGCAGGAGCCGCGGGAAACGAGCCGCAGCCGGCCGCGGACGGCGCCAAGCCGCACCCGGCGGCCGGTACCGCACCCAACCGCACCGAGGGCGTCCCCACCCCCAAGGACCTGGCGGACCTCGGCCGCCACGGCCAGCAGGCGGGCAGCCAGGCAGGGCCGCCGGGCGCCACCCTGCGCTGGTCCTCCGACCGCGGCTGGGTCGAGCGGGCCGCGCCCGGCGAGTCGCCCGACACGGCGGCGCTGCCGATGCTCGCCCAGCTCACCACCGCCGAGCAGCGCTGGGCGGACCGCGAGGAGGACATCACCGCGGTCAGCGGCGACCCGTACGAGGTGGGCCAGGTCTTCGCCCGCCGCTGGATCGAGCGGCTGACCAACGAGGGCCATCTGGCACAGCTCTCCGGCGAGTATCCGCGCATTCCGCACCGGATCGACGGCGAACTGCTGCGCTACGCCGCCCGGTTCGGGCTGCTCGCGCACAAGGACGACCAGATCGACGAGCACGACCGCTATGCGATCCGCGCGGGCTTCTGGCGCGAGGTGGACGCCCGCTCCGGCACCTCGTCCGAACAGGCCACCGCCGGGGACTGACCCGGCCCCACGGGCCCGAAGCGGGGCGGTGGAACCCGGACGCGTACCCTCATAGGTCGTGAGAACGGGCACTCGGCAGGCGGTGGACAGCTCGGTGGCAAGCGGAACGACGCCGAACCGGGCCGCCGTGCGCGTCGAGGACCTGGTCAAGACCTACCCCCCGGTGCGGGCCAGGCGCGGCACGCCGGCGGCCCCCGCCGTCCGGGCCACCGACGGCGTCTGCCTGGATGTGCGGCAGGGCGAGATCTTCGGCCTGCTGGGCCCCAACGGCGCCGGCAAGTCCACCCTCGTACGCCAGCTCACCGGGCTGCTGCGGCCCGACTCCGGGGCGGTCGAGGTGCTCGGCCACGACCTGGTGCGCCACCCGGAGCGCGCCGCGCGGCTGCTGGCCTACCTCGGCCAGGAGTCCACCGCGCTGGACGAGCTGACCGTGGCGCTGGCCGCCGAGACCACGGCGCGGCTGCGCGGGATGGAGACCGCCGCGGCCCGTGCTGCGCGCGACGAGGTGCTGGCCGAGCTGGGGCTGACCCGGCTGGCGGGCAGGGCGCTCAAGAAGCTCTCCGGCGGGCAGCGGCGGCTGGCGTGTGTCGCCGCTGCGCTGGTGGGGGACCGGCCGCTGCTGGTGCTGGACGAGCCGACCACCGGCATGGACCCGCACGCGCGCCGCGCGGTGTGGGCCGCCGTCGACCGGCGCCGCGCCGAGCGCGGGGTGACCGTGCTGCTCGTCACCCACAACGTCATCGAGGCCGAGACCGTGCTTGACCGGGTCGCCGTGCTGGACCGGGGCCGGGTGATCGCCTGCGACACCCCCGGCGGGCTCAAGGCGACCGTCGGCGACGAGGTGCGGCTGGAGCTGGTGTGGCGGGAGCGGGCCCCTGTGGAGCTGCCGGACGTCGCCGAACTCGCCACCGGTGCCGTCGTCACCGGGCGCCGCTGGACGCTGCGGCTGTCGCCGGAGGCGGCACGGGACGCGGTCGCGCGGGTCACCACGGGTGCGGCGTTCGCCGCGCTCGACGACTTCCGGCTGGCCACCCCGAGCCTGGAGGACGTCTATGTGGCGCTCGGCGGCCGGGCCGCGGGCCAGGACGGCGCCGAGGGCCTGGTCAGAGCGTGAGCGGGGCGAACGGGGCTGCCGCCCGGGCAGCGAGCTGGGGGCGGTCCCAGGCAGCGAGCCGGGGGAGAGGCGCGACGGTGAGGACGACGGTGAAGAGCCCGACGAGGACCGACAGCGACGCGGCGGTGGACGGTGTCGCGGAGACGGACGGCCACCGCGCGGCCCCCGGCGCCGTCGGAGGGGCCGGTTCCGCTTCGGCTGAGGGTGCCGGTGCTGCCGCCGGTGTCGGTGCCGGCGAGAGCGCTCGCGTGCCACTGGCGCCGCGGGCACGGCTGTGGCCCGCGCTGGGTGCCGTCTACCGGGCGCAGCTCTCCCGGGCCAGGGTGGCGCGGATTCCGCTGCTGTTCGTGGCGACGTTCCAGTCGCTGGGGATCATGGTGCTGATGCGCGGCGTGGTGGACGGCGGCGCGGAGGCGCGGGCCGTGGTCGCCGGGTCCAGCGTGCTGGTCGTCGCCTTCGTCGCCCTCAACCTGCTGGCCCAGTACTTCGGGCAGCTGCGTGCGGGCGGCGGGCTCGACCACTACGCGACGCTGCCGGTGCCGGCCGCTTCCGTGGTGCTGGGCGCCGCCGCTGCCTACGCCTCGTTCACGGTGCCCGGCGTGCTGGTGACGGCGGTGACGGGCAGCGTGCTCTACCAGCTGCCGCTGGGCGGGCTGTGGGTGCTGGCCGCCGTCGTGCCGCTCGCCGGAGCCGCGCTCGCCGGGCTGGGAGCGGCGCTGGGCCTGCTCGCCCCGCGCCCCGAACTGGCCACCCTCGGCGGGCAGCTGGGGATGTCGGCGGCGCTGCTGCTGGGCGTGCTGCCCGCGGGCGGGCTGCCGCCGGTGGTCCAGTGGGCGCGGGATCTGCTGCCGTCCACGTACGGTGTGGAAGCCTTCGCCCGCACCTTCGCACCGCACCCCGACTGGGGCCATGTCGGAGCCGACCTCGCCGTGTGCGCGGCCGTCGGGGTGCTCTCGCTCGCCGTGGCCACCCGCGCCTACCGGTGGGCCGCCACCCGCTGACCCCCGCACGGGCGGACGCGGGGCGGGCCGGGGCCTGACGCACGGTGCGGGCCTGGCACGATGGCGGGGTGACCGTACCGACGCCCTCCTCCCACAACCCGGACCACTCCCACCCCTCGGCGCCCCAGGCCGGACCGGGGGACCAGCCCGGCACCGCCGCCTCGCCCCCGCCTCCCGCGCCGCCGTACGCGATGAGCGCCGGGTACGGCGGCCACGGCGGAGCGGGCGGGCCGCTCGCGCTCCGGGAGCTGCGGGACGCCGCCGTCTGTGCGGTGGCCGTCGCGGTTGCCGGGCTGCTGCTGGGAGTCCTCTGGCTGTGGCTGGCGCCCCGGGTGCCGCTGTACAGCGACGGGCGGGTCGTCCTCTTCCGGCACCCCGAGGGCGAGGAAGCCATCGGCGCGGAGGGCGTCTTCGGCCTGCTCGGCCTGGCGTTCGGCGTCGTGACGGGCATCGCCGTCTTTCTGTTCCGCCGGAAGGGCGGGGTCGGCGTCGTCGCCGGTCTCGGCGTGGGCGGGCTGCTGGGTTCGGTTCTGGGGTGGCGGGCCGGTATCTGGTTCGGCCCCGAGACGAATCTGCCGGTGGCGGCGCGGGCAGCGGGCAAGGGCGTCACCTTTGACGCCCCGCTGGAGTTGCATGCCTATGGGCTGCTGCTCGCCTGGCCGTTCGCGGCCGTGCTCGTCCATCTGCTGGTGACCGCCTTTTTCGGGCCCCACGATGAGGGTCCGGCTGCGGTTGTTGCGGCCCCGCAGAAGTGGGAGAGCTGATTCCGGGGAGGGGCTGCCCCTTGCTGTGCGTTGCAGGCTGCGGGTGAGTTTGTGGCTTGGCGCGCAGTTCCCCGCGCCCCTGACGGGGCGCAGCCCTCCCACGCGGGGTAAGTCTCAGCCGCGGGCCACCGAAGCCACCACCGCGTTGGTCAACTTGGCCAGGTCCGAGGGGGCCAGCTCGATCTCCAGGCCCCGGCGTCCCGCCGAGACGCAAATGGTGGCGAACTCTTCAGCGGAAGCGTCCAGCACCGTGGGCAGCTGCTTCCGCTGGCCCAGCGGGGAGATGCCGCCCCGCACATAGCCAGTGGTGCGCTCCGCCATGGCCGGATCGGCCATGGTGGCCCGCTTGCCGCCGACCGCCGAGGCCAGGGCCTTGAGGTCCAGTGAGGCGGAGACGGGGACGACGGCGACCGTCAGGGCACCGTCGACCTCGGCGACCAGCGTCTTGAAGACCTGCTCCGGCGGCACCCCCAGCGCCTCGGCGGCCTCCTCGCCGTACGAGGGCGCAGCCGGATCGTGCTCGTAGGAGCGGGTCTCGAAAACGATGCCCGCCGCGGTGGCGGCGGCGATCGCGGGGGTCGCCGCCCCCTGCCGCTTGCTCTTCTTCGCCATGCTCTCCGCCCCCGGGTGGGTCTCAGTTCTGGCTGGTCGGATTCCGGGTCAGATCGGCCGCCGGCAGCGACGGCAGCTTGCCGATGACCGCGGTCTCCCGGCGCAGCAGCTTCAGCTCGTCGGCCAGCCGGGTCGCGGTGTCCGGTGCCTGGAGGAGCCGCTGTTTGGCCGGGGTGTCCAGCACGGTCGCCGCCGCGACCAGGTACGAGACGACCGACGGGTCGTCCGGCAGGTCCTGCTCCTGGCCGGCGGCCAGGGTCCGCTCCCGGGCGCTGGCCAGCCGCTTCTGGTACGCGCGGAAGGCGCGCAGCACTCCGGAGGCGAGGGCGCCCGCCTCGTCGCCCTCCTCCTCGGGCAACTCCTCGATCTCGCCGGTCAGATACGGCCCCGAGGCGTCGACCGACAGCAGCCGGAACCGGGTGGTGCCGGTCGCCAGCACCTCGTAGCCGGTGGTGCTGGTGCGGGGGTCGGCGTCCGGCGCCGCCTCCTCGGGCGCGTCGGCGGCTTCCGCGGCGCCCAGCCCTGCGACCCGCTCGCGGATGGTGGAGGCGTCGGCGACGCAGCCGATCGTGTAGAACGACTTGATCGGGTCGGGCCCGAAGCCGGCCGTCGGGTCGGTGCCCTGCGGCGGCGCCGAGTCGGGCATACCGGTGGCCGCGGGTGCGACCTCGCGGCCGTCCCGGATGGCGACCACGCCGAAGCGGCGCGGCTCGTCCTCGGGCAGCGCGAGCAGGTCACGCATCAGCGCGCGGTACCGCGGCTCGAAGATGTTCAGCGGCAGCACCAGCCCCGGGAACAGCACCGAGTTGAGCGGGAAGAGCGGAAGCGCGGTTGTCACAACCGGTAAGCCTAAAGCCTCCGGCCCCCACTGCGGGGCCCGGTGCGACTTCTGGAGCCTCTCGGACACCACGGACTCTCGGACACCACGGGACCCTCCCGGCGCGGGGCCCCGTGCCGCGCCGCTACTGTCGCCGCAGCAGCCGGGTGGCGCCCGCGGCAACCGTCGTCGCCAGCACCCAGCCCGCCATGATCATCCCCGCGGCGATCCACTGGTAGCTGCCGCCGGGGTCCCATGCCGTGTCCTGGCCGAAGCTGATGACGGGCAGCAGCAGGTCCAGGGCGTACAGCGCTGCGTTCCAGTGCGGCGCCTCGTCGCCCTTGAGGGCGGGTGGGCGGTGTGCCTGGAACAGCAGGGCGCCGGTCAGCCACAGCAGGGCCATCCACAGCGCGGCCTGCCCAGGGCGGTACCCGTAGGCGACGGTCCAGTCCTGCAGTACGCCCCACAGCTTGCCGGGCAGCGGCAGGGTCTCGCGGCGGCGGCGCTGCTTGGCCAGCAGGACGAGGCGCGCGTTGGTGTCCTCGCCGCTGTTCCGGTACATCGCCGCGAGCTGCTCGTACGGCTCGGGTGCGTACTCGGCGGTGGCCGCGTTGATCCACTGGAGCCGCTCGCGGACGTTGAAGTGGCCCTCCTTCGGGATGGCGTGCTGGTAGGTGAAGCCGGCCATCCACAGCCGGTGGTCGCCCGGCCAGCTGGAGGCGCGGTCCATCAGCTTCTCCACGCTCGCCCCGGACAGCACGACGAGACCGCGCTCGGGTAGCTGCGGGGTGAAGGTCAGCTCCGGGGTGGTGATGCGCCGCAGCGACAGCTCCTGGTCCCGCTGCATCTCCAGGCGGGCGTTCTCGATCACCAGCGAGGAGCCGAACCGTCCGTCGTCCAGCACCACGCCGCCGGTGCAGGAGAAGTGCTTGGTACGCCACCGGTGACCCCCGTGGGTGACGAAGTCGTAGCTGGTGCCGGTCGGCGGTGTGGCGCTGTAGATCTGCGGGGCGCTGCTGCGGCCCGCGTCGGCGAAGCTCGCCACCTGCTCGACGGTCATCTGCGGCGCGTACAGCGCATAGCGCCCGCGCGGGTTGCGCAGCGCCGAGCCGAACATGTGCAGCGAGCTGCCGACCGAGGCGCCGCGCAGACTGACCTGTCCGTCGGTGACCAGCAGGCTGGCCTGGAGCTCCTGGGAGACGCTGATGCCGTCGGCGGCTATGGCGCGGGTCCGCCGTCCGCTGCCCACGGTGGCCTCGTTGAGCAGCAGGTCGGTGCCGATCGTGGCGTCGGTCAGCTTGACGCCCTCCGGGATGCTGCACCGGGGCAGGTGCAGATCGCCCTCGGTGGTCAGCCGCGCGGCCTCCAGGCGGGGGAGGTAGCAGTCGACGAATCGCGCGGTGTTCACCCGCGCCTCCGGCATCCGCACCTCCTCCTCGAATCTGCACTGCCGCATTTCGAAGTACGGCTCCACCGCGCCGCCCGACAGGTCCAGGCAGCCGGTCACGAACGCGCCGGTCAGATGCAGGGAAGCCACCCGGCCCAGCAGCGGCGGCGGCCCGTGCAGCAGCAACAGCGCGATCACCCGGGCCCGGACCGCACGGTCCGGGCCCCAGACGTGGTCACCGTTCGGGTCGTCCAGCTCGGCCTCGCCGCTGCGCAGATCCTGCTCACTGCCGTTGCGGAACGCCTGCCACAGGCCCCACTCGGCAGTCGTCAGCCGCAGCCCCGGAGGCGGCTCGCCGGAGTCCGCTGGCTCGCTCACACTCGTCCCCCCTCGATCTCGGTCCCTCGGTGTGTCTCGGCGTACGAACGCGGCGGCCGGGCCGCCCGGAGTTCGAACACGATGGTCGTACCGCTCCCTTTCCCGCTCTGTGACCGGATGAACGCGGGAGGCGACGATCGTCGCGTGTGGCCTGTATCAGCCTCTGATACGGACGACAACCGCACACCGCCGGTCTGAGAGACTTGGGTGTGTGATCTCCCGAATCGATCTGCGTGGCACAGCTCTCGCCCCGTCGGCCTCCGGCGCGGCGAACGGCGTGCTCGACCGTGACCTGCTGCCCCGTGCCGAGCTCGACGTCGAGGCCGCCCTGGAGAAGGTGCGGCCCATCTGCGACGACGTACGGCATCGTGGCTCGGCGGCGGTGATCGAGTACACGGAGACGTTCGACGGGGTGCGCCTGGAGCAGACCCGGGTGCCCACCGAGGCGCTGGGCAAGGCCCTCGAGGAGCTGGATCCGGCCGTTCGCGCGGCCCTCGAGGAGTCCATCCGGCGGGCCCGGATCGTCCACCGTGACCAGCGGCGCACCGACTCCACGGTGCAGGTGGTGCCCGGCGGCACCGTCACCGAGCGCTGGGTGCCCGTGGAGCGCGTGGGGCTGTATGTACCTGGCGGGCGGGCCGTCTACCCGTCGTCCGTGGTGATGAACGTGGTGCCCGCGCAGGAGGCGGGTGTCGGCTCGCTGGCCGTCGCCTCCCCGGCGCAGGCAGAGTTCGACGGCCTGCCGCACCCCACCATCCTCGCCGCCTGTGCGCTGCTGGGCGTGGACGAGGTGTACGCGGTGGGCGGGGCGCAGGCCGTGGCGATGTTCGCGTACGGCACCGCCGAGTGCCCCCCGGTCCAGCTGGTGACAGGGCCCGGCAACATCTATGTGGCCGCCGCCAAGCGGCTGCTCAAGGGCGTCATCGGGATCGACTCCGAGGCTGGCCCGACCGAGATCGCGATCCTCGCCGACGACACAGCGGACGCAGCCCACGTCGCCGCCGACCTGATCAGCCAGGCCGAGCACGACGTGGTGGCCGCCGCCGTGCTGGTCACCCCCTCCGAGGCGCTGGCCGAGGCCGTCGAGGGCGAGCTGAAGACGCAGGTGCCCGCCACCACGCACAGCGAACGCATCGCCGAGGCGCTGTCCGGGCGGCAGTCCGGCATCGTCCTGGTCGACTCCCTCGAAGCGGGCCTGGCCGTCGTCAACGCCTACGCCGCCGAGCACCTGGAGATCCAGACCGCCGACGCGGCGGCCTGGGCGGCGCGGGTGGTCAACGCGGGCGCCGTCTTCATCGGCCCGTACGCGCCCGTCTCGCTCGGCGACTACGCCGCGGGCTCCAACCACGTGCTGCCGACCGGCGGCTGCGCCTGCCACTCCTCGGGGCTTTCGGTCCAGTCCTTCCTGCGCGGCATCCACGTCGTGGACTACTCGCGGGACGCGCTGGCCGAGATCACCCCCCACGTGGTGGCGCTGGCGGAGGCGGAGGATCTGCCCGCACACGGCGCGGCACTCAAGGCAAGGTTCGACTGGAAGGTGCCCCAGGTCCCGTGACCGGCATTGACGAGCTCCCCATCCGGGACGAGCTGCGTGGCAAGTCCCCCTACGGCGCGCCCCAGCTGGACGTGCCGGTACGGCTGAACACCAACGAGAACCCCTACCCGCTCCCCGAGGAGCTGGTGGCGCGGATCGCCGAGCGGGTCACCGAGGCGGCGCGCGAGCTCAACCGCTACCCGGACCGGGACGCGGTCGAACTGCGCACCCAGCTGGCCCGCTATCTGACCCGTACGGCAGGACACACCGTCGGGCACGAGCAGGTGTGGGCGGCCAACGGCTCCAACGAGGTGATCCAGCAGCTCCTCCAGACGTTCGGCGGTCCTGGCCGTACCGCGCTGGGCTTCGAGCCGTCGTACTCGATGCACGCGCTGATCTCCCGCGGCACCGGCACCGGCTGGCTGTCCGGGCCGCGCAACGACGACTTCACCATCGACACCGAGGCCGCCGTCGCCACCATCGCGGAGCACAAGCCGGACGTCGTCTTCATCTGCTCACCCAACAACCCCACCGGCACGGCAGTCTCCGAGGAGACGGTGCTGGCGCTGTACGAGGCCGCGCAGGCGGCGCGGCCCGGGCGCGGGGCGCTGGTGGTGGTGGACGAGGCGTACGGCGAGTTCTCGCACCACCCCTCGCTGCTGCCGCTGATCGAGGGCCGTCCGACGCTGGTGCTCTCGCGGACCATGTCAAAGGCCTTCGGCGCCGCCGGGCTGCGGCTCGGCTATCTGGCCGCCGCGCCCGCCGTGGTGGACGCCGTACAGCTGGTGCGGCTGCCGTACCACCTCTCGGCGGTCACCCAGGCCACGGCGCTGGCGGCGCTGGAGCACACCGACACCCTGCTCGGCTACGTCGAGCAGCTGAAGGCCGAGCGCGACCGGCTGGTGACCGAACTGCGGGCCACCGGCTGCGAGGTCACCGCCTCGGACGCCAACTTCGTACAGTTCGGCCGCTTCGACGGCGCGGCCGGATCGCACGCCGTGTGGGAGGCGCTGCTGGCCCACGGCGTACTGGTCCGGGACAACGGGGTCCCCGGCTGGCTGCGGGTGACGGCGGGGACGCCGGAGGAGAACGACGCGTTCCTCGGCGCGGTGCGAGCCGTGCTGAAGGAACTGAAGGAGAAGAGCGAGAGATGACGCGCAAGGGCCGGGTGGAGCGCACCACCAAGGAGACCTCTGTCGTGGTCGAGATCGACCTCGACGGCACGGGCGAAGTGGACGTCTCCACGGGCGTGGGCTTCTACGACCACATGCTCGACCAGCTCGGCCGGCACGGCCTGTTCGACCTCACCGTCAAGACCGAGGGCGATCTGCACATCGACAGCCACCACACCATCGAGGACACCTCGCTGGCGCTGGGCGCCGCCTTCAAGCAGGCCCTCGGCGACAAGCGCGGCATCGTGCGGTTCGCCAACGCCTCGGTGCCGCTGGACGAGTCGCTGGCCCAGGTGACCGTCGACCTGTCGGGCCGCCCCTACCTGGTGCACACCGAGCCCGAGGGCATGGCGCCGATGATCGGCAGCTACGACACCACGATGACCCGGCACATCCTGGAGTCCTTCGTCGCCCAGGCGCAGATCGCGCTGCACGTCCACGTGCCGTACGGGCGCAACGCGCACCACATCGTGGAGTGCCAGTTCAAGGCCCTGGCCCGCGCCCTGCGCTACGCCAGTGAGAGGGATCCGCGGCAGACGGGGATTCCGTCCACCAAGGGTGCCTTGTGAGCGTCGCACGCGCGGCTGCCGGGCCGCAGTCGAGGACGATGGCCGCACGTGGCCGCGCGGGCGGAGAAGCGAACGGAGGGATGCTGTGAGCGTCGCACGCGCGGCTGCCGTGCCGCAGTCGAGGACGATGGCCGCACGTGGCCGCGCGGGCGGAGAAGCGAACGGAGGGATGCTGTGAGCGTCGCACGCGCGGGTGCCGGGCCGCAGTCGAGGACGATGGCCGCACGTGGCCGCGCGGGCGGAGAAGCGAACGGAGGGACGCGGTGACCGGGCTCGCGGCGCTGCTGATCTTCGTCGGGCTGTTCCTGGCCGGCGGGGCGATCTCGTTCTGGAAGCAGCAGCTGCCCAAGGGCGTGATCGTGCTGCTCGCCCTGGCGTCCGGGCTGAGCCTGGCGGCGGGAATCCTGCGGTTGGACTGGTGGTCGTGATGAGCAACCCCAAGAGCGTGGTGGTCTTCGACTACGGCTTCGGCAATGTGCGCTCCGCGGAGCGCGCACTGGAGCGGGCCGGCGCCGAGGTGGAGATCACCCGCGACTACGACAAGGCGATGTCGGCCGACGGGCTGCTGGTGCCCGGCGTCGGCGCGTTCGCCTCCTGCATGCAGGGGCTGGTCCAGGCGCGCGGTCACTGGGTGATCGGACGGCGGCTGGCCGGCGGCAGGCCCGTGCTGGGGATCTGCGTCGGTATGCAGATCCTCTTCTCCCGGGGCATCGAGCACGGCCAGGAGGCCGAGGGCATGGACGAGTGGCCCGGCACCGTCGGCCCACTCAAGAACGACGCCGCGCACCCGGTGCCGCACATGGGCTGGAACACCGTCGAGGCGCCCGCCGGCTCCCAGCTGTTCGCCGGGCTGCCCGCGGAGGAGCGGTACTACTTCGTACACTCCTACGCCGTGCACGACTGGGAGCTGGAGAGCGCCAACCCGGCCCTGACGCCGCCGCTGGTGAGCTGGACGACGCACGCGGACCGCTTCGTCTCCGCCGTGGAGAACGGGCCGCTGTGGGCCACTCAGTTCCACCCCGAGAAGTCCGGCGACGCCGGAGCACAGCTGCTGAGAAACTGGATCGAAACCCTGTGAGTCCTGTGAGTCCTGTGAGCCGAGAGAGCGAGAGCGCCGTGAGCACCAACCGGCTTGAGCTGCTGCCCGCCGTAGACGTACGCGACGGACAGGCCGTCCGCCTCGTGCACGGCGAGTCCGGTTCCGAGACCTCCTACGGCGATCCCCTGGAGGCGGCTCTGGCCTGGCAGCGCGCCGGGGCCGAGTGGCTGCATCTGGTCGACCTGGACGCCGCGTTCGGCACCGGTGACAACCGGAAGCAGATCGCCGAGGTGGCCCGCGCCATGGACATCAAGGTGGAGCTGTCCGGCGGCATCCGCGACGACGCCTCCCTGGAGGCCGCGCTGGCCACCGGCTGCCGCCGCGTCAACCTCGGTACGGCGGCGCTGGAGGCCCCCGAGTGGGTCGCCGAGGTCATCGCCGAGCACGGCGACAAGATCGCCGTCGGCCTCGATGTTCGCGGCACCACGCTGCGCGGGCGCGGCTGGACCCGGGACGGCGGCGATCTGTACGAGACGCTGGCCCGGCTGGACTCCGAGGGCTGTGCCCGTTACGTCGTCACCGACATCGCCAAGGACGGCACGCTCAAGGGCCCCAACCTGGAGCTGCTGCGGAACGTGTGCGCGCGTACCGACCGGCCGGTCATCGCCAGCGGGGGTGTCTCCTCGCTCGACGACCTGCGGGCCCTCGCGGGCCTGGTGTCCGAGGGCGTCGAGGGCGCGATCGTGGGGAAGGCCCTCTACGCCAAGGCGTTCACCCTCGAAGAAGCGTTGGAGGCGGTGGCCTGATGGGCTCGATACACCGGATCGCGTCCGATGCGCCGTGGGAGGAGCCCTTCGGCTACTCCCGCGCCGTGGAGCTGCCCAACGGCCTGGTGCTGGTGGCGGGCTGCACCTCGGTGGTGGACGGGGCGATCGCCGCGGGCGGTCCGTACGAGCAGACCATCAACGCGTTCGGTGTCGGGCTGAACGCGCTGAAGAGCCTCGGGCTCGGCGCCGACAGCGTGGTGCGGACCCGGATGTTCCTCGCGCACGCGCGGGACGTGGAGGAGGTCGGCCGCGCCCACAAGGAGCTGTTCGGCGAGGTCAAGCCCGTCTCGTCCATGATCATCGTGTCCGGGTTCGCCGACCCCAGCCTCGTGGTCGAGGTGGAGCTGGAGGCTTACCGGCAGCAGCAAGGCGCAGAAGGAGCACAAGAGGCATGACCCTCGCGGTCCGAGTCATCCCCTGCCTGGACGTGGACGGCGGCCGGGTCGTCAAGGGCGTCAACTTCCAGAATCTGCGCGACGCGGGCGACCCGGTCGAGATGGCCAAGGTCTACGACGCCGAGGGCGCCGACGAGCTGACGTTCCTGGACATCACCGCCTCGTCCGGTGACCGGGAGACGACCTACGACGTGGTGCGGCGCACCGCCGAGCAGGTCTTCATCCCGCTGACCGTCGGCGGCGGGGTGCGCACCACGGAGGACGTGGACAAGCTGCTGCGCGCCGGGGCCGACAAGGTGGGCGTCAACACGGCGGCCATCGCACGCCCCGAGCTGATCCGGGAGATCTCCGAACGCTTCGGCAGCCAGGTCCTCGTCCTGTCCGTGGACGCCCGGCGCCGCGCCGAGGGCGCCGGTTTCGAGGTCACCACGCACGGCGGGCGCCGCGGCACCGGCATCGACGCCGTCGAGTGGGCCCACCGCGCCGCCGAACTGGGCGCAGGGGAGATCCTGCTCAACTCCATGGACGCGGACGGCACCAAGGACGGCTACGACACGGAGATGATCGCCGCCGTCCGCAAGCACGTCACCATCCCGGTCATCGCCTCCGGCGGCGCCGGCCGGCTCGACCACTTCCCGCCGGCCATCGGTGCAGGGGCCGACGCCGTACTTGCCGCCTCCGTCTTCCACTTCGGGGATTTGCGGATCGGCGAGGTGAAGGAGACTTTGCGCAGCGCGGGGCACCCGGTGCGCTGACACCTGGCCGGTGCGGCTCACTCACCTCAGGGCGAAACCCAGCAGGACGGCGCCCTGGACGGTGACCTGGCCCGGTGACAGGTCCCCCTCGCCCGATGGCGCGTCGACGGCGTGGCTCCGGTATCGGGAGGCGAGGGGGCCCTCGGGGTCGACGTCCTCGATGTGCAGCACCGCGCCGAGCGTGACTCCGGCCGCCTCCGCGTACAGCTCGGCCTTGCGGCGTGCGGCGGCCACCGCCTCCGTGCGGGCGCGGGCGCGCAGTTCCGGCTTGTCCCGTACGTCGAAGTCCACCCTGTCCACCCGGTTGGCACCCGCCTCGACGGCGGCCACCAGCAGCGGCTCCAGCGTGTCCATCTCGGTCAGCGTCACCGAGAAGTCCGCCTGGCAGCGGTACCCCAGGAACTTCCGGCTCGCGTTGTACCCCTCCCACTCCGTGCGCAGCCCCAACTGCGACGACGAGACCGCCGTATCCGGCACACCATGCTCCCGGAACGTCCGCCGCAGCGCCGCCACACCCTCCCGTGCCGAGCCGAACGCGCCCCCGGCCGTCTGCTCGATGCGGTCAACGGCGATGCGCAGCCGCACGAGGTCGGGGGTGGCGTTCACACTCGCGGCGCCGTAGACGCTGATGCCCCACGGGCTGTCGATCTTCATCTGCATGCGGGTAGTCAAACACGCGTGCGCTGCGGCGGGTGGGCTGGTCCGGTCAACTCCTCTGGCCCGGGCTACGATCGGCACATGAAGCGACGGTCGGCAGGATGGTGGCTCCAGGCCACCGCGCTGGGACACGGGGCGATCGGCGCCGTGCTCTACCGCGATGTTTTGGCACAGCTCGCCCGCGACGGGGTGGTCAACTCCGTACCGGACCGCGGCGACCGGGCGGCGGCCTTCTGGTTCATGGCCGCCGCGCCCGCGCTGTGGATGGGCGGCCGGTTGCTCACCTCCGCGGAGCAGCACGGCGACGCCGCCGCCCAGCGCGCTGCGGGGGCCGTGCTGGTCGGCGTCGGCGCGGTGGGAGCCACGGCCATGCCCAAGGGCGGCTTCCCCGCCCTGGTCGGCATCGGCGGCCTGCTCCTGCGGAGGGCCCGGCGGGGGTAGGGCGCGCCCTGCGGGTTCCTTTTCCGGTAAGGGGGTCGCCCCTGTCTGCTGGTGGCGGGCTGCGGGTGAGTTGTGGTTGCTGGGGGCACCTCCCGGCCGGAGGCTGGGGGAGCAGTTCCCCGCGCCCCCTTCGGGCGCGTCTCCCCGGCGCTGCGGTCATCGGCGGAAGTCCTCCGCGCGCGCAGCGACCGTAGCACTGCGGCGTCACACAGAAGTATGCTCAGCTGTATGAGCTCTCGTACGCGCACCACGGTCAGCCTGCCGGCCGATCTCGTCGCCCATGCACGCGCCGCCTCCGGCGGCAACCTGTCGGCCTACATCGAGCACGCACTCAGGGCCCAGCAACTCCGCGATGCGGCGCCCGCCCTGCGAGCCTGGCGCGAGCGGGCGGCGAACGACACGGAGGAGCTTGCCGACATCTTCGGCGAGGATGTCGCGTGACGCCGCTGGCCCGGGGCCAGGTCTGGCGTGTTCAGTTGGCCGCCAAGAGCCGGGCGGTGGTCATCGTCGAGTCGGACGCCGCCCTTGACGCCCTGCCCGGCACCGCCGTGTGCATGATGATCGACGAGACCCAGGGCGCTCCGGACACCGTCGTCACCACCCCCCTGGCTCACCCTGTGCGCGGTGCTGCCGTCGCCATCGACCTCACCGCCCTGACCGACAAGCGCCTGACCGCCGGCGAGTTCCTCGGCACCGTCGACACCGAGACCATGGACCGGATCTCTTCCTCCCTGCGCGTCACCCTGGATCTCACCTGAGGAAGCCGGTCGCTGTTGTGTGTCTCGGACCCGCGCGATGGGGCAGCACTGGACGGGCCTTCAGAAGGTGCGGAATCTTTCGGCTTTGACGCCAGCGACGAAGGCGGAGAAGGCAGCCGCGGGGAAGTCCAGCACGGAGCCTGTTGGGTTCTTGGAGTCGCGGATGGGGACGGTGCCGTGTGAGGTGGCGAGGTTGGTGGCGACCTCCACGCAGGCGCCACCGTTCTCGCTGTAGGAGGACTTGAGCCAGCGGGGGGTTTCGGCTGTCACTTGGTGCCTCCGAAGTCTTCGGCGTTGATGCTGGTGATGAAGTCGGCGAAGGCGGTGGCCGGGATGTTGAGGAGGGGGCCGGTGGGGTTTTTGGAGTCGCGGATGGAGACGGTGGTGTGGGTGGGGGCGAAGTTCGTGGCGACCTCCACGCACTGGCCACCGTTCTCGCTGTAGGAGGACTTGCACCAACGGGGGGTTTCGGTCGTCACTGGGTGCCCCTTCGCAACTGGTTGATGGTGGCCACGGATTCCGCCTGAGAGCAGGCTTCAGCTTGTAGTTGATGGTAGGCCGTCAGCATCGGCAGTACGAACTTGCCGTCTTTTTCGAGATGACCTCGCTGGGCGGACTCGGCGTAGGACATCAGTGAACGGTCCGACATCGTGAGGATCGTGACCGGCAGGCTGAGCGGGCGGCGAGCCCCCATGCTGAACGGCGCGATCTGCAGCACGGTGTTCGGTAGCTGGGCGAACTCGATCAGCCGCTCCAATTGGGCGTTCATGAGGGCCGGTTTGCCAACGGGCCGACGCAAACAACTTTCGTCCAGCGTCGCAAAGACCAACGGCGGGGGCGTCCGGTTGAGTGCTGCCTGCCGTTCCGCGACGAGCGTGACCCGCTCGTGTGCCTGCTCCTCGGTGATAGCCCCACGCTTGACGACACTGTCAGCCAGGGTCGTTGCGTACTCCGTGGTCTGCAGTAGGCCGGGGATGACACCCACTTCGTACAGTCGGATCTCTACGGCTCGCCCTTCGTAGTCAACGAACTGCGGGAAGCCCTCCAGCAAACTGCCGTGGCGGATCTCGCGGTGTTGGCGCTCGAACGTGTCCGCCGTGTCCGCGATGCCGAAGGCAACATCCGCGCTGCGCGAGAAGCGCAAGGTCGGCATCTTGCGACCGGTTTCCACGGCTGAGATGTGCGTGCTGGAATATCCCGTCTTCTCTCCCAGCTCCTCCTGCTTCCAGCCGCGCGCCTCGCGCATGCTGCGCAGGCGTGCGCCGAAGGCTGCTTGGGGAGAGCTGTCCGGGTCCAACTCCTTGCGGTTCAACGGGCTTTCACCGACCTTCCGTTCCCCTCTGACACGTTGAATGGTTCCCCAGCCTGGGCCACGCTGAATCCCCTTGGTAGTCACGGAACTACGGAGAGGAGTGGCATGAAGCCCGCAACCTGCGCGGAGTGCGCCCGTCTGGAGAGGGAGCGGGTGGCGGCTCGCACGGTGGGGGACTGGAGCAGGGTCACCGACTGCGTCGTACTGCTGCGGCGGCACCCGGAGCACGGTGGCAAGGCGGCGGTGCGTAGGTGACCCGCGCCATTTTCCGACTCCGCGAGTTCAGGCTCGTCCCAGATGCGGAGCCGGACGCCGAGCCGGTGACATTCACGATGCAGTGCGCCGTGTGCGAGCAGACCAGCGGATCACATACCACCCAGTCGGTATCTCAGAAATGGGTCGTCCGCCACCTGAAGGAGAGCCCGGAGCACCTCACCTACCGGGAGATGATCACGCGCCCGTACCGGTTCGAACCGGGGGCGTGGCTGTGACTGATCTCCGAAGGCAACTCCCCATGGCCGACAACTGGAAGAAGCCCTGTCAGCACGAAGTCCCCCGAGGGGCGAAGCACTGCACGAAGTGCAAGAGACAGATTTATCTGTAGGGCGATCAGCCGTCGACGCCGCCCCGTCGGCGGGCCATCAGTGCTGTGCCCGCCACCACCAGGCCGATGGCCACGATCTTGGCGGCGCCGTGTAGAACGCCCAGGTGCTCCTGCGGCTTCCACGGCCCCAGGAACAGGAATACCGCAGTGCCGATGCCGAGCAGGATGAGGACGATCCCGCCGACGGCGTTCAGTTCGGACCACCAGGGGCCGTAACCGGTCGGCTGCTGGGACGGCTGGTCAGGCCGTTCACTGGTCATGTGTTCCCTTCCAGGATCAGCGTTTCGTCGCCAGGATCAAGCGGCAGCGGGGTGCGCCGTCATCGCGGTGGCCCAGCTCAGGGAGCTGGTGCAGGGTGACATCGAAGCCGGCCTCGAGCAGATCGCGGTGGACTTCGGCCAGTGGCCAGGTGCGGTAGTACATCACGAAGCGGGGCCGCCACACGGCGTTCCGCACCCGCATCGCGGCGTCGAACCCGAGCAGCGCCCAGTACGCCGCCGTGCCGGGGCGGGGCGGGGCCGCCATCGGGAACGCGAAGGTGCCGCCCTCCCGCAGGACCGCCCGCACCTGCGCGAACAGGTGCGGGCGCTCGGCGGGCAGGAAGTGTCCGAACGCGCCGAAGCTGACCACCAGGTCGAAGGTGGCTCGGCGGAACGGCAACGCGTGCGCGTCGCCCCGCACCCAGTGGGGGGCGGGAGGCGCCGCGGTGGCGTACGCGTACCTGGCCTCCGCCAGCATGCCCGCGCTGAAGTCGACGCCCACCGTGCGGTCCGTGCACACCTCGCGGAGCACCCGGACTCCCGCGCCCGTGCCGCAGCACAGGTCGAGGCCGTCCGTGAACGGACCGCTCGCCCTCAGGGCGCGGGCGGTGGCGTCCAGGACGGTGTCCGGGGTGCGGTACTCGGTGTGGTCGAACTTCGGGGCCAGGAGGTCGTAGCCGCGCTGGACGGACGAGAGCGCTTGGCGCGCCAGCTCGGGGAGGGTGGGCCGCTGGGTGGTCATCCGCCCCACTGTAGGCGGGCAGAGATCACCGTTTGGCCGCTGCCCGCAGATACTCGCGGTTCATCGCGGCGATCGACGGCATGGGAATGCCCTTGGGGCAGGCCGTGGCGCACTCGCCGGTCAGCGTGCAGCCGCCGAAGCCCTCGGCGTCCATCTGGTCGACCATCCCCAGCACCCGGCTCTCCCGCTCGGGAGCGCCCTGCGGCAGCACGTTCAGGTGATTCACCTTGGCGGAGGTGAACAGCATGGCCGAGCCGTTGGGGCAGGCGGCCACGCAGGCGCCGCAGCCGATGCACTCGGCGTGCGTGAAGGCGGCGTCGGCGGCGGGCTTGGGCACCGGCGTCGCATGGGCCTCCGGCGCCGCGCCGGTCGGGGCCGTGATGTAGCCGCCCGCGCCGATCACCCGGTCGAACGCGGACCGGTCCACGACCAGATCCCGCACGACGGGGAAGGCCGCGGCCCGCCAGGGCTCGATGTCGATGGTGTCGCCGTCGGCGAAGTGCCGCATGTGCAGCTGGCAGGTGGTGGTGCGTTCCGGGCCGTGCGCCTGGCCGTTGATGACCATGCCGCAGGCGCCGCAGATGCCTTCGCGACAGTCGTGGTCGAAGGCGACCGGCTCCTCGCCGCGCTCGATCAGCGTCTCGTTGAGGGTGTCGAGCATCTCCAGGAACGACATGTCGGGGGAGATGTCCGCCACCTCGTAGGTGCGCATCTCGCCGTCCGCCGAGGCGTCCGGCTGGCGCCAGATCCGAAGGGTCAGGTTCACGTGTAGCTCCGCTGGGTGGGGTGGACGTACTCGAAGTGGAGGGCCTCCTTGTGCAGCACGGGGGCCTCGCCGACGCCGGTGAACTCCCAGGCCGCGGCGTAGCAGAACTCCTCGTCCTTGCGCGCCGCCTCGCCGTCGGCCGTACGGGACTCCTCGCGGAAGTGCCCGCCGCACGACTCGGAGCGGTGCAGCGCGTCCAGGCACATCAGCTCGGCCAGCTCCAGATGGTCGGCGACCCGGTTGGCCTTCTCAAGCGACTGGTTGAGCGCCTCACCGGACCCCGGCACCCTGATCCGCTGCCAGAACTCGGCCCGCAGCTCGGGAATTCGCTCCAGCGCCTTGCGCAGCCCCTCCTCCGTACGGGACATCCCGCACTCGTCCCACATCAGCTCGCCGAGCTCGCGGTGGAAGGAGTCGGGGGTGCGGTCGCCGTTGTTGGACAGCAGCGCGTAGAGCCGGTCGGTGACGGCGAACACCGCGTCGTGGACGGCCGGGTGGTCGGGGTCGACGTCTTCGTGTGGGTGACGGGCCAGATAGTCGCCCAGTGTGGCCGGGAGGACGAAGTAGCCGTCGGCCAGGCCCTGCATCAGCGCGGAGGCGCCGAGCCGGTTGGCGCCGTGGTCGGAGAAGTTGGCCTCCCCGATGGCGAACAGCCCCGGAACGGTGGTCATCAGGTCGTAGTCGACCCACAGCCCGCCCATCGTGTAATGGATGGCGGGGTAGATCCGCATGGGGCGGGTGTACGGGTCCTCGGCGGTGATCCGTGCGTACATCTCGAAGAGGTTCCCGTACTTCTCCTCGACGGCCGCTCGGCCCATCCTGGCGATGGCGTCCGCGAAGTCCAGATAGACCCCCTGGCCGCCGGGGCCGACGCCGCGCCCCTCGTCGCAGACGTTCTTCGCGGCGCGGGAGGCGATGTCGCGGGGGACGAGGTTGCCGAACGAGGGGTAGATCCGCTCCAGGTAGTAGTCGCGTTCGTCCTCGGGGATGTCCTGCGGCGCGCGGTCGTCGCCCGCCGCCTTGGGCACCCAGATGCGGCCGTCGTTGCGCAGCGACTCGCTCATCAGCGTCAGCTTGGACTGGTGGTCCCCGGAGCGCGGGATGCAGGTGGGGTGGATCTGGGTGAAGCAGGGGTTGGCGAAGTACGCGCCCCTGCGGTGCGCACGCCAGACGGCTGTGGCGTTGGAGTTCTTGGCGTTGGTGGACAGATAGAAGACGTTGCCGTAGCCGCCGGTGGCCAGTACCACCGCGTCGGCGAAGTAGGTGTCGATCCGGCCGGTGAGCAGATCGCGGGCGACGATGCCGCGGGCCCGCCCGTCGATGACGATCAGATCCAGCATCTCCGTGCGCGGGTGCATCTCCACGTTGCCGGCGGCGATCTGCCGCGAGAGCGCCTGGTAGGCGCCGAGCAGCAGCTGCTGCCCCGTCTGGCCGCGGGCGTAGAAGGTGCGGGAGACCTGGACGCCGCCGAAGGAGCGGGTGTCCAGCAGCCCGCCGTACTCGCGGGCGAACGGCACGCCCTGCGCCACGCACTGGTCGATGATCTCGGTCGAGATCTCCGCCAGCCGGTGCACATTGGACTCCCGCGAGCGGAAGTCGCCGCCCTTGACGGTGTCGTAGAAGAGGCGGTGCACCGAGTCGCCGTCGTTGCGGTAGTTCTTCGCCGCGTTGATGCCGCCCTGTGCCGCGACGGAGTGCGCGCGGCGCGGCGAGTCCTGATAGCAGAACTGGACGACGTGGTAGCCCGCCTCCGCCAGTGTGGCTCCCGCCGAGCCGCCGGCCAGCCCCGTGCCGACGACGATGACGGTGTGCTTGCGGCGGTTGGCCGGGTTGACCAGCTTGGCTTCGAAGCGGCGCCGCTTCCAGCGCTCGGCGATGGGACCTTCGGGCGCCTTGGTGTCGGCGAGCGGGTCGCCGGTGCGGTAGCTCTGGTAAGGGGTGCTCATTTCACCACTCCCGTCATGACGCCGATCGGTACGGAGAGGAAACCGGCGGTGATCGCCAGCGCGAGCACATTGGCCCCGGCCTTGAGCACGCGGGCCGCGCCGGGGCGGGTCACTCCGAGGGTCTGTGCGGCGCTCCAGAAGCCGTGCCGGATATGCAGGCCGACGGCGAGCATCGCGACGATGTAGATGACGTTCGCGTACCAGTTCTGGAAGCCGGCGACGATGTTCTCGTACGGGTGGCCCTCCTGGCCGCGCGGGTTCACCGTGCCCGTCGTCAGGTCGAGGATGTGCCAGACGATGAACAGCGCCAGGATGATCCCGCCCCAGCGCATGGTGCGGGTGGCGTAGCTCGCCTGCCGCCGCTGGTGCCGGTATGTGACCGGGCGCGCGGCGATGTCCCGCCTGCTGAGCTGGTACGCGCTGACGCCGTGCAGCACCACTGCGGCGAGCAGCACCGCCCGCGCGATCCACAGGAACCAGCCGTGCCGCAGCAGCGGCTCACCGAGGGTGCGCAGCCAGTGCGCGTAGCCGTTCATCTCCTCGGGGCCGAAGAAGACCTTCAGATTGGCGAACATGTGGACGAGCAGATAGGCCAGCATCAGCAGCCCACTGACCGCCATGACCGTCTTCTTGCCGATCGTGGAGCCCCACAGGGTGCGCAGAAAGCCGCCCCGCGGCCGGACCGGTGGCCGGGGTCCGGGGCGCTGGGAGCCGGGAGTACGGGTAACCGTCGCCATGGTCATGAAAGGTAGGGACGGAAGACGGCATCAGTCCAAGACATAGAGCAGCTGCGGACGATAGGAGCCGCCTATCATTGTTCCGTATCCTTGCCCTATGCAGCTGCAGCAGCTCCGCTACTTCGTCGCCGTCGCCGAGACCCGCCACTTCACCCGGGCGGCCCAGCGCGAGCACGTCGCACAGCCCTCCCTCTCCCAGCAGATCCGCTCCCTTGAGCGGGAGTTGGGCGCCGAGCTCTTCCACCGGGCGCGCGGCCACATCTCCCTCACCGACGCCGGCGAGGCCCTGCTGCCGCTGGCCCGGCGGGTGCTGGCCGACACCGAGACGGCGCGCCGCGAGGTGCAGGAGGTGGCGCAGCTGCGCCGCGGGCGGGTGCGGCTGGGGGCGCCGCCGAGCCTGTGCGCCAGCGTGGTCCCGGATGTGCTGCGGGCCTTCCACGACCGGTACCCCGGAGTGGAGCTGGTCGTCCATGAGGACGGCTCCCAGGACCTGGTGCGGGTGCTGGCGGCGGGCGAGCTGGACCTGGCCCTGATCATCACCCCGCTGCCGGGCCAGGGCCCGGTGCTCACCACGGCCGAGCTGCTGAGCGAGGAGCTGGTCGTCGTCTCGCCCCCGGACGCGCCGGCGCCGGTGCGGCGCTCCCGTATCCGCGTCCAGGACCTGCGCGACCGCCCGCTGGCGATGTTCCGGCGCGGCTACGACCTGCGGGAGCTGACCGTCGCCGCGTGCCGCGACGCCGGGTTCGAACCCGTCTTCGGGGTGGAGGGCGGCGAGATGGACGCCGTGCTCGGCTTCGTCCGCGCGGGGCTCGGACTGGCGGTCGTCCCCAGCATGGTCGCCGCCCGCTCCGGCCTGCGGGTCACCCGCTTCGCCTCGCCGGGACTGCACCGCACCATTTCGGTGGCCCACCGCGGCGATGTTTCTCCGACCCGCGCGGCACGGGAGTTGCAGCTCATTCTTTCGGAGCGGCTGCGCCCAGAAGGGGCGCGTGGCTGAGGGGCTGCCCATGTCTGTCAGCGGCGTGGGGTGGTGGCGGCGTCAGCGATCCGCTGGGCCATCGGTGACTGGGAGGCGCCCAGCCGTACGGGGGTGAACGCCCAGACCAGGCGGCGCTGTTGGTCGCGGGTGGCGAACATCCCCGCGGCGTAGCCGTACTGCTCGCCGGTCTTCCCCCACAGGGTGACGCCGTTGACCGTGGCCGTCTGGAGGCCGGTGCTGTAGCGCGCGGGGCTGCCGTCCAGCATCCGTACGTGCTTGGGCGGCAGCGTGAACATCTTCCGCAGCTGCCGCTGGGGCAGCAGTGAGCCGGAGAACAGCGCGGCCAGGAAGCGGTGCATGTCGCCGGTGCTGGTGACGATCTCGCCGTCCGCGTGCGAGACGGACATGTCGAACTCGGTGATGTCCGTGAGCGTTCCGTCGCTCATCTCGAGACAGCCGTGCATATGGGGGCCATGGATGCTCACCTCGTTCCCGTTGGCCGACGGGAACGAGGTGTGCCCGAGGCGCAGCGGCCGCAGGATGCGGTTGCGTATCACGAGACCGTACGGCCGCCCCGTCACCTGCTCGATGACCAGTGCGGCCAGCACGTAGTTGATGCCGCGGTACTCCTGCTTGCTGCCGGGGCGGAACTTCAGCTGTCCGCCGGTGACCGTCGCCACGATCTGCTGCGGCGTCCACCGGTCGAACCGGTGCCGCAGCACCGCTTCCGGAGTGCTCAGGTCCGGCAGCCCGACGTGGTCGGGCAGCCCGCTGGTGTGGTTGAGCAGCTGGGCCACGGTGATGGCGCCGAAGCGCTCCGGGAGCAGGGTGGGGAGGTAGTGCCGTACGGGGGACTCCAGGCGCAGCCGCCCCTCGTCGGCGAGCTGGAGCGCGGCCGTGGCCACGAAGGTCTTGGTGATGCTGCCCGCGCGGACCTTGTCGTTCAGCCCCACGGGCCGCCCGGTCGCCGGGTCCGCGACTCCTGACGTGCCGTACCAGCGGCCGGCCGAGCCGCTGACCCGCAACTGGGCGCCGGAGGCGCGGGGGTGGCCCAGGTCGTCGATGGCCGCCCGGAGTGCGCGGGCGTCGGGCGGGGGCAGCGTGGGGCGTCCGGCCTCGCCTTTGCTGTCGGCGACGGCGACCGGCACCGGTGTGCCGACGGCGGCGACCGCAGCGCCGGCGGCCACCCCCGAGAGGAGGGCCCTGCGGGAG
>NZ_JADKMA010000005.1 GCF_017676365.1 Streptomyces oryzae
TGCCCACGTGTTACTCACCCGTTCGCCACTAATCCACCACCGAAGCGGCTTCATCGTTCGACTTGCATGTGTTAAGCACGCCGCCAGCGTTCGTCCTGAGCCAGGATCAAACTCTCCGTGAATGCTTCAAACAGCTTCACAAAAAGAGCGGAACCAGGAAGAGGAATAGTCCCCCCGGTTCACAGCATCCTCGCTGTTGTGTTTCAAAGGAACCTCGTCTCTCAGAGAGACGGGGTATCAACATATCTGGCGTTGACTTTTGGCACGCTGTTGAGTTCTCAAGGAACGGACGCTTCCTTCGAAACCGTCTCACCGGCTTCTCCGGACGTTTGCCCTTTCGGTGTTCCCGACTCTATCAGATCGAATCTGTTCGGAGTTCGGGGGCTTCTCGCGCAAGAATTCCGTCACCGGATTTCTTGGTTCGAAGCGGAGAAGAAACTAACTGCTGCTGCCGAGTTTGTCCAACTCTAGGCAACTGTTCGAATCTACTGCCCACGGTTCACCGCGTCAACGGATTTCCGGGGCGGAGAGGACAGTAGCAGGTTCCCTGCTGTCCGCGCACATCATGCGGCAGTCGGCGGCGTCGGTATGCGTCCGACACGGCGATGTCACCGGTTTCGCCCAGTCAGGCGGGGCACAGCGGTTTCCGTCAGGGGAAGGTCGAGGGTGGGGACTCGAGGTCTTCCAACTCGACGCCCGGGGCGGCGAGGACGACGTCGCCGGCAATGTGCACGGCGTGCTGCTCTCCCGTCTCCAGGTCGTTGACCTGGTAGTTCTGCACGACGAGGGGGCCGTTGTCAGTGGCGTGTGTTTCGCTGCTGAGCAGGGCCCAGGACTGGTCGAGAGTGCGGGGGGCGAGGACGGGGGGTGTGAACGCGACGAGGCGGACGCGTGTGGCGCGGTCACCGGGGGCCGGGCGCAGCAGCCGAGAGGTCGCGATGAGGAATGCGGGGGAGGCTCCGGTGAAGGAGTGGGCGGCGACGTTGCCCTCTTGGGCCTGCTCGCCTGCGGGGTCGGAGCGCACCCAGGTGACGCCGTCGAGTGCGGCTCCGCGAATCTGCCAGTTCGCGGCGTGCAGTTCGAGTCTGATCGGGCGGCCGAGTTCGTCGAGGGTGAGGTCCACGGAGCCTGTGTGGGCTCCTGAAGGGGCGGTGAGCTGGGAGACGTAGCGCCAGCCGGAGGGGCCGGTGGCGCAGTGGAAGTGCTCTTCACCGAGGAAGGTGTGGTCGTGCGGATCGTGAAGCGAATATCGGCCGCGGGGCATGGTCGGTGTCCGGGGTTGGTGCGGCGACGCCCAGGCCCCCGCCGGGGCGGGGGCCTGGGGCCGGGTTGGCCGTCCGCGGTCGGCCCGGCTGTTGTGGCCGGGCCGGCGCAGGGTCAGATGCGGATCGTCACCGGGATCAGTAGCGGTAGTGGTCCGGCTTGTAGGGGCCCTCGACCGGGACGCCGATGTAGGCGGCCTGCTCCGGGCGGAGCGTGGTCAGCTTGGCGCCGAGTGCCTCGAGGTGGAGGCGGGCGACCTTCTCGTCGAGGTGCTTGGGCAGGACGTAGACGTCGGTCGGGTACGACTCGGGCTTGGTGAACAGCTCGATCTGGGCGATCGTCTGGTTCGCGAAGCTGTTGGACATCACGAACGAGGGGTGGCCCGTGGCGTTGCCCAGGTTCAGCAGGCGGCCCTCGGACAGGACGATGATGGTCTTGCCCTCCGGGAAGGTCCAGGTGTGGACCTGCGGCTTGACCTCGTCCTTGACGATGCCGTCGATGGCGGCGAGGCCGGCCATGTCGATCTCGTTGTCGAAGTGGCCGATGTTGCCGACGATGGCCTGGTGCTTCATCTTGGCCATGTCCGAGGCCATGATGATGTCCTTGTTGCCCGTGGTGGTGATGAAGATGTCGGCGGTCTCGACCACGTCGTCCAGGGTCACCACCTGGTAGCCGTCCATCGCCGCCTGCAGGGCGCAGATCGGGTCGATCTCGGTGATCAGGACGCGGGCGCCCTGGCCTCGCAGGGACTCGGCGCAGCCCTTGCCGACGTCGCCGTAGCCGCAGACGACGGCGGTCTTGCCGCCGATGAGGACATCGGTGGCACGGTTGATGCCGTCGATGAGGGAGTGGCGGCAGCCGTACTTGTTGTCGAACTTCGACTTGGTGACGGCGTCGTTGACGTTGATCGCCGGGAAGAGCAGCGTGCCTGCCTGCTGCATCTCGTAGAGGCGGTGGACGCCGGTGGTGGTCTCCTCGGTGACGCCGCGGATCTCGGAGGAGAGCTGCGTCCACTTCTGCGGGTTCTCGCCGAGAGTGCGGTTGAGGAGCTGGAGGATGACGCGGTGCTCGTCGTTCTCGGCGGTGTCCACCGAGGGTGCGGCGCCGGCCTTCTCGTACTCGACGCCCTTGTGGACGAGGAGGGTGGCGTCACCGCCGTCGTCCAGGATCATGTTGGGGCCGCCGGTGGTGGCGTTCGGCCAGGTGAGGGCCTGCTCCGTGCACCACCAGTACTCCTCCAGGGTCTCGCCCTTCCAGGCGAAGACCGGGATGCCCTGCGGGTTGTCCGGGGTGCCGTTGGGGCCGACGGCGACGGCAGCCGCGGCGTGGTCCTGGGTGGAGAAGATGTTGCAGGAGGCCCAGCGGACCTCGGCTCCCAGAGCGACCAGGGTTTCGATGAGCACGGCCGTCTGCACGGTCATGTGCAGGGAGCCGGTGACGCGGGCGCCTGCCAGGGGCTGGTCCGCGGCGTATTCCTTGCGGATCGCCATCAGGCCGGGCATCTCATGCTCGGCCAGCGTGATCTCCTTGCGGCCGAAGGCCGCCAGCGAGAGGTCCGCGACCTTGAAGTCCTGGCCGGTCGTGGAGGTCGTCGTCATTGCGAGCTGCTCCTCGGTGTCGAGATATGAGGCTGGCTGGTCCGTGCTGCGGCGCGGAGCGGTGTGGTGCCGGTCGTGCGGAGGCGCACATGGTGACCGGGCACACTCGTCCCCTGCTCGCAGCTCAGTCCGTCGGAGGCCCTCTCTCCCTCGGTGGCCCGCCGTGCGGGCCTCCCGACCGCCATCAGCAGCGACGTCTGGCTCTACGAATCTACACCGCCCGTCCAGGGGACAAGAGGGGCACCGCTGACAGCAAGGGCGCCTCGGGGTCGGTTTTCAGCCGCTTGCTTTTTTGGCCGTCCGGCTGGTTCGGTGCACCCTGCGGCCTCTGCGACTGCGACTGCGATGGCGCGAGATCGCATCCCTCCACCCACTGGCCGAGCTAGGAGTTTCCACGTGACCAGTCCTGCCGACCCCCGAGACGGAGCGGCTCCCCCCGCCGGTCCTGGGCTGAAACTGCTCGCCGTGACGGCGTGCCCCACCGGTATCGCTCATACGTACATGGCTGCGGAAAAACTGACCCAGGCTGCCGAGGCCCGTGGTATCGCCATGAAGGTGGAGACTCAGGGCTCCATCGGGGCCGAGAACGTCTTGACCGACAACGATGTCAACGCCGCTGACGGTGTGATCGTCGCCGCCGACAAGGACGTGGATCTCAGCCGGTTCGGGGGCAAGCCCGTGCTGGTCGTCGGGGTGGCGGAAGGCATCAGCGACCCCGACGGCCTCATCGACCGCGTACGTCAGGCGCCCGTCCACCGGGGCGGGTCGTCCTCGGCCGGGAACGCGGGCGGTCGGGGCGGCAGCGCGAGCGGCAGCGGGTCGGGAGGCGGTGCGGGCGGCGCCGGAGCGCCGGGTGCCGCCGGGGCCAGGGGCGGGGAGCGCAGCGTCGGCTACAAGGCGCTGATGAACGGCGTCTCGTACATGATCCCGTTCGTGGTCGTCGGCGGGCTGCTGATAGCCGTCTCGCTCGCCCTCGGCGGGCACCCGCAGGCCGACGGCGGTCTGGTGATACCCGACGGCAGTTTCTGGAAGCACGTGAACGATATCGGCACCATCGGGTTCACGCTGATGGTGCCGGTCCTCTCCGGCTACATCGCCTATGCGATCGGCGACCGGCCCGCCCTGGTGCCGGGGATGATCGGCGGCTGGATCGCCAACACCGGTGAGCTGTACGACTCCAAGTCCGGTGCGGGCTTCATCGGTGCGATCGTGACCGGGTTCCTGGCCGGGTATCTGGTCCGCTGGATCAAGCTGGTGCCGGTGTCCCGGTTCGTGCGGCCGATCATGCCGATCATCGTGATTCCGGTTGTGGCGACGTCCGCGCTCGGGCTGTTCTTCATCTACGTCATCGGCAAGCCGATCTCCTGGGTCTTCGAGAATCTGACCGACTTCCTGGGCGGCATGACGGGCACCAGTGCGGCGCTGCTGGGCGTGGTGCTGGGGCTGATGATCGCCTTTGATATGGGCGGCCCCGTCAACAAGACCGCGTTCCTGTTCGGTGCCGGGCTGGTCTCCAAGAGCCCCGAGGTGATGGGGATGTGTGCGGCGGCGATTCCGGTTCCGCCGCTGGGGCAGGGGCTGGCGACGCTGCTGCGCCGCAGGTTCTACTCCGACCAGGAGCGGGAGACCGGTCTGGCCGCGCTGTTCATGGGCTTCTTCGGTATCACGGAGGGCGCCATTCCGTTCGCCGCCGCCCGGCCGGCCACGGTGATCCCGGCGAACATGCTCGGCGGCGCCGTCGCGGGCTGTATCGCGGGGCTGGCCTCGGTCGGGGACAACGTGCCGCACGGCGGGCCGATCGTGGCGGTGCTGGGCGCGGTCGACGGGGTGGTGATGTTCTTCGTGGCGCTGCTGATCGGTTCGGCCGTCACAGCCCTGACCACGGTCGGCCTGGTGACGCTCGGGGAGCGTCGTTCCGGGGCCGGTTCAGCCGGGACGGAGAGCGCGGAGGAAAAGCTCACTGTTGCGACGGCGCAGCAGTCCGTCGTACCGCCTCAAGGCGGTGCAGCAGTAGCCCCTCAGGACGCCCAGGGCGAGACGGCGAGCAGTGCAGCAGTGGGCACGGAAGCGGCCGAGGGGGCGTCCGACGTGCTCTCCGGATACCTCACAGCGGAGACCGTCGGCGAACAGCTCTCCGCTGCCCACAAGGAGGCCGCTGTCCGGGAGATGGCCGCACTGCTGGAGCGCAGCGGCAAGGTTGCCGACAGTGCGGGGCTTGTACGGGCGGCGCTGGCCCGGGAGGAGCAGGGCACCACGGGGCTCGGCGAGGAGATCGCCATTCCGCACGCCAAGACGGACGCGGTCACCGCACCTGTTGTCGGTTTCGCACGGTCGGCCGAGGGCATCGAGTGGGGCGCGCTGGACGGGACGAAGGCGCGGCTGGTGTTCATGATCGCAGTGCCCGAGGCGGCAGCCGGTGACGAGCATCTGCGCATCCTGTCCCTGCTGTCGCGCACGCTGATGGATCCCGCGTTCCGCACCCGTCTGCTGGGGGCGCCGGACAAGGAGACGGTGCTGACCACCCTCGCTGAGATCCGGTGAGGCAGCCGCACAGTTGAGTTGGCGCACCAGGAGGGCCCGCCCGGAGCCCCAGAGCGGGCCCTCCTCATGGTGTCGCAGCGACCGCGGTCAGGCGCCTGTCACGCCCGAGGGTTCGGCAGCGGACTCCGCCTCGGCGTCCTGGGCACGGTAGATGTCCGGCTCCAGGTAGATGACGCGGGCGATCGGTACGGCTTCGCGGATGCGGTGCTCGGCGGCGTCGATGGCGCGGGCGATCTGCGCCGCCGTGTCGTCGTGCTGGACGGCCACCTTGGCGGCCACCAGAAGCTCCTCGGGGCCGAGGTGCAGGGTGCGCATGTGGATGACGCGGGTGACGGTCTCACCGTCCACGAGCGCGGCGCGGATCTTGTCCCGTTCGGCCGGGTCGGCGGACTCGCCCAGCAGCAGCGACTTGGTCTCGACCGCCAGCACCAGCGCGATGACGACGAGGAGCGCGCCGATGCACATGGTGCCCACGCCGTCCCAGACGCCGTTGCCCGTCAGCAGCGCCAGGCCCACGCCGCCGAGGGCCAGAACGAGACCGACGAGCGCGCCGAGGTCCTCCAGCAGGACGACGGGCAGTTCGGGAGCCTTGGCGCGGCGGACGAACTGCCCCCAGCTGAGCTTGCCGCGGATTTCGTTGGACTCCTGGATGGCGGTCCTGAAGGAGAACCCTTCGGCGATTATCGCGAAGATGAGCACACCGACCGGCCAGTACCAGTGCTCGACTTCGTGTGGGTGAGCGATCTTTTCGTAGCCCTCGTAGAGGGCGAAGACGCCACCGACGGTGAACAGGACGATGGAGACCAGGAAGCCGTAGATGTAGCGCTCGCGGCCGTAGCCGAAGGGGTGCTCCTCGCTCGCTTCCTTCTTGGCCTTTTTCCCGCCCAGTAGGAGGAGCGCCTGGTTCCCGGAGTCGGCGACGGAGTGGACGCCTTCCGCAAGCATCGAGGCCGAGCCGCTGAAGCCCGCCGCGACGAACTTGGCGGCGGCGATTGCCAGGTTGGCGCCCAGCGCGGCGACGATCGCCTTTGTTCCGCCTGATGCACTCACGAGTCCGGGGTCCTTCCTGCTGCTGTGCGGCCGTCCGGTCAGACGGCCACGGTGGCGCGGAAGAGCGTACCGTCACCCGAGATCTGCACCGCCTCCCCAGCCGGAACGAATACGGACCGCCCTGGGGCGAGGCTGAGCTCCCCCGCCCCGTCTTCCCCGCCGTCCTCTCCCGCGCGCACCACGACGGCTCCCGCGGTGCACAGGAGGATCTGTGCGGCAGTCGAGCGCAGCGGGTGCGGACGGGCGCCGGGGACGAGGACGAAGCGGGAGAGCCGGAATTCGCCGACGGGTGTCTCGTAGACCTCCTCGCCGCCGGCGTCGTCCGCCTCGGGACGCAGGATTCCGGGCTCCGTCGGCTCGAAGCGGACGATGCGCAGCAGTTCGGGAACGTCCACATGCTTGGGCGTCAGACCACAGCGCAGCACATTGTCGGAGTTGGCCATGATCTCGACGCCGAGACCGCTGAGGTAGGCGTGCGGAACACCGGCGGCGAGGAACAGCGCCTCACCGGGGCGCAGCACGACATGGTTGAGGAGCATCGCGGCGAGGACGCCGGGGTCGCCCGGGTAGTGGTGCGCGATCTCGGCGTGCACGGCGTACTCGGGGCGTTCGGAGGCCGCCTCGGCGGCTTCGGCGACCGTGGCGGCCATCGCATCCTGGTCGGCCGTCAGAAGGGCTGTGAGGACCTCGCGCAGCGCCTCGCTCTCGGGGCGGGCGCGCAGGATGTCGGCGTACGGCTTCAGACCGTTCACGCCGAGGCCCTCCAGGAGCGCTGCGGCTTCCAGGGGGTGCCGGAAGCCGCACAGTCCCTCGAACGGGGTGAGGGCGCAGATGAGTTCGGGCTTGTGGCTGTCGTCCTTGTAGTTGCGCTCCGGTGCGTCCAGCGGGATGCCGCGTGCCTCTTCGTCGGCGTATCCCTGGGCTGCCTGTGTGTTGTCGGGGTGCACCTGGAGGGAGAGCGGTGCGGCGGCTGCGAGCAGCTTCAGCAGGAACGGCAGCCGGGGCCCGTAGGTGCGTACTGCCGCGACGCCCAGTTCGCGCTCCGGGTCGGTGGCGATCACCTCGGACAGCGGGAGCGGTCCTGTCCCCCTGTCGATGCGCGAGGGTGCGCCCGGGTGGGCGCCCATCCACAGCTCGGCCTGGGGCCGGCCGGTGGGGTTCTCGCCGAGCAGTTCCGGGATGGCGGTGGTCGAACCCCAGGCGTACGGCCTGACGGTGTTCTCCAGACGGTCCATGAGGTGTGTTCCTGTCGTGCTCGGAGGGGTTCGTGCGGGCGCTGAAGTACGTGCCGACTGCGGAATGCCGGTCAGAGGGCGGCAGCTGCCGCCCTCACGCCCAAGGGGAGTCGCTGTCGGCGAGCGTGAGGTAAACGGCGGAGAAATCGGCGGTGGCGATCAGCTCGGCCGCCGCTTCCAGTGGGCCGCTGCCTTCGGCCGGTTCCAGCTCACTGAGTGCCGCCTCGTGCGCGTAGGCCAGATCGCGGGCGGCCACGGTGGCGGACTCGCTTCCGGGTGCGGCCTCGCGCAGCAGGACGACGCGGGCGCGGGTCGTCTCCGGCTCCTCGACCCGGTCGCGGAAGAAGTCGTCCGGGTCGGAGCCCGGCGCGAAGGGACCCGCCAGCAGTGCGCCGTGTGCGCTCATCGCCTCGGGCAGTTCGGCCGCGAGGGCGGGTCGCCCGCAGAGTCCGGCCAGTACGGCGGACCAGTGGCGCGCTGCGGCGCCCGCGATACCGCCCTCGCTCCACAGCAGCGGCACGGCACCGGCCAGTTCGACAGCGAGGGTCTTGCCGGGGTTGCTGTAGGGCGCGATGGCGGGGCCGCAGCGTTCGGCGATCTCGTCCAGCCGGTCGGCGAGCGCCGTGAGGGCCGACGGTCCGGTCTGGGTGAGCCCGAGACGGTCGGTCAGGAGCAGCAGCGGGGTGAGGAGCGCCCAGAATGTGCCGGGGGCGCCGACGGGCTGTCCGGCGAGCGTCGCGGGCGCCCGCCGCGACTGGCGGTCGCCGTTTCCGCCGTCCTGGCCGCCCTCACCGGGAAGCTCTGCGGTGCCGTTCCGGCTGCCGTTCAGGCCGAAGCCCTCACCGCCGTTCCGCCCGCTCCCGCCGAGCGGCCCCGCGGCCGTGTCCGCGTCCATCGGGTGCTCCGGTACGTCCGGTGAGGGAAAGACCTCGTACGGGCCGGGCGCCAGCGGCACCGCCAGCCCCCTGGTCTCACCGAGCGCGTCGGCCAGCGGTGCCCCCTCCGGGGTGACGGCGACGACGGTGCAGCCGCGGCGGTACGCCTGGTCGACCAGGGAGACCAGGCCGGGCTCCGTGCCGTCCGGAGTGACCAGCAGCAGGAGGTCCACCGGCCCCGCCCAGCCGGGCAGCGGCCAGCGCAGCGCACCAGTGGCCGCGTGGGCGCCCGAGGGGCGCAGCCTGGTGACGGGTACGGCGCCGTTGGTGAGGGCGCCGAGCAGGTCGGTGACACAGGAGGTGGCAGGTCCGGGTCCGGCCACCAGGAGCGCGCGGGGACGGCCCTCCGGCTGGAGCTTGTCCAGACCCGCCTCGGTGGCGTGGCGCAGCCCCGTACGGACGCGTGCTCCGGCCTGTGCGGCGCCGCGCAGCAGTCCGCGTACGTCGGCGCGGGCCAGAGCCTCGGGGGCGTCGAGGAGCGTCTCGTCGAGCATCTTCCGTGGCCTCCGATCGGCTTCCGGTGCTGCGCGTATCGGCTTCCGGTGCGACGCTTGCGTGCACCTGCTGCGCGAAACGTGCACCTGATGTGCGTGCGTGCACCTGCTGCGCGTAACCAGCGCCTGCTGCGCGTTCCCCGGCGACGGCGCCGGGCGCAGCTGTGCGCCGGTTCAGGCGGGGCGGCGGGCCTCGTCCACCAGGAGCACCGGAATGCCGTCCCGCACCGGATACACCAGGCCGCACTCCGCATCACCGGTGCACAGCAGTTCGTCGCCCTCCTCGCGCAGCGGCGCGTGGCACGCCGGACAGGCGAGGATCTCAAGGAGTCCGGCTTCGAGCGGCATGTGTTCCTCCAGGTGCGGTGCGCGGCAGCTGAGTGCTGACGGTGCAGCTGTGTGCTGGCTTGTGCGGTCAGGGTACCGCCGGGGGCGGCCGACAGTACCGGGGCGGCTGTCAGACTGCGGTGGTGGTCTCGCCTTCCGCGCGCACGATGGCCAGTACCTCATCGCGGAGGCGCTCGACAGCCGCCGCGTCACGGGCCTCCACGTTCAGCCGCAGCAGCGGTTCGGTGTTGGAGGGGCGGAGGTTGAACCACCAGTTGACGCCGGTGACGGTGAGGCCGTCCAGCTCGTCGATCGAGACGCCTTCACGGCCTGCGAAGGACGCCTTGACGGCTGCTGTGCGGTTGAACTGGTCCTCGACGGTGCTGTTGATCTCGCCGGAGGAGGCGTAGCGGTCGTAGCGGGACACGAGCTGGGAGAGCGGGCCCTCCTGCCTGCCGAGCGCTGCCAGCACGTGCAGGGCCGCGAGCATGCCGGTGTCGGCGTTCCAGAAGTCGCGGAAGTAGTAGTGCGCCGAGTGCTCCCCGCCGAAGATCGCTCCCGTCCTGGCCATCTCCTGCTTGATGAAGGAGTGGCCGACCCGGGTGCGGACGGGCAGACCGCCGCTCTCCCTGATGACCTCGGGGACGGACCAGGAGGTGATGAGGTTGTGGATCACGGTGGCGCCGGGCTCCTTGGCCAGCTCCCGGGAGGCGACCAGGGCTGTGATCGCCGACGGGGAGACCAGGTCGCCGTTCTCGTCCACCACGAAGCAGCGGTCGGCGTCGCCGTCGAAGGCCAGCCCGATGTCGGCGCCGACCTCCCGCACCCGCTGCTGGAGATCGACCAGGTTCTTCGGATCGAGCGGGTTGGCCTCGTGGTTGGGGAACGTGCCGTCCAGCTCGAAGTACATCTCGTGCAGTTCGACCGGCAGCCCGGCGAGCACGAAGGGGACGGTGAGCCCGCCCATCCCGTTGCCCGCGTCGACCACGACCTTCAGGGTGCGGATGTCCGACAGGTCGACCAGGGAATGCAGATGTGCCGCGTACTCCTCCAGCATGTTCCGCTCGGTGACGGTCCCTTGGGGCTTGTCGGAGGCGGGGGCGCCGCCCGCATCGGACCACTGCTGCACCAGGGAGCGGATCTCGGCAAGTCCGGTCTCCTCGCCCACTGGTGTGGCGCCCGCACGGCACATCTTGATGCCGTTGTACTGCGCGGGATTGTGGCTCGCGGTGAACATCGCACCAGGGAGGCCGAGTTTGCCGCTGGCGAAGTAGAGCTCGTCGGTGGAGCACAGGCCGATCTCGGTGACGTCGGCGCCCTGGCCGGCAGCGCCGCGGCCGAATGCCCGGACGAGGCCGGGCGAAGAGGGCCGCATGTCGTGTCCGACGACGATGGCCGAGGCCCGGGTGACGCGGACGAAAGCGGCACCGAAGAGCTCCGCTGTCGTCTCGTCCCACTGGTCCGGCACCACACCGCGCACGTCGTACGCCTTAACGATCTGAGACAGATCAGCCACGGCCAGCCTCTCCTGGGTCGTCGGTCGGCAACGGCCCCAAATCTACCCGCGCGGGTGAGGGGTGCCGCCAGGCAGCACGGTGTGCTACGGCTCCGGGGAGCGCAGGACCCTCAGATGGCCGCGCCGGGCCACCTCCATCGGATCGGCGTCGCGCCCGTCCGGGCCGCTGAGCCGGTCCTTGGGGTCGGGGTCCTGCGGCTCGGCGCGTGGCGTACGGGCGGCCTCCCGCACGGCGTTGGCGAGGGCTTCCAGGTCGTCGCTGCTGGGGCGGGCAGCAGCCGTGTCGACGGCGAGCCTGACCACTTCCCAGCCGCGGGGCGCCGTGAGCCGCTCGGAGTGCTCGGCGCACAGGTCGTAGCAGTGCGGCTCGGCGTAGGTGGCGAGGGGGCCCAGCACGGCGGTGGAGTCCGCGTAGACGTACGTCAGCGTCGCGACGGCGGGACGACCGCAAGCGGTGCGCGAACAGCGACGTACAGGGCTCACGACGTTGGACCGTACCGCACTCTTGAGCGGGCTGCGACGACTCTCCCGGACGTCACCCTGCCGTGTCGTCCGCGTTCGCCGGAAACGCCTGATCTGCTGAAAGGCGCGCACGGCGACCGGCGGAGCGCCCCCCGGCGGAGGGCCCGCGATCACGGTCCTCTCACAAAGCGTTCACCATTCACCTGATTACGGTCATTTCCCATGCCCCGTTCTACCTAAAAGGGCAACCAAGGCGGCAGAAAGGGCGAAGAGTCTTCATCCGCTGATATGCGGGAGATGCTCCGCACGCGCCCGTCATGCCTCGCGTGCGAGCTGCGGCGGGCTAGGCTCGGAGGTGATGGACAGCCCCGTACCGCCGCGCCGGGCCGACTCCCGGCCGCGCCGCCGAGACCGCCACGGCCGTGGCATGCGCGGCCCCATCGCCCCTCCCCAGGTGCCGCTCGCCATCAGCAGGGCCGAGGCGTTCGACGATCTGGTGCGCGACTCGGTGACCAGGCTGGAGCGGCACTGGCCGCAGTTGGCCGGAGTCGAGTTCGCCGTACAGGAAGTGCCGCGGTCGGACAACGGTGAGGTGCGCGAGGGCGACGACGCCGTGCCGCTCGGGCGGGTCACCGAGGGCGTCGGGGAGCGCCCTGACCGGGTGATCGTCTTCCGGCGCCCGGTCGAGATCCGCAGCCGCACCAGAGACGAACGCGCCCTCCTGGTGCACGAGGTCGTGGTGGAACAGGTGGCCGAACTGCTGGGGCTCGCCCCGGAGTCGGTCGACCCCCGGTACGGGCAGGACTGAGGGCCCGGTCCCGCCTGCGCCGTCCGCGCGCCGCCCTGCGCCGTCCGCCCCGCCCGCGCCGTCGGCGCCCGGCAGACGGTCCACAGGGCACACGGGCCAGGGACTCACCTGCCGGGCTCACATCCGGGCTCACCTGCCGGGGCTGTCACGGCTCACTTGTCGTCGTTCAGCACCGACAGGTCCTGCGCCGACTCCGGGACCGCCACCGTGCTCCTGTCGTCCGGGAGCGTCTGCACAGTGAAGGCCGGAAGGCCCGACTGTTCGCGCTCCAGAGTGCGCGAGCCGTACACCGGACCGCCGGAGACGCGCTCCACCGTCAGGGCGTAGGTGCCCTTGGCGCCCGTGGGGCGGGGCGGGGTGATCGCCTTGGTGGTGTGGCCCTTGATGGTGACGGTGGTGCTCTTGGGGCTGCCGCCCCCGCTGCCGGGCGACGCGGTCACCCGCACCTTCGCTCCGGCCTCCGGCGCGGTCAGCGCGAGAGTGGCACCGGTCGCGCTGGTGCCCGCGGCAGTGGCCCGCTTGTGCACCGGCGCCGTGGCGGGGATGAACGCCGTCTCCTGCTTGCCGCCCTTGCCGCGGAGGACCCGCGCCGCCGCCACCACACCGGGTGCGTCCTCGCCGCCCTCAGCGGGAGAGAGCACCAGCGAACCGGCCTCGCCCTTGGTGAGGTCCTTGAGATCGACGGTGGTGGCCATGCCCGCCTTCACGTGCAGCGTCTCGTACCCGGCGGGGCTGATCAGCCCGGAGCGGCCGGCGAGCTTCACCTTCAGGTCGGCGTCTTCGTCCCCCGGCACGAAGACGGCCAGCCGCACGGAGGCAGCGTCCTTGGGGATACCGGGCAGCACCACGCCGGGGCTGGGGTCGGTGGCGGGCGGCAGCCAGTCGCCGCCCAACTTGCGGTCCGAGGACTGCACTTGCGCCCCCACCCGGCCGGTCCGTGCGGTCACGTGCAGCGTCACATTGGTGACCGGTTCCGCGGTGAGGGTGGACAGCAGCACGGGGACGGTCGAGTGCGGCGGGACGGTCACGCCCTCGCCTGCGCCCTGGCCGGCCTTCTCCTTGCCCTTCTTGCCGTACAGCTCCAGATCGACGACCGCGCTGGTGCTGTCCGGATTGGTGAGGTGGACATAGTCCTGCCGGTCCTCGGCGGTACTGGCGCCGGGGAACCAGAACGAGGTGTCGGGGGCTGTGCAGGAGGTGCCCTGGAGACCGCGTCCGGAGCCGGCACCGATGGTCGTCGTCTGCTGCACCGTCCAGCCGGGTGCGTAGGGGCCGTCGGCTGTGCCGGTCAGTGCGGGCGCTTTCGGGTCCTCCGTATCGGCGGTCACGGGCGTCCCTGGGCTGCTGAGGGGGAGGAAGGGTTTTCCGCTTCCCTGGTCGGCGGTCTCGCCGTCCTGACCCTTCTGCTTCTCCTTGCTCCCCTGGTCGCCCTTTTCACCCTTGTCTTCCTTGCGCTCCTTGCCCCCCTTGTCCTTCTTCCCGTCCTTGGTGTCGCCCTTGTCGTCGTCCGGGCTCTGCGGGGTGTCCGTCTCGGCGCGTTCGGCGGGATACAGGGCCGCGCTGCCCTTCTTGCCGGGGCCGCCCTTGGGCGTGAACGCCTCGTAGGAGGTCTCCGCGACGTCGGACGAGCTCGGCTGCGGGCAGACCAGCGTGGAGCGCTCCACGGGCTTGTGAGCGGCCGCCTTGACGCTCTCGCCGCCCTGCGCCGCCTCGTCGGGTACCGACAGCGCGGCAACCCCGGTCACCGCGGCGAGCGCGACGGCGACGGCTCCGAAGCTGAGGACTGTGCGGTTCACTGCTGCTCGCTCCCGTTGCCGTTGCCGTACGTGTCGTAGCCCTGCTGGTAGCCGTAGGGGTCGGCGGGCTGCTGGGCCTGCCAGTCCTGGTAGGGACCGGGCTGCTGCTGATACGGGTCGTACGCGGACTGCTGGTCGTAGGAGGGCTGCCCGTAGGGCTGCTGTTGCTCGTACGACGGCTGCTCGTACGACGGCTGCTCGTACGACGGCTGCTCGTACGACGGCTGCTCGTACGGCTGCTCAAACGACTGCTGCTGCGGAACCTGGCCGTAGGAGGGTCCCCCATAGGCGTCGTAGGAGGGCTGCTCATAAGGGGCCGGCTGGCCGTAGTCGGCTTGTTCTCCGTACGGCGGCTGCTGCGGCACATAGGGCTGCTGCCGGCCGTACGGGTCGTAGCCGGGCTGCTCCGGCACAGGTGGCGGGCCCTGCGGTGCGGGTGGCTCCTCGGGTGCGGGCGGCGCCTGGGCCGCTTCGGCGGCGGCGCGGAGCCTGCGGGCCCTGCGGCCGTCCCCGGCGGCGGACGGCTCAGGGGACGGCGGGGCGTCGGGGAGGTCGTCGTCGACATCGCGACGGCGGCCCGGCAGCGCGAGGACGAGAACGACGAGCAGCAGGAAGCCCTGCGTCCACACCCAGGCCGTGTGCGTGAGCGGGGTCTCGTGGCCGAGCTCCAGCCTGCCGCCCTCGGCGGGCAGTTCGAAACCCTGTGCCCAGCCGTCGACGGTGACGCTCTTGAGGGGCTTCCCGCCGAGCGTGGCCTGCCAGCCCCCGTCGGCGCGGTCCGCGAGCCGCAGAACCCTCCCCGAGGGGCCGGACGGCAGCGTCGCGTGCGAGGTGACGGGCCCGGCCGGCACGGCCACGGGGGCGGTCACAGCGCCGCCCGCGCCGTTCTCCTGCTCGCCGGGCACGATCGAGAGGCGGGAGACCTGCCGGTCGACGCGCCACAGCGCGCTGCCGTCCGCCTGGCTGAGCCGGGTCAGCCCCGGCGTGGCGTCCAGCGTGCGGCTCATCTCGCGCGAGGCGCCGTCGCGCAGCAGTACGTACCGGACGGCGTAACCGCCCAGCTGGCTGGACTGGTCGGCACCGGAGCCCGCGACGAGGTTGGAGACCACACCGTCCAGGCGCGTGTCGTCACCGTCGGCTGCCACGAGCTCGGCGTCGCCCAGCCGGGCGCCGGAGCCGCGCGCCAGGGTGTACGTGACACCAGAGGCGCCCTCGGGCTGGTCGAGCACCAGAGTGCGGGCCTGGTCACTGGTGGTGCTCTCCTCCGCGACGAAGGCGGGCACCTGCACCGGGTCGCGCCGCGAGAGCGGGCCGTCGGCGCCGCGCACCATCCAGCCGAACGCGGCGCCCAGCGGTGCCAGCACACAGGCCGCGGCGATCAGTGCGGCCACCGGCTGGCGCCACCCGAAGCTCTGCGCCGCCACCCGTTCCTTGGCCCCCTCGGCACCGACCGCGGCGGCGCACAGCAGCGCGAGCCCGTAGACGAGAGTGGCGGGCCCGGCCCAGGCCGAACTGTTGGACAGTGCGGCAGCGAGAAGCGCGGCCAGCGCGGCGACCCAGGCAGCCCGTACGGCGAGCTGCCGTTCGGTGCGCAGCAGTGCCGCGAGTCCGGCCGGCACCAGGCCGACGAGGAACAGCCCGTCAGTGGTGCCAGGACCGCCGGGCGAGAGCATCAGCAGATCGAGGGCCGAGGCCGCACCCGTGCCGTACTCCAGGCCCGCCTCGCCGAGGAACCGCCCTGGGTCGGTGAACAGCGACAGCGACCAGGGAGCGAGCAGCACCAACGGCGTCACCAGGACGGTGCCAAGCCGGGCGGCGAGCGCACCAAGAGAGGCACCGTCCGCCCTGCGCACTCCGAGCGCAGCGAGGGCCAGCACGGCGGCGAGCAGCCACACCACAGGAGTGAACGCCATGGTGAGGGTCAGCAGCAGCGCGTACGCCCACGCCGCCCGCCAGCCGCTCCTGCCGCGCAGCCCGCTGACCGCCACGGCGGCCCGGGCCAGCAGGGGCAGCAGCACGGCGAGCACCGCTGTGCCGATACGGCCCTGGGCGAGCGCACCGGTGGCGGCGGGCAGGAACGCGTAGGCGACGCTCCCCCAGGCGCGCACCAGCCGGGAGCCGACCAGTGGGCGGGAGGCGAAGTAGGCGGTGACACCGGCGAGCGGCACGGAGCACACCAGTAGCAGCGTCAGCGCGAGGCTCGTACTGCCGAACAGCAGTGTTGCGAAGGTGGCGAGGACGGCAAGATAGGGCGGCGCCGACTGGGTGCCGCCCGTGCCGACGGGATGCCAGCCCTCCGCGTAGCGCGCCCACAGATCCGACACTCCGTCGGGCACCGGCAGCAGCGCCCCGCCCGCCAGTGCGCCACCGCCGAGCAGTCCGCGGCAGGCCACCAGGGAGACGATGAGCAGTACGGCGAACAGCACGGGGCCCGGCTTCTGTGCGAGCCGCCTGAGGCGCGCGAACTGTTCGACCTCCAGGAAGTCCGCGTCCTCGCCCCCCGGGCCCGACTCGACAGCGCCGTGCCGGCCCCCGGCGGACGATTCCGGCTCCGAGCGTCCGGTGAAGTTGCTGGTGACCTGTTCCACCGTCGCCCGAAGGGTGGCTCCGGGCGGCGGGAAGAGCGGGCGCAACTCCTTGTGCGTGACTGCCGGCCTGCCCCGCCTCCGGCGCGCCGTCAGGATGCGCCCGCCGAGCAGCAGCGTGCCGGACAGTCCGGCGATCTCGTCCAGTGCCTGTCTGGGCACCTTGCCCACCAGATAGGCGAGAGTGCGCAGCAGCGTGCCGACAACGAGGCGCAGCAGTACCCACGGAAGCAGCGCGCCCGGCATGTTGGCGAGCAGGGTGTAGACGGCGCCCGCCTTGTCGACGCGGTGCGGGCTGGCGCCGCCCCGGCTGGCGCGCCCGACGCAGTCGACCGGGCGGCGTTCCCGCGAGGCCGCCTCGGCATGCCGCATCACCGCGTCCGGCGCCGTCAGCACCCGGTGTCCGGCGGCCTGGGCCCGCCAGCACAGATCGACGTCGTCCCGCATCAGGGGCAGCCGGCGGTCGAACCCGCCGAGCTGGTCGAAGACATCGCGGCGGATGAGCATGCCGGCCGAGGAGACGGCCAGTACGGGGCGCACCTGGTCGTGCTGGCCCTGGTCCTGCTCGCGCCGCTCGATACCCGTCCAGCGGCGGCCGCTGTTGGCGATGGTGACGCCCGCCTCCAGCAGCTGTCTGCTGTCGTACCAGCTGCGCAGCTTGGGCCCGGTGACGGCGACCGACGGATCGGCGTCCACGACGCGCAGCAGCTGCGCCAGGGTGTCCGGCTCGGGCGCGCAGTCGTCGTGCAGCAGCCACAGCCACTGCACGGGCTCGCCGTAGGGCAGTTCGGGCATGTCGTAGGCGTCGTCGCGCCAGGTGCGGTTGACGGGGTCCCAGCCGCTGGGCCGCTTGAGGTAGGGCAGGTCGTCGGGGGTGAGCCAGCGCGCTGTGCGGGCGGCCTCCTCGACGGCGGTGCCGAAGCCGGTGCGGCGCGCCATGTGCAGCACGCGCTCGGCGCCGAGTGCTTCGGTGAGCAACTGGGCGGAGTTGTCCGCACTGCCGGTGTCGGCGGCGATGATGTTCTGCACCGGGCGGCTCTGCTCCTGCAGCCCGCGCAGCGCGTCGGGAAGCCAGCGGTCGCCGTCGTGGGCGACGATGACGGCGGTGACGACGTGCCGGGGGAACTCGGGCGGCTCCACGGAGGCCAACCCTGCTGCGGCCGCCTCGTAGTGGGCCGCCATGTGGCTGTGCACGGACATCGAGGTAGGGGCCCTCCCCGGGGTGCCGGGGCCTCGCGGCAGTGCCGCGGTCGGCTGCAAGCCCCCGGAAGACGCGTATCGGAGCGGTGAACGCACTCCCTTGGCAGGGCGGTGCGTCGCGGACGGCCCCACACTAACGGCTCGTCCTCACGCGTCCGGCGGTCCGTCGCAAGTGCCCCGGGCGGGCTCCTGGTTGCCGGGCGGGCGGTGCACGGGGCACGGCCCGGATCGCTGGGGTGTTGCCGGGCCATGACCGGGTCGGTCGGTTCCGTGCGGAACCGGGTCAGACAGCAGCTTTCTTCAGGCGGCGGCGTTCACGTTCGGACAGGCCGCCCCAAATACCGAAACGCTCGTCATTGGCGAGCGCGTATTCGAGGCATTCGGAACGGACCTCACACGCAAGACAGACTTTTTTCGCCTCACGGGTAGATCCGCCCTTCTCGGGGAAGAACGACTCCGGGTCGGTCTGAGCGCACAAGGCGCGCTCCTGCCAGCCCAGCTCCTCGTCCGCCTCTTCGACCAGCAGTTGTTGGAACAGCTCGGTCATGTGCGCCCCTCGATCCGTCTCTTCGACCCCGTGATGCTGTCGTTATCGAACCCTCTTGAACGACACGAGTGAAATTACAAGTGTGCCGATCCGGGGCAGTCAAGCCGAGATCTGCTATTGAGCCCGTTATTCACCCGGCGGAACCAAGCCTTCGCAGTAAGTGTTCAAATCACTACGAACTATGACACTCGCGCTCGGAGCCGGGGGGTTTTGCCCGACTCCTGATTTCAGAACGCGATGACCTGCGGTCGCGTTCCGCACCACCCCTCGGATGGCCCTGATCACACTCTGATCACGGAAGTGCAACGGCCTACAGGCGTGGCTGGGGCGCCACCTCTCCGGCGCCGGACGGCACAAACCTTTCGCCGCCGACAGCAGCCGGAAGGGATGAAAGATTCGCCACAAACGCGACAACAGGTTGACACCTGGGGCACGGGGGCGCTGTTCTGGAGCGCATGGCAGTGACCTCTGAGACCCGTACGGCCCGTGGCGCCCTCGCCGCGCGGCCTGCCGGGGGCGCGTCCGCGCTCCCCCGCGCCGCTTCTCACGTCCTGGAGCCCCACCGCTGTCGCTGTCCGCGCGGCTGTCACGGAGGCTGTTGCTGAGGTCGGGCGCCGCCTGAGCCTGGCGTCGAGCCCGCCGCCGTCGAGCATCCGCTCCGGCTGAGCGTGCCGCGTCCCTCCGCACCCCCGCAGCGCCCTTCGCGCACTCTCCGCAGCGCCCCTCGCGCACTGCACAGCCGTGTCCGGCCCCCCGCCGGAGTCGGCATCCGCTTCCTTCCGGCTTCCGGCCGGCTCCCGTACAGCCGGCCCTCGTACAAAGGCACTCCCGCACGTGAACAGCGACCTGGAAATCGCGGGCGACCTGCTCGCCATTCCGCACCTGCTCCCCCCTGCCCCCGCGCATCCCGCCACCGTGGCGGACTTCGCCGGGCTGATCCGTGAACTCGCCGCCGACCGCGCCGCCTGGGCGCCGCTGGTGCGCTACGACCCGACCCTGCGCTGGTACCACCGGCTGCGCACCGGCCCCGGGTACGAGGTGTGGCTGCTCAGCTGGCTGCCCGGGCAGGGCAGTGGACGGCACGATCACGGACGCTCGTTCGGCGTGTTCGGCGTACTCGAGGGCGAGTTGACCGAACACGCAGAAGGCAAACGTGTGCACAGGCGGGACAAGCGGGTGCTGAGTGCCGGAACAGTGCGGGTGTTCGCGCCCGGATATGTGCACGAAGTGGTCAACGACGGGCTGGACCCGGTCGTGAGCGTTCATGTCTACGCACCCGGACTGACCGAGATGCCGCAGCACTGCTCCGTGGGCGGCGGCGCGGCGCGGGATGCCGCGCTCGATGCGCTGACCTGATGTCGGGCCCGGCCACCGGGCTGCGAGACTGGGGCCCATGCAGCGCATTGTGGTTCTGGCCGGGGGCATCGGCGGTGCCCGCTTTCTGCGCGGGCTCAGGTCCGCGGTGCCCGACGCGGAGATCACCGTCGTCGGCAACACCGGTGACGACATCCATCTGTTCGGCCTGAAGGTCTGCCCCGACCTCGACACCGTGATGTACACCCTGGGCGGGGGCATCCACGAGGAACAGGGCTGGGGGCGGGCGGACGAGAGCTTCACGGTGAAGGAGGAGCTGGCCGCCTACGGAGTGGGCCCCGAGTGGTTCGGGCTGGGCGACCGGGACTTCGCCACGCACATCGTCCGCACCCAGATGATCTCCGCGGGGTATCCGCTCAGCGCCGTCACCGAGGCACTGTGCGCACGCTGGCAGCCCGGGGTGCGGCTGCTGCCCATGACGGACGACCGGGTCGAGACGCATGTGCTGATCGACGACCCGGAAGCGGAGAGCGGCGCGGGCGGCCGAGGCGGCGAGGACGGCAGGGCGGGCCGCAAGGCGGTGCACTTCCAGGAGTACTGGGTGCGGCTGCGCGCTTCGGTGGACGCACACGCCGTGGTGCCCGTCGGTGCCGACGCCGCCAAGCCGGCACCCGGTGTGCTGGAGGCGATCGCCGGGGCCGACACCATCCTCTTCCCGCCGTCCAACCCCGTCGTCAGCATCGGCACGATCCTGGCCGTGCCGGGCATCCGGGAGGCCATCGCCGACGCGGGCGTGCCCGTCGTCGGGCTCTCGCCCATCGTGGGCGACGCACCGGTGCGCGGCATGGCGGACAAGGTGCTGGCGGCCGTCGGGGTGGAGACCTCGGCGGCGGCCGTCGCCGCGCACTACGGTTCGGGCCTGCTGGACGGCTGGCTCGTCGACACCGTGGACGCGGGTGCCGTACAGGCGGTCGAGGACGCGGGCATCCGCTGCCGCGCCGTACCGCTGCTGATGCGTGACGAGCAGGCCACCTCCGAGATGGCGCGGCGGGCGCTGGAGCTGGCCGAGGAGGTACGGGCGTAATGGCCGCGGTGACAACAACGGAGGCGGCGGACCCCGCGGACCACGCGGAGCCGACGGGCGCCGGCCTCGCCCCGGCTGCGGAGACGGTGCACGGGGACGGGCGCGGGGACAGCAGCGTCCCCGGCACCTCCTACGAGGTCTGGGCGCTGCCCGGCATCCCGGAAGTGCAGCCCGGCGACGATCTGGTCGGGCTCATCGTGGACGCCAACGCCGCTCCCGGCGCGCGTGGGCTGATGGACGGCGACGTGCTGGTCGTCACCTCGAAGATCGTCAGCAAGGCCGAGGGCCGAATCATGCAGGCCGACGACCGCGAGGCGGCCATCGACGCCGAGACCGTACGCGTCGTCGCGCGGCGCGGTCCGGCGCGGATCGTGGAGTCCCGGCACGGCTTCGTGATGGCGGCTGCCGGGGTCGACGCCTCCAACACGCCCAAGGGCACCGTGCTGTTGCTGCCCGAGGACCCGGACGCCACGGCCCGGCAGGTGCGGGACGGCGTGCGGGACGCGCTCGGCGTCACCGTCGGCGTCGTCGTCACCGACACCTTCGGGCGGCCCTGGCGCGAGGGGCAGACCGACGTGGCGATCGGGGCCGCCGGGGTCCGCGTCCTGGACGATCTGCGCGGCAGTGTCGACATGTACGGCAACCCGCTGGGGGTGACCGTCACGGCCGTTGGCGACGAACTGGCGGCGGCGGGCGAGCTGGTGAAGGGCAAGGCCGGCGGGCTGCCGGTGGCGGTGGTGCGCGGGCTGTCGCGGCATGTGCTGCCCGCGGACGGGCAGCACGGCGACGGCCACGGGGCGACGGCGCGGGCGCTGGTGCGCGACGCCGCCAACGACATGTTCCGGCTGGGCACTTCCGAGGCCGTCCGCGAGGCCGTGCAACTGCGCCGCACTGTACGGGAGTTCACCGCCGACCCGGTGGACGGGCAGGCGGTGCGGCGCGCGGTGGCCGCCGCCGTGACCGCGCCGGCGCCGCACCACACCACGCCGTGGCGGTTCGTGCTCCTGGAGAGCGCCGAGTCCAGGACCCGGCTGCTGGACGCCATGCGGGACGCCTGGATCGCCGATCTGCGCGGCGACGGCAAGAGCGAGCAGAGCATCGCCAAGCGCGTCCGGCGCGGCGACGTGCTGCTCAACGCCCCCTGTCTGGCGGTTCCCTGCCTGGTGATGGACGGCTCGCACACCTATCCGGACGACCGCAGGAACGCCGCCGAGCGGGAGATGTTCGTGGTGGCGACGGGCGCCGGCATCCAGAACTTCCTCGTCGCGCTGGCCGGCGAGCGGCTGGGCTCGGCCTGGATCTCCTCCACGATGTTCTGCCGCGACGTGGTGCGCGAGGTGCTGGACCTGCCCGGGGACTGGGACCCGATGGGCGCCGTCGCCATCGGCCACCCGGCGGCCCCGCCACGGCAGCGCCCGGCGCGGTCCGCCGCCGACTTCGTCGTCGAGCGCTGAGCCGACGCCGTCCCTGAGGCCCTGCAGGGGGCTGCCGTTCCTGCGGCCCTACAGCGGGGCTATGTTCCCCACCGGGAAGCGGGGCTGACGGCGCGGCATGCGCGGGCCGCCCAGCAGGACGAGGAGGCTGGCGCGGTGCCGCTGTCCCTCGTAGGGGGCCAGCAGTTCCAGCATGCCGTCGTCGTCGGTGCCCCGGGCGCCGGTGAGCGCGTAGCCGACCAGACGCGGCAGATGCAGATCCCCGACCGTGATCGCGTCGGGCTCCCCGTTCGAGCGCTGCAGCACCTCGGCCGCCGTCCAGGGGCCGATTCCGGGGATGGCCTGGAGGCGGGCCAGCGCGTTTTCGAGGTCCATATGGGCCGCCTCTTCCATCCGGCTCGCCCGCTGGAGGGCGCGCAGGATGGCGGCGGAGCGCTTCTGGTCCACCCCGGCGCTGTGCCACTCCCAGGAGGGGATGCGCAGCCAGTCACGAGGGTGCGGCATCACCCAGAGGTTGGGGTGCGGCCCCGGGGCACGCTCGCCGAATCTGCGGACGAGCAGCAGCCAGGCGCGGTACGCCTCCTCGGTGGTGATCTTCTGTTCCAGGACGGTGGGGATCAGCGCCTCCACCACCCGCCGCGAACGGATCAGCCGCAGGCCCGGGTTGCGGCGGTGCGCCTCGTGGGTGACGGCATGGTGCGGAACGAAGGCGTCCGGGTCGTCCTCGGCGCCGAGCAGCGCGGGCAGCCCGTCCAGCAGCCATCCGGCGCCCGGGCCCCACGCCTGGGCGCATACGACGCCGTACGTGCCGCCCCGCTGTACCTGCACGCGCAGCGTCGCCGGGCCGTCGGGCGTGCGGGTGCCGCGCCAGATCGTGCCGCCCTCGGTGCGGTACGTCGGGTCGTACGGCCCCCGGCGCAGCACGCGGAGGCTGCCGTGCAGGTCGTACGGGCCCGGCGGGGTCCAGGTGCGGGTGAGTGGCGACACGGGCAGCAAGCGTACGGGCCGGCACTGACAGCCCGGTCCTCCGGCCGCATAAGGCTGTGGGGGCTGCTGCGCGACTACTGGTCCGAGGAGAAGCGCACCGCGCCGGCCGGTATCCGGGCGTCGCACCACACGCGGATACCGCCGCGCAGTTCGTTGCCCTCGCCGATGACGGCCCCGTCGCCGATGACCGCACCGTCCAGCACGGTGTCGGCTCCGATACGCGCGCCGGCGCCGATCAGCGAGTCCCTGATGCGCGCTCCGGGTGCCACTACCGCACCGTCCAGCAGTGCACTGCCGTCGATCCGCGCACCGGCTCCTACCTCGGCTCCTGCCCCGGCGACGGTGCCACCGGTGAGCTTCGCGTCCCCGGCGACTGCTGCGCTCTCCAGGATCAGCCGCTCACCGCATCGGCCCGGTACGGCGGGCGAGGGCGCACGCCCCAGTACGAGGTCGGCGGAGCCGCGTACGAACGACTCCGGGGTGCCGAGGTCGAGCCAGTAGGTCGAGTCGACCATGCCGTGCAGCTTCGCCCCGGCCGCCAGCAGCCCGGGGAAGGTCTCCCGCTCCACCGAGACGGGCCGCCCGGCGGGGATGGTGTCGATCACCGAACGAGTGAAGACATAGGCACCGGCGTTGATCTGGTCGGTGACGATCTCCTCCGGCGTCTGCGGCTTCTCCAGGAACGCCGTCACGCGGCCCGTACCGTCCGTGGGGACGAGCCCGAAGGCGCGCGGGTCGGTCACCCGCGTCAGGTGCAGCGAGATGTCGGCACCGGCCCGGGTGTGCTGCTCGACCAGGGCGCCGATGTCCAGGCCGGAGAGGATGTCCCCGTTGAAGACGAGCACTGGTTCGTCGGGGCGCGAGTAGAGCCGGGAGGCGACATTGCGGATGGCGCCGCCGGTGCCCAGCGGCTCCTCCTCGGTGACGTACTCCAGGTGCAGCCCCAGTTGGGACCCGTCTCCGAAGTACGGCTCGAACACCTCGGCGAGGTAGGAGGTGGCCATCACCACGTGGTCGACACCCGCGGCGCGGGCCCGGGCCAGCTGGTGGCTGAGGAAGGGCACGCCCGCGGCCGGGACCATGGGCTTGGGGGTGTTCACCGTGAGCGGACGCAGCCGGGTGCCCTTGCCCCCGACCAGAAGGATCGCTTCTGTCACCTGTTGTCTCTGCTTCCTGCCGGGGTCCGCCGGCCGCCCTTCGGGTGGCCGGCGGACAGTGTATGCAGACACGTACGGACGCGTGGGCGGCCCCGTATGCCCGTCTCCGGCAGACGCCGACGGCGGCTCGGCGGTTCACCGGCGCGGCTGCTGAGCCGGTGGCGGTCCGGCGGTGGACCGGCGGTGGACCGGTGGCTCAGCGGCCTTGCAGACGGGCCGCCGCGGTGCGGATCGCGCCGAGCTTTCCGTAGAGGCGGGCACCGGGGCAGTCGGTGACATACCCGTCCTTGTGCCCGGACACCGTATGGAAGCTGACCTTCTGTCCCTTCCTGAACTTGTTGCCGCCACCGGACTTGAGCCAGGTCTTGCCGTCAGCACCGACCCCGAAGAGCCCGAGCTTCCAGGCGGTGAGCTTGGCAACGGCGTCGACGGCGCGCTTGGAGGGCCTGTGCTTGTCGAAGGAGCCGAGGACGGCGATGCCGGTGCTGTTGCTGTTGAACCCGTAAGTGTGGGCTCCCATCACGGGCTTGGCCACACCGCCGGCCCGGCCTTCGTAGATGGTGCCGCACTTGTCGACGAGGAAGTTGTAGCCGATGTCCCGCCACTTGCTGCTCTTGACGTGGTAGCGGTACATCGCGCGGATGATCGAGGGCGCCTGCTTGCACGCGTAGACGTTCGACATGGCTGTGTGGTGCACGAAGGCGGCCTTGACGGTCTTGGTGTAGGCGTGGCCGGCCTCGCGGAGCTTCTCGTTGGCGCCCCAGCCCTTCCGGGTGACGATGCGCGGGCGCGGGCCGACCAGCGACTGGCTGGTCGGGTACCGGGTCTGGGTCGCCTCCTTGGAGAGCTCCGGCAGCACGGTGGCGCCACTCTCGGTCTGGGCGGTCGGGGCCCCGGTCTCGGCACCGGTGCCGGGGTCGGCACCGGGGTCGGTCTTGGGCTCGGCGCCGGGGTCGGTGCCCGGTTCGGTGCCGGTCACGGGTTCGGTGCCGGTGTCGGCTCCTGAACTCTCGTCGGCGGAGCCATCCGAGCCCGGGGCCTTGTCGGGGACAGGGGCCTTGTCGGGCCCGGAAGCCTTGTCGGGGCCCGGGTCGACCAGTTCCAGGCGGAGCCCCCGCGGCAGCGGCTGCCGCAGGGCCTTCCGTTCCGGCAGCACGCGGGCCTCGACCCCGTCGGAGGGTCCGACCCACAGCGGGGCCGTCGCGCCCCGGGCACGGCTGCCCTCGTCGGCGCCCCGCGCGCCGCTGGGGTGGACGTCCAGCGCCTGCCACCCGGACCAGCGGCCGGTGTCCGCGTTGCGCGTACGGACCTGGATGCGGCCGGGCAGCGCTTCGTCCGCGCGGTCCCAGACGGCGCCCACGAGGGAGTACGGGTGCACCGTGCGGGCCGCGAGGCGTACCGCTGAACCGCTCTCGCCCGGCGCACGGGCGCCGGCCGACTCCCCGGCCGCCCCGGCGAAGCGGAGCGACTGGGTGTGGCCGGGCATTCCGGACGAGGTGGAGGAGGAGGGCGAGGACTTGGACGGGGAGGGGGCCGAGGACGCCGGCGAGGCCGGTGAGGGGGGCACCGCGGCTGCCGTCGTGAGGGGAGCGAGCGGCAGCAGGAGGGCCGCCGCGCCCGCGACACCGATCGATTGAGCGAGATTCGCACGCATACCCATGATCATGGACATATGTGACTATTTCTGTCTATTGACGCACCGCCAGCTGGGCGCCCGCGTACGCTTGCGCGAATGAACGACTCCGACCGCACCCCCGCCGACCTGCTGCGGACCGCGCTGTCCGACGACCCGTCACGCCCCCTGGTGACCTACTACGACGACGCCACGGGTGAGCGCGTCGAGCTCTCCGTCAAGACGTTCGACAACTGGGTGGCGAAGACCGCGAACCTCCTCCAGGACGAGCTGTCGGCCGAGCCGGGCGACCGGCTCGCGCTGCTGCTGCCCGCGCACTGGCAGACCGCCGTCTGGCTGCTGGCGTGCTCCTCGGTGGGCGTCGTCGCCGAGCTGGGCGGCGACGCCGCCCGCGCCGACCTGGCGGTGAGCGGGCCTGACACGCTGGAGGCGGCCCGCGCCTGCTCCGGCGAGCGGGTGGGGCTCAGCCTGCGGCCGATGGGCGGGCGCTTCCCGCAGCCGCCGGACGGGTTCGTCGACTACGCCGTGGAAGTACCGGGACAGGGCGACCAGTTCGCCCCGTATGCACCTGTTGATCCGGACGCGCCCGCGCTGGTGCTGCCGGAGGGCGGCGAGCTGACCGGCGCACAGGTGGTGGAGCGGGCGCGGGCGGACGCCATGGCGCGCGGGCTGGGCCCCGGCGCGCGGCTGCTGTCCGCACTGCCGTACGACGGCTGGGACGGCCTCAGCGCGGGACTGCTGGCGCCACTGGCGGCGGGCGGCTCCGTGGTGCTCGCGCCCCGACTGGAGCGGCTGGACGCGGCCTCTCTCGAGCAGCGCAAGGAGAACGAGCGGGTGACGCACACCGCCGGGTGAAGCCAGGACGGAGCCCGCACCTCCGCCTGCGGGGCCGGTGGTCCGTACAACCTTGCGAGTGGTTCAGGCGTCTGTCTTCGTGACCGGCGCGCCCGTACGTGCGTACGCCCCGTACTGCGCTACTGAGCGCTCCGGTGTCGCCGCCACCCCGAGGGATGTACAGCCGTGACAGAGCCGGGCACCACCGAAGCCGACCCCGACGCGTCCAGTCCGGCTTCCGCCCGCCCTCGCGGGCGCCGCTGGCTGCGCTGGGGCGCGCTGGGTGCCTCGGTGCTCGTACTGGCCACGGCCGCCACTGGCTGGTCCCTCTTCCGGAAGCTGGACGCGAACATCCGCACCGACTCGGGCACCGCGCAGGCGCTGGCGCCGTACGAGAAGGAGCGCCCCACGCCGGTACGGGCGGCGGGCGAGGCACGCAACATTCTCCTGCTCGGCTCGGACAACCGCGGCAACGGCAACGGCGCATACGGCAGGGACGAGGGCAGCCAGCGCTCGGACACCGCGATCCTGCTGCACATAGCCGCCGACGGCCGCAGCGCGACGGGGATGTCGATACCGCGCGATCTGATGGTGCAGATCCCGGACTGCCGACGGCCGGACGGTTCGACGGCGCCCACACGGTTCGCGCAGTTCAACTGGGCGTTCCAGACGGGCGGCGCCGCCTGCGCCATCCGCACGGTGGAGAAGATGACGGACATCCGCGTCGATCACCACCTGGTCGTGGACTTCCGCGGCTTCAAGAAGCTGGTGGACGCGGTGGGCGGGGTGGAGGTGTGCCTGGCCCGGCCGGTGCACGACCGGGAGGCCAAGCTCGACCTGCCGGCCGGGCGGCAGACGCTGGACGGCGAGGACGCGCTGGGATACGTCCGCGCGCGGCACGGTCTGGGCAACGGCAGCGACACCCAGCGCATCGACCGGCAGCAACGATTTCTGGGATCTCTGGTGAAGAAGGTGCGCAGCAAGGGAGTGCTGTTGAACCCGACCCGGGCCTATCCCGTACTTGATGCAGCGACCTCGTCATTGACCGCGGATTCCGGGCTTGATTCCCTCTCGGAACTGTACGAACTGGCGCGGAGCGTGCGGGATATCCCGGAAGACCACATCCGTTTTCTTACGGTGCCCCGACGGTCGTACGAACTGGACATCAACCGTGACGAGCTGGTGCAGCCGGACGCCGGGGAGCTCTTCACCAAGCTGCGCGAGGACCAGCCGGTGCGCGTCGCGGACGGGGGCACGGAGAGGAAGGACGGAAAGGAGAAGGGGGACGGGTCGTACCGGGGGACGACGGCGGACCTGGACATCTGCGCGAACGAATGAAGCTGGGAATGAGGTGAATTGACCGTTTCCGCTCGTACGGAATTTGTCACCGGCGTCGCTAGCCGCAGAACCTGCCGGATAGTGTGAGCGCTCCGGTGGGCCCCGGGGCGGCAACAGCAGCCGGTTCTATGGAGGACTTTCGCAATCGTGGACGCGCAAGGCCGTGGGCATGCGGGAGATGTCGATCCCGCGGATCAGTGGGTGTTCAACCCGAGCACCGGCAGCTATGAGCTGCGACTGAACCCCGTCGCCGACGACTCCCAGAGTCGGTTCGGCTCCCGCCGCACCTCCGCACCGCGCCAGAGAAGTTCTTCCCCCGAGGAGAGCACCGCCACACCTGCCGAGCCCGGCGCCGGGGAGCGCGCGGGAGGGCGGGCCGGTGAGCGGCCACGCGCCCGCGCGGGGGAGCGCTCCGCCGAGCGGGCCGGAGACCGCCCGGGTGCCCGTTCGGCGCGGCGCACCGAGGCCAGGCTCCCCGCCCAGCGGCGGGGCCGCGCCGCCGAGCGGACCGGCTCCCCCGAAGGCAGGGGCAGCGGCGGCCGGGGGCGCAGAAAGGCCAAACGGAAGCTCTCCGGCAAGCAGAAGGCGCTGCGCATCGGCGGCGGTGTCGTCGGCTTCGTCCTGGTGGCGGGCTGCGTGGCCGGCACCGTCTGGTACCAGAAGCTCAACGGCAACATCAACAAGGTCGACGTCGGCGAGAACAACCCCGCCGTCTCCAACGGCCCCGTCAACATCCTGGTCATCGGCACCGACGCCCGCTCGGGCAAGGGCAACACCGGCTACGGGGACAAGGGCAGTGTCGGCCACGCGGACACCACGTTCCTCTTCCACGTCTCCAAGGACCGCTCCAACGCCACCGCGCTGTCCATTCCGCGCGACATGATCACCGACATCCCTCAGTGCAAGACGAAGCTGAAGGACGGCACCGAGAAGACCATCCGCGCCCAGCAGCAGGTGCGCTTCAACACCAGCCTGGGCCAGGAGGAGCGGGATCCGGGCTGCACCTGGCGCACCGTCGAGAAGCTGACCGGGGTGGAGATCGACCACTTCATGATGGCGGACTTCAACGCCGTCAAGGAGCTGTCCACGGCGGTGGGCGGCGTCGAGGTCTGCACGCGGAAGCCGATAAAGGACCCCAAATCGCATCTGAACCTGAAGGCCGGCCGGCACACCGTCAAGGGCGAGCAGGCCCTCGCGTTCGTACGGACCCGGCACGCGGTGGGCTTCGGCAGCGACCTGGACCGGATCAAGCTCCAGCAGCAGTTCCTCAGCTCGATGATCCGCAAGATGAAGTCTGGTGACACGCTCACCAGCCCGTCCAAGCTGCTGGACCTGAGCGACGTGGCCACCAAGGCACTGACGGTGGACACCGGCATCGGCAGCGTCAAGAAGCTGATGGCCCTGGCCAATGACCTCAAGCGCGTGAACGTCAAGAACATCACCTTCGCCACGGTCCCGGTGCTGGACAACCCGGACGACCCGGCCACCGTCATCCTCAACAGGGAGAAGGCCGAGCCGCTGTTCAAGATGGTCCAGCAGGACAAGTCCATGACCGGCAAGGCCAAGAAGCAGGCGGCGGCCAAGCCGAAGGCGAAGAAGGCCCCCGCTTCCGAGGTGAACGTCTCCATCCTCAACGGCGGCGGCCCGCCCCGCGCGGCGGCACAGACCGCGGACTACCTGCTGAACAAGGGCGCGGGCGCCGCGGCGTCCGACGGCAACGCGCCGCAGGAGCTGGAGAAGACCCGGCTGGAGTTCGCCCCCGGGCAGGAGGAGCAGGCGGCCAGGCTGGCGGACATGCTGAAGCTTCCGGCCTCGGCGCTGAAGAAGTCCGACAGCCTCACGAAGATGACCCTGACCCTCGGCAGGGACTTCACCTCGCCGGGCAAGCCGCTCGGCGCACCCGACAAGGCGCCTTCAGGAGTCGAGAAGGTCAACGCCAACGACAAGAACGTGTGTGCAAAGTGACTCCGACCCCTCCGGCACGTCCCGCCAGGCGGCCGGGGGCAGCACAACCTGAACATCCCGGGGAGGTCCCGTGCGGCAGAACGACATCGACGGTGGCAGGGAGGCGCAGCTCAGCGCCTCCGCCGCCGCCGACCGCGGCTGGGACGAGAGCCTGTACGAGGGAGACCCGGCACACCCGGCGGGGCAGGGCCAGAACCCCGAGAACGCCGCAGCATCCGCTTCCGCTTCCCGGCACGGAGCCGGTGCCGGGCGCGGTCACCGTCGCGGACAGCGCGGCAGGGGCGGCGGGGCCGGCGGAAGGTCCGGCAAGGGCGGCGAGAGCGCTGCCGCGGTGAGCCGGGCCAAGCGGCCGAGCCGGGGCCGGCGCATTCTGCGCTGGTCGGCGGCCGTGCTCTCGGTGCTGATACTCGGCACCGCGGCAGCGGGCTATCTCTACTACCAGCACCTCAACGGCAACCTCAGCAAGGACGAGCTGAACCTCGGGGACAACAAGCTCCACCGGTCCGACCCCAACGCCGCGGGACAGACCCCGCTGAACATCCTGCTGCTGGGCTCCGACTCCCGTGCCTCCAAGGAGAACGTACGGCTCGGCGGCTCCCGCGCCGACCGCGACCGCCCGCCGCTGGCGGACGTACAGATGCTGCTGCACGTCTCCGCCGACCGCAGCAACATGTCGGTGATCTCCGTTCCGCGTGACACCAGGACCACGATTCCCAAGTGCACCGACCCGGACGACGGGAAGGTGTATCCGGAGACGACCGACAGGATCAACGCCAGCCTCCAGCACGGCGGCCCGGGATGCACCGTGGCCACCTGGGAGGAGATGACGGGCATCCCGATCGACCACTTCATGATGATCGACTTCTCGGGCGTGGTCTCCATGGCCGACGCGGTCGGCGGTGTGCCGGTCTGCGTCGACAAGAACGTCCACGACCCGAAGTCGCAGCTGAAGCTGAAGAAGGGCCGCTCCGTCGTCAAGGGCGAGCAGGCTCTGCACTGGCTGCGCACCCGGCACGGCTTCGGCGACGGTACGGACATCGGCCGCGCCAAGGCGCAGCACATGTACATGAACTCGATGGTGCGCCAGCTGAAGGCGGGCACCAAGCTGACCGACCCGGGCAAGCTGCGCGGCCTGGCGGAGGCCGCCACCAAGGCGCTCACCGTCGACAAGGGCATCGGCTCGGTCAAGAAGCTCTACGACCTGGGCAACGACCTCAAGCGCGTCCCCACAAAACGCATCACCATGGCCACCATGCCGTGGGAGTACGGGGGCGGCGGCAGCTATGTACTGCCCAAGAAGGGCGACTCGGACCAGATCTTCTCGCTGATCCGCAACGATGTGGCGCTGGACGGCAAGGACAAGAAGAAGGCCGAGGCCGGCAAGTCCGCGCAGCCCACCGAGCCGTCGCAGCCCAAGGACCAAATCCAGGTCAGCGTGATGAACGGCACCGGCACCGCGCTCCAGCAGCCGGTCACCGGGCGGGCGAGCGTCGTCGCCGGCGCCCTCGCGCGCAAGGGCTTCAGCCAGGCCACCGCGGACCAGACCCCGCAGTCCCGCGCCGACACCACCATCAGCTATCCGCGCCAGGAGCTGCGCGGCGACGCGCTGGCCGTCGCCAAGGCGCTGGGCGTCCCGGAACGGCTGGTCAAGCACTCGACAGGGGTACAGCGCGTCACCCTCATCGTCGGCGCCGACTGGCGGGACGGCACGGTCTATCCCAAGAGCGAGGGCGGGACGGACAAGAAGGACCAGGACAAGGCGCCGGACAGCGCGGACGCGCTGCGCGGGGACAACAAGAAGGCGTGTATGGAGGTCAATCCGAACTACACGTGGTGACGCGCCGCCTGAAATCGAGGCCCTGAGGACAGAGATTGGGGCCCTGAGGCCAGATGTAAGGGGCGCCCTCCCCAGGAGGGCGCCCCTTACATCTGTGCCGAGTACCTTCGGCTGTCCGCTACTGCGTCGCCGGCACCGGCCGGCGACGGCTCGCGATGACCTTGCGGGCCAGCTTCTTCGGGCTCGTCAGAAAGCCCCAGCCCCACGACATGTGCATGGTGGCGAGCGCGACGGGGATCTGCAGCCTGGCCTTCAGCGGCAGCCCCCGGCCGGCCGGCAGCGAACCGGCGACGATGGCCGCCAGATAGCCCCCGGGCACCAGCAGCCCCCACGGGGTGAGCGCGACGCCCACCACCAGGCCGGCCGCGATGGCGCACACGGCGACCGGCGGCGCCAGGTAGCGCAGATTGATGGACCCCGCGTGATAGCGGGCCACCACGTGCCGCCAGCGGCCGTAGTTGCGGTACTGCTTGGCCAGGGCGCGCACGGTGGGCCGCGGCCGGTAGGAGACCCGCAGCTCGGGCGAGAACCAGACCAGGCCGCCCGCCTCGCGGATACGGAAGTTCAGCTCCCAGTCCTGGGCGCGGATGAACTCCTCGTTGTAACCGCCCTGCTGCTCCAGCACCTCGCGGCGGAAGACGCCCAGATAGACCGTCTCGGCCTCGCCCGCGGTGCCGCCGGTGTGGAAGGCGGCGTTGCCCACGCCGATCTTGGAGGTCATCGCCGCCGCGACCGCGTGCTCCCAGGCGTTCTCGCCCTCGGCGTGCATGATGCCGCCGACGTTGGCCGCGCCGGTCTCCTCCAGGAGCCGTACGGCGGTGGCGATGTAGTTCGCGGAGAGCATGCCGTGCCCGTCGACGCGCACCACCACCGGGTGCCGGGACGCCTTGATCGCGGCGTTCAGCCCGGCCGGGGTGCGGCCCGTGGGGTTGGGCACCGTGTGCACGCGGGGGTCCTCGGCGGCCAGCTCGGCGGCGATCTCGTCCGTACGGTCCGTGGAGGGTCCCAGCGCGATGACCACTTCCAGCTCGCCGTCGTAGCGCTGCTCCAGGATGTGCCGCACAGAGCTGCGCAGGTGCCGTTCCTCGTTGAGGACCGGCATGATCACGGAGACGGGAGGCTGGGCTGCGTCCGGTGAAGGACGTCGGTTCTCGCGAGTCACGGCGCTCACGTTACCGCGATCGGGCGAACGGTCCGTAAGCGCGCGCCCCTCTGCAAGCCGGTCCCGGGACGCGACGGCGTGTACGCACGATCCGGAGATCGTACCGGCATACAGTGTGGGAACTCTAAGTCACTTTATTGTCACTCCAGGTACTCTTCCTGTTCGTCTCTCTGTGGAAGGTGGCCACTGTTGCCTCGTCGCGCCTCCTCCCCTCACCAGGGCCCGCGCTGGGGCCTGCGGATCGCCACCGGCACCTCCGTCCTGCTGCTGGCCGCCGGCGGCATCGGGCACGCGATGGTGACGGGGCTGAGCGCGGACGTGCGCAGGGTCGACCCGTTCCACGGAATCGACAACGACAGCCGCCCCAAGGACGACAACGGCGTCAACTTCCTCGTCGTCGGCACCGACCGGAGAGACGGGCTCTCACCGGCCCAGAAGGAGACGTACAAGCTCGGCGGCGCCGCCTGTGACTGCACGGACACCATGCTGCTGGTGCACCTCTCCGGCGACCGGGACCGCGCCAGCGTCGTCAGCCTTCCGCGCGACACCTATACCCGGCTGCCGGCGCACAAGGACCGGGCGACCGGCAAACAGGTGGCCGAGCGGCCCGCCAAGCTCAACGCCGCCTACACCGCCGGGGGCGCCCCGCTGACCGTACGGGCCGTGGAGAAGCTGACCGACGTACACGTCGACCACTATCTGGAGGTCGACTTCACCAGCTTCATGAGCACCGTCGATGTGCTGGGCGGCGTGCCCGTCTGTACGACAAAACCGCTCAAGGACCGCTTCTCGGGTCTCGATCTGCCCAAGGGCACCACAAAACTGAACGGCGGGCAGGCGCTGCAGTACGTACGGGCGCGGCATCTGGACGGCGGTTCGGATCTGAACCGGATGAAGCGCCAGCAGCACTTCCTGGCCTCGGTCATCTCACGGGCCACCGACACCGGGGTGCTGATGAACCCGGTGCGCTTCAACAAGGTCGCCTCCACCCTGCTGGAGTCCGTACGCGCCGACCAGGGCTTCGGCACCGAGCAGATGATGGCCCTGGGGCAGGCGATGCGCGGCTTCAGCCCGGCGTCCTCCGAGTTCGCCTCCGTGCCCCTGGCTGATACCGACCACCGGGTGCCAGGGCTGGGTTCGACCGTCAAGTGGGACCGGGCCAAGGCGACCAGGCTGTTCGACGCGCTGCGCGAGGACCGGCCGCTGTCCGCGCCGCCGGCCGGGCCGCGGAGCGACGGGCCGCCCCATGTCCCGGTCGCCCCGCGCAACATCGCCGTGGAGGTCGCCAATGCCACCGGACGGCAGGGGCTCGGGGCCCGGATCGACCGGGAACTGCGCGGCGCGGGCTTCGCCACCACCGGCGCGGCCACCAACGCCCCGCACACCGACCGCGCCCGTACGACCATCACCTACGACCCGCGCTGGAACCGGTCAGCGCGCTCGCTGGCCGCCGCACTGCCCGGAGCCGAACTGGTGAAGGCCGAGAACCGGGGCGCCCGGATGCGGGTCACGCTCGGCACCCCGGACCAGCAGGTGCGCCGGGTACGCGGCCCCGCCGCCGACACCAAGCCGGGAGAGGCCCCCATGCGAGGGGACGAGGTCGACTGCGATTGACGTCCTCTCCAGCCCGAGGGCGGGATTCCGGTCCGTACCGCTTCGCGGTACCACCGTGGGTTCCTGCTTCACGGGTCCGTGCCGGTCGGTGAGGACCGGTCTTACCAGACCTCCACAGGCCTGACTTCCCGCCCGTCCGGCGGTAGGTCCGACAACTACGTTGCCGGACAAAGCGATAATGGCATGGTTCTGCTGCCTTCCGGGCCGCCAGGGCGAGGATGCCCTACACCTCCACCCTGAGGGGTGGAGCACTGGGCAAATGTTCGGCAGACGCTGCCGCCGCGCTGCCTGCGCGGGCGGGCCGCGTCACCCCGCGGAGCGGCTGGCGCGGAGCTCCTTGATGGCGCGGCGGCGGGCCAGCCGGTGGGTCCGCCGGATCTGGGCCTCCTGATAGCGGCGCCGGTCCTCGTCGGTCTCGGGTATCACCGGGGGGACGGAGCGGGGCTTGCCGTTCTCGTCGATCGCCGCGAAGACCAGATAGGCGGAGCCGACCTGGGTCGCGGGCGTCGACTCGTTCCAGCGCTCGGCCAGCACCCGCACCCCGACCTCCATCGAGGTCCGCCCGGTCCAGTTCACCTGGGCCTTCACATGAACAAGATCGCCCACCCGGACCGGCTCCAGGAAGACCATCTCGTCCATGGAGGCGGTGACGGCCGGCCCCTCGGAGTGGCGCCCGGCCACGGCGCCGGCGGCGTCGTCGGCCAGCTTCATGATCACGCCGCCGTGCACGGTCCCGAGCAGGTTGGTGTCGCTCGCCGTCATGATGTGGGACAGGGTCGTGCGGGAGGCGGCCGTCGGCTTGCCCGGGAGCTCGCCGTGTGCCGTGTGCGCCTGGTGGGTCATGGCCACCACCTTATGCGCGCGGCAGAAGTCGCTCAGACCGAAGCATTTTGCATCAGAACTGCTACAGCCTGCCCCCGAAGCGGTACCCACCCTGTGTTCCGCCGTCCGGGTGCAGGCACACTGCCATGCATGAATGAGTGGCCCGATGGTTGGACCGACAGCTCGCGGGGACGGGAAGGTCGTGGCCGCGACGCGTCCCGTCCCGACCCCACACGTGTCATGCCCCACACATCGGCCCCCGGTGTCCCCCCGCAGACCCGTGGCCCTGGTCAGGGCTCCGGCTACGGTCAGGGAGGGCCCGGCTACCCCCCGGGGTCCGGTCAGCCGCAGGACGGCTACGACGGCTACGACTCCGGGTACAGCGACGGCCAGGTCTACGGCGGCGGCCGGGGCGGCGGTCGCGGTGACTACGGAGACCGTCCCCGGCCCGACTGGCGCCGCCGCACCAAGTGGACGATCCTCACCCTCGTCGTCGTCCTGCTCGCCTGGTCGATCGGCACCTACTTCTGGGCCGACTCCAAACTGCGCCGGGAGGTGGATCTCAGCATCGTCGAGGACCGCCCCGAGGCCGGCGACGGCACCAACTACCTCATCGTCGGCTCGGACAGCCGCGAGGGCATGAGCGACGAGGACAAGCAGAAGCTGCACACCGGCGGGCCCACCGACAAGGGCCGCACCGACTCGATCATGATCCTGCACGTCGGGGACAACGGGAACACCATGATCTCGCTGCCGCGCGACTCGGACGTCGAGATCCCTTCCTTCACCGGCTCCGAGTCCGGCAAGCACTACCCGGCGCAGGGCAAGCACACGAAGATCAACGCGACCTACGCGATGGACGGCCCCGAGCTGCTCGTCCGTACGGTCGAGCACAACACCGGGCTGAAGATCGACCACTACGCGGAGATCGGCTTCGGCGGCTTCGCGAAGATCGTGGACGCGGTCGGCGGCGTGGAGATGGACATTCCGCGCGACATCAAGGACGAGAAGTCCGGCGCCGACTTCAAGAAGGGCAAGCAGACGCTCAACGGCCAGCAGGCCCTCGCGTTCGTCCGCACCCGGTACGCGCTGCCCGGCAGCGACCTGGACCGCACCAAGAACCAGCAGAAGTTCCTCTCCGCGCTGGCGAACCAGACCGCGACGCCGGGCACCGTGCTCAACCCCTTCAAGCTCTACCCGACGATGGGCGCAGGGCTGGACACCCTCAAGGTGGACAAGGACATGAGCCTGTGGAACGTCGCCTCGATGTTCTGGGCCATGAAGGGCGTCTCGGGCGGCGAGGGCAAGTCGATGAACATGCCGATCTCCGGTCCGGCGCCGGGCGGCAACCTCCAGTGGGACAAGGCGAAGGTCAAGCAGCTCGTCAGTCAGCTCAACAACGACGAGAAGGTGACGGTGACGTCCGACCGCTGAGACGCGACCGCATACCGCGCGGCCAGGCCCTGCACACAGGGCCTGGCCGCGGTGTTTTCCGCCGCTGCTTCGCCAGAGCTCAGCGGTCGGTCAGACACAGGCAGAACGGGTGCCCCGCCGGGTCGAGGTAGACGCGCCAGCCGCGCGGGCCGTCCCCGTCGTCCTTGACGTCGTCCTGGATGAGCCGAGCGCCCAGCGCCAGCACCCGCTGCTCGGCTTCGTCGATCTTCGACCGCGGCACATCCAGGTCGAGGTGGAACTGCTGCGAGTGCTCGCCGCTGGGCCACTGCGGCGGGACGAAGCCCGGCGCCTGCTGGAACGCCAGCCGCCTGGTGCCGCTCTCGTCCAGCACCTCGGTCCACTCGCTGTCGCTTTCCGGGGCGACCTTCCAGCCCAGCATCTGCGCGTAGAACTCCGCCAGCCGCCCGGTGTCGGGGCAGTCCAGCACGACAACGCCCATTTTGGGGATGGCCATCGTGGATCCTCTCTCGGTCGTCTCGGTTACCCCATGATGGGGGTTAGCCGGTAACGTCACAAGAGTGGGAGACAGACAAGCGCCGGAACCACTCCTTTTGGTGCAGGAGTTGGCGAACACCCTGGACATCGAGACCCGTACGGACCGCCTCGCCACGCCGGAGGGCCTGGACCGGTTCGTCGACGACCATGGGCTGGAGCGGTTCCGGCTGGCCGAACCCGACCTGGCGGGGCTGCGGGAGCTCCGCGAGGCGTTGCGTGCTGCCTGTCTGGCCCATGCGGGGGCCGCGGTGCCGCGGGAGGCGGACGAGGTGCTGGAGCGGCGCCTCGGTGCGGCGCCGCTTGTGGTGCGGATCGGGGTGAGGGGTGAGGCCGCGGTCGAGGCTGCTCCGGGGCTGACCGGGCTGCCCGCGCTGACCGCCCATCTGGCCGCCCTTATAGCCCGCGCGGCGGGTGAGGGGTCCTGGCAGCGGTTGAAAGCCTGCGAAACGCATGACTGTCAGTGGGTGTTCTACGACCGGAGTCCGGCCGGCAGCAGGCGCTGGTGCACCATGGCGGTTTGTGGCAGCCGCGCCAAAATGCGGGCCTATCGGGCACGGCGTGCCCGATAGGTGAGTTTGCGGCCGGTGAGGGGGTGCCACTGTCCGATGTGTGCGGGCTGCGGGCCTCGTGTGGCTGGTCGCGCCCACGCGGCGGAGCCGCATATCAGATACAGACCCGCGCCCCTTCGGGGCGCGGTTGCTTTACAGCGTGGGGCGGCCCAGGGCGCGGAAGGTCCAGCCTTGCTTGCGCCAGAGGGAGGGGTCGAGGGTGTTGCGGCCGTCGAGGATGTGGCGGGCGGCCACGACGTCGCCGACCCGCGCCGGGTCGAGCTCCTTGAACTCGGACCACTCCGTCAGGTGCAGCACCACATCGGCCCCGCGGGCTGCGTCCAGGGCGCTGTCCGCGTAGCCCAGCGTGGGGAAGACGGCCCGCGCGTTGTCCATGCCCTTCGGGTCGTACACCGTCACCTGGGCGCCCTGGAGGTGGAGCTGGCCCGCGACGTTGAGGGCTGGCGAGTCCCGTACGTCGTCGGAGTCGGGCTTGAAGGTGGCGCCGAGGACGGCGATGCGCTTGCCCAGCAGTGCGCCGCCCAGCGCGTCCCGGGTCAGCTCGACCATCTGTGCGCGGCGCCGCATGTTGATGGAGTCGACCTCGCGCAGGAAGGTGAGCGCCTCGGAAGCGCCCAGCTCACCGGCGCGGGCCATGAAGGCTCGGATGTCCTTGGGCAGGCAGCCGCCGCCGAAGCCGATCCCGGCGCGGAGGAACTTGCGCCCGATGCGGTCGTCGTAGCCGATGGCCTCGGCGAGCTTCACCACGTCGCCGCCCGCGGCCTCGCAGACCTCGGCCATGGCGTTGATGAAGGAGATCTTCGTGGCCAGGAACGAGTTGGCGGAGGTCTTGACCAGCTCAGCCGTGGCGAAGTCGGTGACCAGGAACGGGGCGCCCTCGGCGATGGGCCGTGCGTACACCTGGCGCAGCAGTCCCTCGCCGCGCGGTCCGCCGATCCCGACGACGATGCGGTCGGGGTGCAGGGTGTCCTTGACGGCGAAGCTCTCCCGCAGGAACTCCGGGTTCCACGCCAGCTCGGCCTCCTTGCCGGCGGGGGCCAGCTCGGCGATCCGGAGCGCGAGCCGCTCCGCGCTGCCGACCGGCACGGTGGACTTGCCGACGACGAGCGCGGGCCCGTGCAGATGCGGTGCCAGCGAGTCGACGGCACGCTCGACGTAGCTCATGTCGGCGGCGAACTCGCCGTGCTTCTGCGGGGTGTTGACGCACAGGAAGTGCACGTCGCCGAAGGCGCCGATCTCCTCCCAGGAGTCGGTGAAGCGCAGCCGTCCCGTGGAGCCCTCGACCCCGGCGACGTGTGCCCGCAGCAGCTCCTCAAGGCCCGGCTCGAACATGGGCGCCTGCCCCTGCTCCAGCTTGCGCATCTTCTCCGGCACGACGTCGAGCCCCAGCACCTCGAAGCCCAGCTCGGCCATGGCGGCCGCGTGGGTGGCGCCGAGGTAGCCGAGGCCAATCACGGTGATCTTGGGCGAGGCCATGCGGGTAGCTCCTTGTGACGGCAGAACGCTGTCCGCGAGCATAACGGTGCGCCTCCTGTCGTGAACCTCACGTACCCCCAGGGAGGCATCCGCCACTAAAATCGGTGTTACTTAACGGTAATTAGCAGCGCAGACAACCGGCGATCCACCACAGCACCCCAGGCATTCCGCATGCTCTCAAAGGAGTGAGACACCTTGGCGTCTGATTTCGACCTCTACCGGCCGTCCGAGGAGCACGAGATGCTCCGCGACTCGGTGCGCGCGCTCGCCGAGGCGAAGATCGCGCCGTACGCCGCGGAGGTGGACGAGGAGGCTCGGTTCCCGCAGGAGGCGCTGGACGCGCTGGTCGCCAACGACCTGCACGCGGTGCACGTACCGGAGGCGTACGGGGGCGCCGGCGCCGACGCGCTGGCCACCGTCATCGTCATCGAGGAGGTCGCCCGGGTCTGCGGCTCCTCCTCGCTCATCCCGGCCGTCAACAAGCTCGGCTCGCTCCCGGTGATCCTCTCCGCCTCCGAGGAGCTGAAGAAGCGCTGTCTGACGCCGCTGGCCAAGGGCGACGCGATGTTCTCCTACTGTCTGAGCGAGCCGGACGCCGGTTCGGACGCGGGCGGCATGAAAACCAAGGCCGTACGGGACGGGGACAGCTGGGTCCTCAACGGCGTCAAGCGGTGGATCACCAACGCCGGGGTCTCCGACTACTACACGGTGATGGCCGTCACCGACCCAGACAAGCGCACCAAGGGCATCTCCGCCTTCGTCGTGGAGAAGGACGACGAGGGCGTCTCCTTCGGCGCTCCGGAGAAGAAGCTGGGCATCAAGGGCTCCCCCACGCGCGAGGTCTATCTGGACAACGTGCGCATCCCGGCCGACCGGATGATCGGCGCCGAGGGCACGGGTTTCGCCACCGCCATGAAGACCCTCGACCACACCCGCATCACCATCGCCGCACAGGCGCTCGGTCTGGCGCAGGGCGCCCTCGACTACGCCAAGGGGTATGTGCAGGAGCGCAAGCAGTTCGGCAAGCCGATCGGCGACTTCCAGGGCGTGCAGTTCATGCTCGCCGACATGGCCATGAAGATCGAGGCGGCCCGGCAGCTCACCTACGCGGCTGCCGCACGCTCCGAGCGGGTCTCCGAGGGCAGCGACAAGGAGGACCTGACCTTCTTCGGCGCCGCCGCCAAGTGCTACGCCTCGGACGCCGCCATGGAGATCACCACGGACGCCGTCCAGCTGCTCGGCGGCTACGGCTACACGCGTGACTACCCGGTCGAGCGGATGATGCGGGACGCGAAGATCACGCAGATCTACGAGGGCACCAACCAGGTGCAGCGCATCGTGATGGCGCGCAACCTGCCGTAAGAGGGCACCTGTAGTACGGCGATGAGGGGCCGGTGTCCTGGGACGCCGGCCCCTCATGTGTGCCGGTGACTCAGTGCCCCATGTCGCAGCAGCCGTCCCGGCGCAGCTGGCGGCTCACCTGCCGCCAGTGTGCTTCCTGGCCGCCCGTATGGGCGCGCTGTTGCGCGCTGCTGTAGGCGTCGATCAAGTCCTTCTGCTCGTACGGGACGCCTCCGCGGACCACCGTCACAGTGCGCACCAGTGAGTCGAAGTCGGTCAGCGGGTTGCCGTCCACCAGGGTGAGGTCGGCCAGCTTGCCCTCCTCCACGGTGCCCAGTTCGCGCTCGGCGCCGAACACCCTGGCGGGCAGCACGGTGGCGGTACGCAGCGCCTCGTGCGGCTTGAGCCCCGCGCGGTGCAGGGCGCGGAGCGCCAGGTGGAGGTGGAGGCCGATCGGCACCAGGGGCTGGTCGGTGCCGAGCGCCACGAGGCCGCCCGCGGCGAGCACGCGCCGGTAGACGGCGGTTTCCACATCCAGGGTGGCCAGCTGGTCCTCGGTGGGCGGAGTGGCCGCCGACTGGCGTACGGCCTGCACGTCCCACGGCGGCAGCAGCCGGGTCACCCGCTCGTCCTCGGCCAGCTCCGGGTGGGCGCCCAGCAGCGGCAGCGCGGTGAAGGGCGTGGCGACGAGGTGGAAGTCGCCCGGCGTCGAGTAGATGCCGACGAGGTCCTCGTAGGCGTGCCCGGTGCCGGTCGTGGCGTGGCCGAACTCCAGCCGCTGGGTGGCCTGGAGGTGCGTCGTCAGGTCCTGGCCGATCTGTACGCCCGGGGTGCACAGGTGGCTGCCGGAGCGGACGCCGAGCTCTTCGTGCGCGTACTGGGCCGCCTGGCGCATCGCCGTGGCGGGCGCGCGTACGTACGTCTTGACGAAGTCCCAGCCGAGTGCGCCGCCGCGCTCCAGGGAGCGGCGCAGTCCCTCTGCGGTGCGGTGGGCGCGGCCCATGCTGTAGGCGACGCGGGCGCCGTCCAGCAGTTCGCCGGTGGCCAGCAGCCGTGGTCCGGCCAGCTGTCCGGCGGCCACCGCCTCGCGCAGCCGGGCCTGTTCGTAGGAGAAGCCGCCCAGGGAGACCGCTGTGGTGATGCCGTAGGCGAGCTGGGTGACGGTCTGTCTGCCGCCGTAGGTGGTCTGCCAGGGGTGGGTGTGGGTGTCCCACAGTCCCGGCAGTACGGTCAGCCCAGAGGCGTCCAGGCGGCGCTCGGCGCGCCGTCCTGCGCGGTGCGGGGCGATCTCGGCGATTCGGCCGTCCCGCAGCACCAGATCGACGTCCTCGCGTACGCCCTCTCCGGTGCCGTCCCACAGCCGTCCGGCGTGCACGACGGTCTCCTTGGGAGCGGGCCGCCGCCAGGACAGCTCCAGCCGGACAGTGCGCGCTTTGCCGGGCTTGCCGTCGTGCACCTCGCGCAGCCGCAGCTTGCCCGCCGACAGGTACAGCAGTGAGCCCGAATCGCCGGACCAGGAAGGGTGGTCGGCGCTCTCGTCGGACAGCCGGCGGGCCTCGCCCGCCGGGCTGCCGTCGCTCCGTACGGGCAGCACCCACAGCGCCGACTCGGACACCGCCGCCATCCACTTCCCGTCCGGCGACCACACGGGCCCGGCGGCGTAGCGGTCGGCGAGGGAGGCGTGCGGGGCGAGCGCGTGCAGCGCCTCGGCGCCGCTGTCGGCGTCCAGGACGCGGATGAGGTTGTAGCCCTCGCGGAAGCGGTAGTTGAGCCGGTTGCGGTCGCACAGTGCGAGGTGGCGGCCGTCCGGCGACCAGGTGGGCGGGCCCGGGATGCCGCCGCCGCCCAGGGGTTCGGCCAGGGTGCGCTCCCGGCCGCCGGGCAGGTCCTTGACGATCAGGTTGCCCGCCATGTCCAGGCAGGCCAGCTTGGTGCCGTCCGGGGAGAGCGCGCCGAAGACGCGGCCGCCTGCGGCGAGTTCCTTCTCCTCGCCCGAGTCGAGCTCTCTGCGGCGTACGGCAAGCAGTCCGGCGCGGTCGTCGCTGTAGAGCAGCGCTTTGCCGTCGCGAGTGAAGGAGGGGGCGCAGATGTAGCGGGCCTCGGGCGCCTGGACGAGCTTGCGGGGGCGGCCCCGGCCGTCGGTGCGGGCCAGCCAGAGCGCGTTGAGGGCGACGAAGGCAAGGTGCTTGCCGTCCGGGGAGAGCACGGGCTGCTGTACGCCGCGCACCCTGTGGCTGCCGGGCGCCTCGAAACCGTAGTCCTTGACCCGGTAGCGGGGCCGGGAGGTGGGGAGTTCGGCGGTGAAGGGGATGCGCTCGGCCGACTCGGGCCGGGCCGGGCGCAGCAGCCGGAAGGTACCGGAGACGGTCAGCAGCAGCGTCTCGCGGTCGGCCCAGCGGGGCGGCACAGGCGCCAGGTCGCCCTCGATCCGTACCGCCTTCCCGTCGACGACCAGCGTGCAGGACGCCTTGGGCGCGGGGGTGGTGCGCAGATAGGCCACCTTGCCCGAGGGCGAGACGGCAGGCGTCATCAGCGAGACGCCCTCGGTCTCGTCCTCGTGTTCGGTACGCACGTCGCCGGAGCCGTCGGCGGCGACGGAGACCAGGGTGCGGGCCCGCAGCTGCGGCCCGGTCTCGCCGGTGACGACACTGCCGCGTACGCACAGCACGCGTTCGCCGTCCGGTGACCAGGCCGGGTCGAAGTCCTCCCAGGCGCCGTCCTGGAGCGGCCCCTGCTGTCCCTTCCGGCCGGTGAGGCGGGTCAGTTCGCCGCTGCGTACGTCCAGCACCCAGATGCGGTACGGGCTGCCCTTGACCGGGTCGCCCTCGCGCTCGGAGGCGAACGCGATCCGGGTGCCGTCCGGCGACCAGGCGGGGCCGCGGTCGTCCCAGGGACCGTCGGTGTGCTGCTCGAGGCCGGAGCCGTCCGCGCGCAGCGTCCAGATGTGGAAGCCGCCGTCGTGGTAGGCGCACACGGCCACTGTCTTGCCGTCGGGGGCCAGCACCGGGCGGGTGGGCTCCAGTCCCGGGACGCTGAGTGCCCGCGCCGTGCCGCCCGAGCGAGGGATGGACCAGAGGATGTTCTGCATCTCCGCGACCATCCGGTCGGCGCCGGGCACCAGCGTGGCGGCGCCGTTGGTGGCGGCGGAGAAGGAGACGGTACGGGCCTTGGTGGCGGCCTGCGCGAGGTCGGTGGCCTGAGCAGGTGCTGCGGCGGCCTGGGCCGCGGCGGCCGGTGCGGTGAGGGCGGTGCCTCCCATGGCAAGTGCGCCGCCTGCGGCGGCCGATGCCTGGAGGAGCCGGCGCCGGGCGAGGGTGCTGGGAGCGTCACCGGTTGAGGGGGTGACGTCTTCAGGAGTGGGGCGGGAGTCGGACGGTTCCGAGGTGGCCAATGGTCCTCCCTGGACACAAGGAGTGGGGCCCGCTGATGCTCGCGGGCCCCGGGGGCAAGGTCAAGACTGCTCGCCGCACCGGGGCCCGCTTCCGGAATCCCGCCCCCCAGGGGGAATTGACGCCAGGTCAGCCCCTGTCAGCCGTAACCCGCCCTGGTCAGCCGTCCAGCTGCCCGATGGTGGCGATCGAGGGCCCGCGCTGGGTCTGGAGCGTCCGGGCCACCTCCTCCGCCTCGCGCAGCACCCGCACGGCGTTGTACCAGGTGAGCTTGGCCAGGTCCGCCTCGGACCACTTGCGGTCCAGCAGCTCGGCCACCAGGTGCGGATAGCCGGCGACGTCCTCCAGCTGGGCCGGGGTGAAGGCGGTGCCGTCGTAGTCGCCGCCGATGCCGATGTGGTCGATGCCGGCGACCTCGCGCATGTGGTCGAGATGGTCGGCGACCGTCGCGGCGTCCGGGACAGGCCGCGGGTTGGCCTGCTCGAACTCGCGCTGCACCTTGCGGCCCTCGTCGCTCAGGTCCAGATGGTCCAGGCCGTGCGCCCGCATGTTCTCGTCGGCCGCCTGGGTCCAGGCCACCGCCTCGGGGAGGATGAACTTGGGCACGAAGGTGGCCATCGCCACGCCGCCGTTGGCGGGGAGCTGGGCGAGCACGTCGTCGGGGATGTTGCGCGGGTGATCGCAGACGGCACGCGCCGAGGAGTGCGAGAAGATCACCGGCGCCTCGGTCACCCGCAGCGCGTCCCGCATCGTCTCGGGCGCCACATGCGAGAGGTCCACCAGCATGCCGAGCCGGTTCATCTCGCGGACGACCTCTTCGCCGAACCGGCTCAGTCCGCCCGCACGCGGCTCGTCGGTGGCCGAGTCGGCCCAGTCCAGCGAGTTGTTGTGGGTGAGCGTCAGATAGCGCACCCCGAGCTGGTAGAGGGCGCGCAGTGCGGCCAGCGAATTGTTGATCGAGTGCCCGCCCTCGGCGCCCATCAGCGAGGCGATACGGCGCTGGGCGTGCGCGGCCTCCACGTCGTCGGCGGTGAAGGCCAGTTGGAGGTCGCCGGGGTAGCGCGCCGCCAGCAGCCGGACCGCGTCGATCTGCTCCAGGGTCGCACTCACCGCGTCGTCGCCGGTCAGCTCGCCGGGGACGTAGACGGACCAGAACTGCGCGCCGACGCCGCCGGCGCGCAGCCGAGCGAGGTCGGTGTGCAGCTTCTCGTGCTGGTCCTGGGAGATGTCCAGCTTGTCGAGGTCGTAGCGCGCCTGTTCGCGCAGCGCCCACGGCAGGTCGTTGTGCCCGTCGACCACGGGGTGCTCGGTCAGCAGCGCGCGGGCGCGCTCCAGGTTGGGGCTGTCGGGCCGCAGCGCGGGGCCGTCGGTGCGGGTCACCGGCTGCCTCCCGCCCGGCCGCTGCCGAACCCGAACCCGGTCTCCCCCGCGGCCTTGGCGCGCAGCCGCTTGCCCTTCTCGGTGGCCTGCTCGTTGAGCACCTGCTGGAAGTCGCGCATCCTCTCGCGCAGTTCCTCGTCGTGCACGGCCAGCATCCGTACGGCCAGCAGTCCGGCGTTGCGGGCTCCGCCCACCGAGACGGTGGCGACGGGGACGCCCGCGGGCATCTGCACGATGGACAGCAGCGAGTCCATGCCGTCCAGATACTTCAGCGGAACCGGCACGCCGATGACGGGCAGCGGGGTGACCGAGGCGAGCATGCCCGGCAGATGAGCCGCGCCGCCCGCGCCGGCGATGACCGCCTTCAGTCCGCGGTCGGCGGCGTCCTCGCCGTAGGCGATCATCTCGCGGGGCATCCGGTGCGCGGAGACCACGTCGACCTCGTACGGCACCTCGAACTCGTCCAGTGCCTTGGCCGCCTCCTCCATGACGGGCCAGTCCGAGTCGGACCCCATGACGATGCCCACGAGAGGGCTGGCAGCAGTACTCATACGGCTCCTAGGCTGCTAGGTGGGAGAAATCCGGCTCCACGACGGTGCCGCGGTCACTCGACGATGGTGCCCCTCAGATAACCCGCGGCGTGTGCGGCGCGTTCCCGCACATCGGCGAGGTCGTCACCGTAGACGTTGACGTGCCCCACCTTGCGGCCCGGTTTCACGTCCTTGCCGTACATGTGGATCTTGAGCTGGGGGTCGCGCGCCATGCAGTGCACATACGCGGAGTACATGTCGGGGTAGTCGCCGCCCAGCACGTTGGCCATCACGGTCCAGCGCTCACGGCAGCGCGGGTCGCCCAGCGGCAGGTCCAGCACTGCCCGCACATGGTTGGCGAACTGCGAGGTGACGGCGCCGTCCTGGGTCCAGTGACCGGAGTTGTGCGGGCGCATGGCCAGCTCGTTGACGAGCAGCCTGCCGTCCCTGGTCTCGAACAGCTCGACGGCCAGATGCCCGACGACGCCCAGCTCGTGCGCGACGCGCAGCGCCATCTCCTGGGCGCGCACCGCGGCGTCCTCGGCCAGCTCGGGCGCGGGGGCGATCACCGTGTCGCAGACCCCGTCGACCTGGATGGACTCCACCACCGGGTAGGCGACGGCCTGCCCGTGCGGGGAGCGGACGACGTTCGCGGCGAGCTCCCGCGCGAAGTCGACCTTCTCCTCGGCGAGCACGGGGACGCCCGCCTTGAACGGCTCGGCCGCGGTCGGGTCGTCGGCGCCGCGTACCACCCATACGCCCTTGCCGTCGTAGCCGCCGCGCACGGTCTTGAGGACGACGGGGAAGCCGTTGCCGTCGCTGTTGCCGGTGGCACTCCCGTCGCCGCTCCCGGCGCCCTCCGCCGCGAACGCCGCCACGTCCTTGGGCCCGCTCACGATGCGGTTGCGCGGCGCGGGCACCCCGAGCTCGGCGAGGCGGGCGCGCATCACGCCCTTGTCCTGCGCGTGCACGAGGGCATCGGGGCCCGGGCGGACCGGGATGCCGTCGGCCTCCAGCGCGCGGAGGTGCTCGGTGGGCACATGTTCGTGATCGAAAGTGATCACATCGCAGCCCTCGGCAAACCGCCGCAGCGTGTCCAGATCTCGGTAGTCACCAACGACAACGTCGTTGACGACTTGTGCCGCCGAGTCCTGCGCCGTATCGGACAGAAGCTTGAATCTGATGCCGAGCGGGATGCCAGCCTCGTGGGTCATACGAGCGAGCTGGCCGCCGCCGACCATGCCGACTACCGGGAAAGTCACGGCTCCAGGGTACGGGGCCCGCAGGGGCGCCAGGCCCGCCCCTGCGGGCTTGCCGGGCCTCTCCTATGCTCGGCGGCGGTCGATCGGCAGCGGGATCTGCGGACTTCGGGGGACGATGTGCGGCGTATGAAACCAGCCACACTGGCGGTCGCAGTGCTGCTGGCCGTCTCGGCGTGCGGCGGCGGGGACGGAAACGCAAACGGCGCAGGCGGGAACGGGGGCGGCAACGGGAACGGGAGCGACGACGGCGGCACCGGTGTGCCCCGCCCGCGCGAGTTCGGCCCCCACGAGACCCGGGTCCGGGTACGCCCGCACGAACAGTTCGTACTGAAGGTCCCTTACCGGCCCGGCGAGGGCTACCGCTGGATCGTCCGCGGGCAGCGGCCCGACCCGGAGACCGTCACGCTCATCGACACCAGGAACCAGGACCTCGACCCGGACCGCCCGGGTGATACCGGCGAGCGCTGGTACTCCTATCGGGCGGAGCAGCCCGGCAGCACCGAGCTCCGGCTGCGCGAGTGCTTCCAGTGCGGGACCGAGCGCCAGGTGGTGGACGAGGACCACCGGGTCACGGACGTCACCTTCCGCGTCACCGTCACCCGCTGAAGAGCAACCGTTCGTGCTCCGGCTGCGTCAATCGCCCTACAGAGCGAATGCGGGGCTGGTTAGCATGGGTCAGCCTTCGACGACCGACCGAAACGGGGCTCAGTATCGCTATGGGGAACTGGCGCGTGATGCGCCCGGGACTGGAACGACTCGTGCGCGAACTGGCCAAGTTCGGCGCCGTCGGTGCGCTGGGCTTCCTGGTGAACGTCGCGATCTTCAACCTGTGCATCCACACGTTCCAGCTCGCCCCCATCCGCTCCGGAGTCATCTCGCAGGTCGTCGCGATCGGCACCAACTACCTGGGCAACCGCTACTGGACCTACCGGCACATCGACAAGAACCGGATCCACCGCGAGACGGTCCTCTTCTTCCTCTTCAGCGGCGTCGGGCTGGTCCTGGAGAACGGCATTCTCGCCCTGTCGCACTACGGCTTCGGCTACACCTCGCCGCTCGCCGACAACATCGCCAAGAACGTCATCGGACTCGCCATCGGCACCGCCTTCCGCTTCTGGGCGTACCGGACCTGGGTGTTCAAGGTGGGCACCAAGGAGGCCGCGCCCGCCGATGTCCGCCTCCCCGTCGAGCCTGCCGATCCGGTCGACCCTGTGCATCCCGTCGAACCGGCGGCCTCAGTCAGAGGCGGGCGTGTCGAGATCGGCGGCCTCACGGCTGAGGAACAGCGCGAAGACCGGCGGCAGCTGCTGAAGTAGCTCCAGCCGCCCGCCGTCCGCCTCCGCGAGATCGCGTGCGACGGCGAGGCCGAGCCCTGTGGAGTTGTGGCCGCTGACGGTCCGCTCGAAGACCCGCGAGCCCAGCGCCTCGTCCACCCCGGGACCCTCGTCCGTGACCTCGACCACCACCTGGTTCCCGGTGACCCGGGTACGCAGCGCGACCGTGCCGTCGCCGTGCATCAGCGAGTTCTCGATCAGCGTCGCCAGCACCTGGGCCACCGCGCCGGGCGTGCCCACGGCGCGCAGTCCCGTCTTGCCGGAGCGCACGATGGCGCGACCCGCACTGCGGTAGGCCGGCTTCCACTCCTCTATCTGCTGCTTGACGACCTCGTCCAGGTCGAAGCTGACGGCCGAGCCGGTACGCGGGTCGCGGGAGTTGGTCAGCAGCCGCTGCACCACGTCCGTGAGCCGCTCGACCTGGGCGAGCGCGATGGTCGCCTCCTCCTTGACGACGGCGCGGTCCTCCGCTCCGTCCCCGTCGGCCATCGCGATGATCTCCTCCAGCCGCATGGACAGCGCCGTGAGCGGGGTGCGCAGCTGGTGCGAGGCGTCGGCGGCCAGCCGCCGCTCGGCGGTGAGCATCCGGCCGATCCGGTCCGCGCTGGCGTCGAGCACATCGGCGACCCGGTCCAGCTCCGGCACCCCGTAGCGGCGGTGCCGCGGCCGCGGGTCGCCGGAGCCGAGCCGCTCGGCGGTCTCGGCCAGGTCGGTGAGCGGCGCCGCGACCCGGTGTGCCTGGCGTACGGCCAGCACGGCGGCGGCGATCACGGCGAGCAGGGCGACCGCGAGGATGATCAGCAGGGTGCGGCCGACCTCGGCCCGTACCGCGGAGCGGGACGCCTGCACGGTGACGCGCTCGCCGTGCGCGCCGGTCTCCTTGGCCTCGACCACAGCGCCCGAGGGCCGGTCACCGACCTCGATGGGCGGCCGGCCGGGCAACTCGACGCGGATGTAGCGGACGTAGCGGTCCTTGGAGGTGGTGACGCCGATGGACTCCTTCGTCACCCGCTCCCGGGCCACCAGCCGGCTCTCGACGGTGGAGACCAGGCGGACCGCCTCGGAGCGGACGTTCTCCTTGGTGCTGTTCTCGATCGTGCGGGACTCGACGATGACGAGGGAGATGCCGAAGACCGCGACGACGACGAGGACGACGGCGAGGATGGACAGGATCAGCCGACGGCGCACGGTGCTTCTTTCCTCGGTCTTGCAGGGCGCACGGGGTGCGTATCAGCTCTTCTCGAAGCGGAAGCCCACGCCGCGCACGGTGGCGATGTAGCGGGGGTTGGCCGCGTCGTCGCCGAGCTTCTTGCGGAGCCAGGAGATGTGCATGTCCAGCGTCTTGGTCGAGGACCACCACGTGGTGTCCCACACCTCGCGCATCAGCTGGTCCCGGGTGACGACCCGGCCCGCGTCCCGCACCAGCACCCGCAGCAGGTCGAACTCCTTGGCGGTCAGCTGCAGCTCCTCGTCGCCCATCCAGGCGCGGTGCGACTCGACGTCGATCCGTACGCCGTGGGTGGCCGGGGGCTGGGCCGGCTCGGCGGGGGTCCCGCGGCGCAGCAGGGCGCGGACCCGCGCCAGGAGCTCGGCGAGCCGGAAGGGCTTGGTGACGTAGTCGTCAGCCCCCGCGTCGAGCCCGACGACGGTGTCCACCTCGTCGGCGCGCGCGGTCAGGACCAGGACGGGGAACGAGTGGCCCTCGTTGCGCAGCCTGCGGCACACCTCGAGACCGTCCATCCCGGGCAGTCCCAGATCGAGCACGACCAGGTCGATGCCCTCGCGCAGCCCGGCATCGAGCGCGGTGGGGCCGTCCTCGCGCACCTCGACCTCGTATCCCTCCCGGCGCAGGGCGCGGGCCAGCGGCTCCGAGATCGACGCGTCATCCTCGGCGAGCAGTACACGGGTCATGCACCGATGGTAGTCCGCGTGGCCGAGCGTAAGTGGGCACACGGTTCGCTCCCCGGCGAGACCGACGATCTCCAGGTGAGATGGACACGTCACCGACGAAACAGCGGGCAGGTTCCGTGATCCACCTGTGATGTATCTCGCAAGCTCTTCCCTGGAGCCGCGCACGGTGACTTATGGTGAATGCACTTATGTAGTGAACGTCGAGGACTCCTGGCGCCACAGCACCACCGGCCGGGGGTCCTTTTCCGTGCACGGGTCCCGCCTGCGGACAGCGCCGCTGAGCAGCGCGGCCCCGGCAGTGCAATGGCAAGGAACACCGATATGGCGCCCAGCATGACGAAGGCCGCCCCCGGCACAACCGGCAAGACCTTCTTCGGCCACCCACGAGGTCTGGCCACGCTCTTCATGACGGAGATGTGGGAGCGCTTCAGCTTCTACGGGCTCCGCGCACTGCTCGTCGTCTACCTCGTGGCCGGCGGGCCCGACGCGGGCCAGGGCGGCGCGGGCCACCAGGGTGGCGGCCTGGCCATGACCCTGGCCACGGCCACGGCCATCTACTCCGTCTACAACGCCATGGTCTATCTGCTGACCATGCCGGGCGGCTGGTTCGGCGACCGGCTCTGGGGCCCCCGCAAGACGGTCACCGTCGGCGCGGGCATCATCATGATCGGCCACCTCACCCTGGCGCTGCCGGGGCAGGCGTCGTTCTTCATCGGGCTCGCCTGCGTGGCCACCGGCTCCGGGCTGCTGAAGGCCAACATCTCCAAGATGGTCGGCGACCTGTACAACGGCCCCGACGACCCGCGCAGGGACGGCGGCTTCACGGTCTTCTACATGGGCATCAACACGGGTTCGTTCCTCGCCCCGTTCGTCATCGGCACCGTCGGCCAGACCGTCAGCTGGCACCTGGGCTTCGGCATGGCGGCCGTCGGTATGGGCCTCGGCCTGGTGCAGTTCCTGATCGGCTCGCGCCACCTGGACCCCAGGAGCAGCCGGATCCCCGCGCCGCTGACGGCGCAGGAGAAGACCGCCGTGCTGCGCAAGTCGCTGCTGTGGCTGGTCGTCGCCATCCTCTTCTACGGCGTCGTGGTCGCCACCGGCACCTTCACGCTGAACTGGGCGATGGTCCCGCTCACCGTACTGGGGCTGCTCATTCCGCTCGGGATGCTGGTGCGGATCAAGCGCGACACGGAGCTCACCCGGGCCGAGCAGGGCCGGATGACCGGGTACATCTGGTTCTTCGCCGCCGCTGCGATCTTCTGGATGATCTACGACCAGGGCGCCTCGACGGTGCAGGCGTTCGGCGACGCGAAGACCTCCACGCAGCTCTTCGGCTGGGACTTCCCCTCGACCTGGTTCCAGTCGATCAACCCGCTCTTCATCATCCTGCTCGCGCCGGTCTTCGCGGCCCTGTGGCTGGCCCTCAACCGGCGCGGCAGGGAGCCGACGACCACCGCGAAGTTCGCCTTCTCGCTGGCCGTGATGGGTCTGTCGTTCTTCCTCTTCGTCATCCCGATGGCGATGGCCTCCGACGGTACGAAGGTGAGCCCGCTGTGGCTGGTACTGATCTTCCTGCTGCACACCGTCGCCGAGCTGTGCCTGTCGCCGGTCGGCCTGTCGGTGACCACCAAGCTGGCCCCGGCGAAGTACGCGAGCCAGCTGATGGGCGTCTGGTTCCTCGCCGTGACCGCGGGTGACAGCATCACGGGGCTGCTGTCCATCGGCGGTGTCGACCTCAGCACCACCGGAGTCGTCGCCATGGAAGCCACCCTCTCGGCGCTGGCGGGCTTCGCGGTCTACATGTACCGGCGGCAGATCACCGCGACGATGACGGAAGTGAAGTAGCCGTCTCCTCCGGCCGGGAGCCCTCCCGGCTGCGCGGCGAGCGGGACCACCTCTCGACGAGCCGCATCCCGAGCCGGAAGACCAGCAGCGGGACGACCACGCACAGCAGTGCCCAGAAGAGGGTCACGCCCCAGGGGCGGCCCACGTCCCAGGGCTGCTCGGTCAGCACCCGCCGGTCGAGCTTGGCCGCGACCGTGTACGCACCGTGCGCGCCCGAGGCCAGCTCGACCGGCAGCTCGACCCGCGCCTTCCTGCCCGGATCGATGGTGCCCCGCCACTGCTGGCGCTCCCAGTCGGGGGCGAGGACGCCATGCGAGGTGCCGACCTCGAAGACCGGGTCCCGGGCACGGTCGGCGCCCAGATTGCCGACCGTCAGCACCAGCTTCCGCTGCTCGGGAGCGCCGAACCAGTTGAGCAGCCCGCTGTCCCCCTCCAGCCGCGCCGCCAGCACCGTGAGCCGCCCGCCCGTGCGCTTCTCCGGCAGCGGCTTCACCGGGTGCCCGGCGACCTCGAGCTTCGCGTTCGCGGCCGCGTAGGCGCCGGTCACCGTGGCGGCCCGTACGACGCACGGGCACGGCTTCGGCGGCTCGGCGACGGGGATCTGCTTGCGGAAGCGGCCGTTCCCGTCCGTGGTGACGGCCCGGCCTTCGGCGTTGGCGCAGGCGTTGGTGCCGCCGATCGCGTTCTGACCGCACAGCAGCAGCGTGAGCAGGGTGTCGGGGCGCCACCCTGTGCCCCGCACCGTGATGTTCGCCCCCGCGCCCGCCTCGCTCCGGGAGAGGGTGATCTTCGGCTGCCGGTTGTGAACGGCATCCGCCGGTGCTTCGTTGGGAACGGCGAGCGAGATGACGCAGCCCGCCAACGCGCCCAGCAGGACTGCGGTGTGCCGGATGGTGGTCCTCACTTCGCCGCTCCTGTGGTTGGCGCCGGACGTCGGGATCGAGGCCGTCGTACAGACCGCCGGACCCGCGCCGTTGTGCTTGCTCGCCGCGTCGGCGGGGTGGAGAGTGCGGGGGCTCCGCCCCCTCGCCGCCGGACGCGTCTGCGACGGGCGTACCAGGCAACGCCCCCGCCCGCGAGGACGAGCAGCAGGCCGACGGCCCGGCCCCACGGCACGGCTGTGTACGAGGCAGCGGCGGAATCGCGGGCTCCGTCTGCGGCCGTCACCGTGAGGCGGACGTCGGCCATGTCCGCCGCGGGCGGGTGCGGCCAGCGTTCCTGGCGGGTGACGCGCTGGCCGGGGAGCAGTTCGACGGGCAGCTCGCGCGCCGGCTGCCGTACCAGCTGGCCGAACAGTCCGTCCGCGCGCACGGCGAGCCGGGGCCGCAGCGCCGTATTGCCCCGGTTGACCAGCGTGTAGCCGATCACCGCTGCGCCGTCGTCCGCCTCCTCGACGTGGACGTTCTCCACGCTCAGCGCCGCCAGGGCCGGACCGCTGACCCGCAGATACATCCGTACCCCCAGCGTCCGTCTGCCGTCGCTGACGACGACCGCGGCGGGGTGGTCGCCGGGGACGGCACCGTCGGGGACCGTCACGCTCAGCGGCACCTCGGCACGGGTGTGCGGGGGCACCTCGACGGTGTCCTCGGCGAGGGCGATCCACGTACCGGAGCCGCGGCTGCGGCCCTCCTCCCGTACGGCGAGCCCACCGCTGCGGGCGTTGTACGCGTCGGCCCCGCGCAGCCGGAACCTGCGGGGCGCGTCGCTCTCGTTGGTGAGCGCGAGGGAGTCCCGGAGCACGGTGCCGGGCGGGCCTTCCAGATGGAAGTAGGAGCGTGCGTCGGGCGTCGCGCGGCCCGCGGGCGGAGAGGGAGCCGCCGACCACGGGGGCTTTCCGGCCGACGCGGCGAGCGCGGGATTGCCCGCTCCCAGCAGGCAGAGCACCGCGAGTGCACAGACCAGCACCCCCCGGGTGCGGCCCGGTGAACGTTCCCGGGTGCGGGGGGCCGGTGCGCCGACGGCACCACGGTGGGGCGGGGTGCGGCCCACCACGGGCTAGTGCCGTACCGCGGCCCTGCGCCGCGTCACCCACAGTGCTCCGCCGACTCCGGCCAGCAGCACGGTGCCGCCGAGGGTGCCGAGGGCGACCGCGGAATCGGCCGGGCCGGTCTTGGGCAGCCCACCGCCGCTGGGCGCTGCCTGGCTGCCGCCGGACGCCGCCGCGCCGCCGGACGCGTCACCGCCGCCGCTCGCAGCACCGCCGGTGCCGCCGGTGTCGCCGCCCGAACCGCCGCTGCCGCCCGCCGCCGTCACATCGAGGGTGAGGGAGGGCTTGGGGTTGTTCTTCGGGTTGCAGGTGGTGGTCGTGCCCAGCGCCTTGATGGTGAGGGTGCTGGCGGTGAAGGTGACCTTGCCGCTCTTCTTCGGTGTGTAGGTCCCGGTCAGGTCCGGGATCTTGATCGGGGTGTTGGCCGGGATGGCCTTGTCGTTGCCCGGCCCGCTCACGGACACATCGCCGGTCTCGGCGCCGCCCAGCTTGATCTTGGCGCTGGGCTTCATCGCACCCTTGCCGAGCTCCACGGGGCTGGAGGAGACGCCCTTCTCGAACGACATGGTGAGCTTGTAACCGCTGCCGTCCTTGGTGGACTTGATGTCGATGGGCGAGACCGCGCTCTTGTCCCCGATGGGGGTCTTGCACTGGTAGTCGACGTCGACCGTCGTGGCGCTCGCCGCGGGGGCCGACAGCAGAACTGCCGAGCCGGCGAGGGCTGTTGCCGCCGCTGTGGCGGCGGCCGTGCGACGTTTCTTGCTGTGGCGTTTCTTGCTGTGGGACACGGGGGTTCCCCCTTCATCCGGACTCGCAAGTTACTGACGACACATCAGATTTGCGCCGACAGTAGCCCCAGCCCCTTGGAGAGGGAAGAGCATCTGCGCGGTGAAGTGGCTGCGCCCCGCAGGGGCGCGGGGAACTGCTCCCCCAAGCTCTTCGAGCAGGGGGTGCCCCCACCGGCCACGAACTTCCCGCAGCCTGCGACGGGCAAAAAGGGGCAACCCCTGCCCAGTGAGAGCCGCCGCTCAGCAAGACCGCCGAGCAGGGTCAGTGCGGAGCCGCAAGTTCGGCCCACACCGTCTTCCCGGGACCCTCCGGGTTGCGTACGACACCCCAGTCCAGGCACAGCCGCTGGACGATGAACATCCCGTGCCCGCCGGGCCGCCCTGCGCGGTGCGGGGTGCGCGGGGAGGGGGAGCCGCTGCCCAGGTCGACGATCTCCAGGCGCAGCACCTTCGAGGTGGCGCCGACCCGCAGCTCCTCGGGGCCGTTGGCGTGCAGGCACGCGTTGGTGACCAGCTCCGAGACGACGAGCAGCACATCCTCCGCCGCAGCGCGCTGATCGGCGGTGGCGGCGGGCAGCCAGCCCCAGTCCTGGAGGGCCCGGCGGGTGAAGTCCCTGGCACGCGGCACGGCACCGCTGGCACCGACCAGCCGCAGCCTGCGGACCTGCCGCATCGGCCGGCCCGGCTGGCGTGCGGCCCCCACGGCGGCCGAGGCCGCACTCTCCGCAGCGGTCCCCATGGCGCCGCTCCCCCCTTCGGGCTCGGGTTCGGGAGTGGAGGCGCCCCCGGCCGCAGCACACCCCGGGCCCGCGGTCGCCGGAGTGCCCTCGGGCTCCGGACCGCGGTCGCCCGCCGGTTGCGGCCGGGTGGTGCTCATCAGTGGTTCACCTCACCGATCACCGGTTACGTTTCGCCGTCCCGCGCGGCCCCGCGTTCGACGAGACCTTGACGCGCTGTACACGAATGCCTGACAGATTCGAAGGACTCCTGCCCGGACCCACCGTGAGAACACTTACGGATTCAGCCGGACCTGTGTGATGCGCGTAACGCCCTGGTTACGCCTCTGGTCGCTCTTCCGCGCCCGGGGCCGTGCCGAGCGCCGAGTCGAGATCGTCGTGCACGGTGAAGACCGCGCTGGCGCCGGTGATCTCGAAGACGCGCGCGACCACGGGGAGCATCCCCGCCAGATGGACGCCGCCGCCGGCCTCCTCCGCCTTCAGGCGGGCGCCGAGCAGCACGTTCAACCCCGTCGAGTCGCAGAACTCGAGCCGCGAGCAGTCCACGACGAGGCGGCTGTAGCCCTCCTCGACACTGCGCTCCAGCGGCTCGCGCAACAGCTCCGCGGTGTGGTGATCGAGCTCACCCTCGGGGGTCACCACGGCACTGATTCCCTCGTGCCGTACCTCGACCGTCAGCCGGCCCTGGCTCGTGCTGCCGGGCATCCCGCGGTCCATGCACACCCCTTCTGTTTCGCGTGAGGGCCTTCACTGCTTCCCCCGTCGAGCGGTTCGAACCCTACGCCTTCACGGCCCTCACCGGTAGCCGAACATTGGACAGATGGGTCACATATGGACAAATGGAGCTTGCCCTTGCTGTGCAGGAGCAGGTAGGTCTAGTAGGGATACCGAACCACGTCGGCTCTGGAGGCGCCGCACCCCGTAGTGCACGTCACGGCTTCGGCAGCCATATGCCGAGAAAACCATGGAGGACAGCCATGTCACCCCGGCTCGACAACGGGATATCCGACCCCGCGGACACGCAGGTCGCGACCGTTCCCGCCGTTCCGGAGCAGCACAGCACGGACCGGCTGCCGGATTCCCAGTCCCTGACCCCCGAAGCGCTCACCGATCGGACCGAAGCGCTCACCGAGCAGGCGAGCGCCGACCAGATCGCGGAAGCGGTGGAAGCCGACCTCTTCGACCAGCTTCAGCTTCCTGAGATCCCACCCTACGAAGAGGTCGGGCCGCTGGATGCGCGGGCCCTGTCCAAGACGCTGTTCGAGCGGCTGGAGAACCTCGAAGAGGGCACCCACGAGTACGCGTACGTACGCAACACCCTGGTCGAACTCAACCTCGCGCTGGTGAAGTTCGCGGCCTCCCGGTTCCGCTCGCGCAGCGAGCCCATGGAGGACATCGTCCAGGTCGGCACCATCGGCCTCATCAAGGCGATCGACCGCTTCGAGCTGAACCGCGGCGTGGAGTTCCCCACCTTCGCGATGCCGACCATCGTCGGCGAGATCAAGCGTTTCTTCCGCGACACGTCCTGGTCGGTGCGGGTACCCCGGCGCCTCCAGGAGCTGCGGCTCGACCTGGCCAAGGCGGGCGACGAACTCGCCCAGAAGCTGGACCGGGCGCCGACGGCCGAAGAGCTGGCCGAGCGGCTCAAGATCTCCGCAGAGGAGGTCATCGAAGGCATGGCAGCGAGCAACGCCTACACCGCCAGCTCGCTGGACGCGCAGCCCGAGGAGGACGACACCGAGGGCGCGCTGGCCGACCGCATCGGCTACGAGGACCACGGCCTCGAGGGCATCGAGTACGTCGAGTCGCTCAAGCCGCTGATCGCCGAACTCCCCGCGCGGGACCGCAGAATCCTCTCGCTGCGCTTCGTGGCGAACATGACCCAGTCGGAGATCGGTGAGGAGCTCGGCATCTCCCAGATGCATGTCTCCCGCCTCCTCTCCCGCACCCTGGGCAAGCTCCGCAAGGGGCTGATGATCGAGGAGTGACACGGGGTGCCGCCCCCGTGCGGTGCGGCAACTCCGCGTGCTGAGGGCCCGGCCGGACAACGGACAGTCCGGCCGGGCCCCCTGTTTTCGCGGGTCTCCATATGTACGGCATATGCGGCCCCGGTCAGTCCGTCGGCCGGTCGCGCAGCGCCTCGTCCAGTATCCGTTCGAGCACCGAAAGGTCCTGGGGCGGGAGGCCGCGCAGTGCCGGTGGTGGGGTGTCGCTGATCCGCGCCATCTCGGCTGCGGCGCGCACCCCTTCCTCGGTGACCTCGACCAGTTTGGAGCGGCGGTCGGCCGGGTTCGGCTCGCGGGTCACCAGGCCGCGCTGGACCAGATACTCGACGGTGAGCGTGGTGTGCGGAGCGTCGGCGAACAGCCCCGCGGCCAGCGCGCTGAGCGTCAGCGGGCCCTTCTCGGCGACGTGGCGCAGCGCCTTGGCGCGGAAGAAGCTCATACCGAGCGCCTCGGTCACCCGGGCGCGGACGTCCGCGGCCTCCAGGACGAGGGTCCGCATATCGCGCCAGACGCGGACGGCCGCCTCGTTGTCGGCCCCCTCCCCCGTGCTCATCCCGCCGCCGTCCCGCTGTTGCTGCGCTCCGCGGCCTGGTGGCGCGTCAGTTCGCCGCTCTCGTCCAGCAGATGAGCCGCGCGCTGTGCCGTCGCCCGGGCCCAGCGGCCGGTGGTGAGGACGCCGAGGAGGAGAACGGCAAGGCCGCATGCGGAGATGATCCACCAGGCCGTACGCTCCGCGTCCTGGAACCCGGCGGCGTCGTGGACGCCCCCGGCTCCGCCCGTGCCGACGCCGCCCGCCGCCATCACGGCGCCGATGACGGCCACGCCCAGGGACGAGCCCACCTGCCTGCTGGTGGAGGCCACGGCTGCGGCGACGCCTGCCTGGGCGCGCGGCATGCCGGAGACGGCGGTGTTGGTGATGGGCGCGTTGACCAGACCGAAGCCGACGCCGAAGAGTACGTACCCGGCGAAGAGCACCCACAGCGAGACATCGGCCGACGTGGTACGGGCCAGCAGCACGCCCGCCGCCGCCGTCCCCGCACCCGCGACCAGCAGCGGCAGCCGCGGCCCCCGGGTGCCCACCAGGCGGCCGGACAGCGGCGCGCAGACCAGCGTCATCGCGGCCATCGGCAGCATGCACAGCCCCGTCCGCAGCGCGCTCATGCCGCGCACTTCCTGGAGGTAGAGGGAGGTCACGAAGAGGAAGCCGCCCAGTGCGGCGAAGGCGCACACCGCCGTGAGGGTCGCACCCGAGAACGGGACGCTTCGGAAGAAGCGCGGGTCGATGAGGGGTTCGGCACGGCGTGACTCGTACACGGGCAGGGCCACCAGGCAGGCGAGCGCGGCGGTCAGGCAGCCGAGCACCAGCGGCGAGGTGAACCCGCTGTGCGGGCTCTCGATGATGCCGTAGGTGAGGGAGCCGAGCAGCCCGGCCATCAGCAACTGGCCCACCGGGTCCACCCGACGGGCCCTGGGCGCACGGGACTCGGGGACGAACAGCGTGGTCAGCAGCAGCGCGGCCAGACCGACGGGCACGTTCACCCAGAAGATGGCCTGCCAGCCGCTCGCATCGACCAGCAGCCCGCCCAGCAGCGGTCCTGCCGCCATGCTTATGCCGACGACGCCGCCCCACACCCCTATCGCGCGGGCCCGCTCGCGGGGCTCGGTGAAGGTGTTGGTGATGATCGACATCGCGACGGGGTTGAGCATCGAGCCGCCCACCGCCTGCAGGGCGCGGGCCGCCACCAGCCAGCCGAGGCCCGGCGCAAGGCTGCACAGCAGCGACCCCGCGACGAACAGCGTCAGCCCCCAGCGGAAGACCCTTCTGCGGCCCAGCCGGTCGGCCGTGGAGCCGGAGAGCATCAACAGGGCCGCCAGCACCAGGGCGTAGGCGTCGACCACCCACTGCAGGCCCGACACCGAGGCATCGAAGTCGGCACGGATGTCGGGCAGCGCCACGTTGAGAGCCGTCGTGTCCAGGCTGACGATCAGCAGCGACATGCAGCAGATCGCCAGCACCAGCATCCGGCGGCGTGGCGCGAGCGTGGTGTCGGTCAAAGAGGCTCCTGAACTGGTTGTACGGCTACAACAGTTGTAACGGTACAACCACACACCGACTACCGCACCGGGATTATCCGAAGGCCGCCTCAACCCCTGGTTGGACACCACAGTTGGAACTTGCACGGGATTCGCCGCGGCCTGCGGCTTTCTATCGTCCTGAGGGCTGGATGAGCTTCTGACAGTCCGGGGGACGACATGGTGCACAGCTGCCCGCAGGAGGCCGTCGACCACCGCCCTGCCCTGTTCGCCCGCATCCAGAGCTTCATCTGGGAACACCTGGGCGACCCCGGGCTGTGCCCCGACACCGTCGCCGCCGCCCACCACATCTCCACCCGCAGTCTGCACCGGCTCTTCCAGAGCCAGGGCTGCACCGTCAGCTCCTGGATCCGCCGCCAGCGGCTGAACCGCGCCCGTCGCGATCTGGCCGACCCGCGGCTAGGCGACCGCACCATCCAGTCCATCGCGGCCACTTGGGGCTTCCCCCGGGCCGCCGACTTCACCCGCGCCTTCCGTGCGGCCTACGGCATCACCCCGCAGGATTTCCGCACCGAAGCCTTCACCCATCCGCGGAGCCCTCACCCCTGGCGCACGCCCTCCCGCCACACCGTAGCGACCAGGGGGACCCCCGGGCGGTAGGAGAGGTGGACGTGGGAGGGGGCGTCCAGGAGGGCGAGGTCGGCGCGGGAGCCGGCGGTCAGCCGGCCGATGTCGGTACGGCGCAGCGCCTGGGCGCCGCCCGCCGTCGCCGACCACAGCGCCTCGTCCGGCGTCATCCCCATCTCCCGTACGGCGATGGCGATGCAGAACGGCATCGAGGAGGTGTACGAGGAGCCGGGGTTGCAGTCGGTGGACAGCGCCACCGTGACGCCCGCCTCCAGGAGGCGGCGGGCGCGAGGATAGACGGCGCGTGTGGAGAACTCGCAGCCGGGCAGCAGGGTGGCCACTGTGGCGCTGTTCGCCAGCGCGTCGATGTCCGCGTCCGTGAGGTGCGTGCAGTGGTCGGCCGACGCCGCGCCCACCTCCACCGCCAGTTGGACACCGGGGCCGTGGGTGAGCTGGTTGGCGTGCACCCGGGGGGTGAGGCCCTGGGCCTTGCCCGCGGTGAGGATGGTGCGCGACTGGTCCTCGTCGAAGGCGCCCTCCTCACAGAAGACGTCCACCCAGCGGGCGTACGGGGCGCACGCCTGCAGCATCTCGCCCGCGACCAGCGCGGTGTAGCCGTCGGGGTCCTCCGCGTACTCCGGCGGGACGATGTGGGCACCGAGGTAGGTGATCTCCTCCAGGCCCGACTCCGCGGCCAGCCGGAGCGCGCGGGACTCGTGCTCGGGCGAGAGCCCGTATCCCGACTTGGTCTCCACGGTGGTGGTGCCCTGCGCCAGCATCTCGCGCAAGTGCGCCTTCAGCGTGGCCGCCAGCTCGGCGTCCCCCGCCTCGCGGGTGGCGCGAACGGTGGTGCGGATGCCACCCGCCGTATAGGGGCGTCCGGACATCCGGGCGTTGAACTCCTGGGTGCGGTCGCCCGCGTAGAGCAGGTGCGAGTGGCTGTCGACGAAGCCCGGGATCGCGGCCCTGCCGCCCGCGTCGTACGTCTCGTCGGCCGCCGGCGCCCTGTCCGTCGGGCCCACCCATGCCACCTTGCCGTCCTCGATGACGAGGGCTGCGTTCTCGATGAGGCCGAGCGGGCCTCCGTCGCCCTGGGCGGGGTCGTTGGTGACGAGGGACGCGATGTTGGTGAGGGAGAGGGTGCGGGAGGTGGCTTGAGGCATGGGTCGGTTGTCCTTGTGGCTCGGGTGTCAGGGGCGGAGCGCTGCGATGGCCTCCGCCAGGGCCTCGGGTACGGAGTCGACACGGGTGTGGGCGCCGTCCCGCACCACATGCCGCCCGGCCACCACCGTGTGGCGGACGTCGGCGGCGGTGGCTGCGAACACGGCCGTCTCGGCGCCCAGCCGCACCACGGGCCCGGCCGTACGGACCGAATCGAGCGCCACGGTGACGAAGTCGGCCGGCGCACCCGTCTCCAGGCGGCTCGCCTCGGGCCACCCCAGCGCGGCGTGCCCGCCCTCGGTGGCGGCCCGCAGCAGCTGCCCGGCGGTCCAGTGGCCCCGCGTACGGCTGGCGAGGCGCTCGTTGAGCTCCAGAGCGCGGGCTTCCTCGAACAGGTCGATGACGGCGTGGCTGTCGCTGCCCAGCGACAGCCCGGATCCGGCGCGGTCCAGCGCCGGGGCCGGGCCGATGCCGTCGGCCAGATCGCGTTCGGTGGTCGGGCACATGCACACCCCCGTGCCCGAGCCGCCCACCGCGCGGATGTCGTCCGTCGTCAGATGGGTGGCGTGGACGGCGGTGGTACGCGGGCCGAGTACGCCGTGCTCGGCCAGCAGCGCGGTCGGCGTCAGCCCGTGCACGCTCTCGCACGCCTCGTTCTCCGCGGTCTGCTCGGACAGATGGACGTGCAGCGGCGCCTTGCGCTGTTCGGCCCACTCGGCGACGGTGCGCAACTCCCGTGCGGGCACGGCCCGTACGGAGTGCACGGCGGCGCCGACGCGTACGTGGTCACCGTCCGGGCGGAAGGCCGCGGCGCGTTCGGCCCACGCCTCGGCGGTGCCGTCGCTGAAGCGCAGCTGCTGCCGGGTGGGCGGCTCGCCGCGGCCCTTCCGTCCGATGCCGGAGGCGAGATAGGCGGTGTCCAGCAGGGTGATACGGATGCCCGCGTCCGCCGCCGCAGCGACCAGCGCGTGGCTCATCGCGTTGGGGTCGTCGTAGCGTTCACCGCCCGGAGCGTGGTGCAGATAGTGGAACTCACCCACACAGGTGATCCCGGCCAGCGCCATCTCCGCGTACACGGCACGCGCCAGCGCGTAGTAGCTGTCCGGGGTGAGCAGCGACGCCGTCTGGTACATGGTGTCCCGCCACGTCCAGAAGGTGCCCGAGCCGACCTGCACGGTGCCGCGCAGCGCCCGGTGGAACGCGTGCGAGTGGGCGTTCGCCAGCCCGGGCAGCGTCAGCCCGCGCAGCGGGACAGCGCCGGGCGGCGGCGTCTGGACGCCGGTACGGATGGCGCCCAGCCGGCCCTGTGCGGTCACCTCCAGGACGACGTGCGGCTCGACGGTGCCGTTGAGCCAGGCGTTCTCGCACCAGTAGACCTTCTCGGCCGGGACACCGCCGGGATCGGGGCCTGTCGCGTTGGGGTTCGTCCTGGTCCTCGTGGTCACACCAGACCCTCCAGTACGTCGGTGAGCGCGCTGACGCCCGCCGCACAGTCGTCCTCCTCGGCGAACTCGGCGGGCGAGTGCGAGATGCCGGTCGGGTTGCGGACGTACAGCATGGCTGTGGGCACCGAAGCGGACAAAATACCCGCGTCGTGTCCGGCGCCGGTGGGCAGCACCGGAACGTCGCCGCCCAGCAGACCGACCAGTCGGTCGCGCAGTACGTGGTCGAACTCCACCAGCGGTGTCTCCGACTCCCGCGTCACCTCGACCGCCACCCCGTCGCGCCCGCCGCGCTCCCCGGCCGCGCGTTCGATCTCGGCGACCACGGCCGCCAGCGTCTCCTCGTCCGGGGCCCGCGAGTCGAGCCATCCGCTGACCCGGGACGGCACGGCGTTCACGCCGTTCGGGTCCACCGCCACCTTGCCGAAGGTGGCCAGCGCGCCCGCCAGCCGCGCCTTCTTGCGGGCGGCGAGCACGGTGTTGGCGTAGGTGAGCATCGGGTCCCTGCGGTCCTCCAGCCGGGTGGTGCCCGCGTGGTTGGCCTCGCCCCGGAAGTCGAACCGCCAGCGCCCGTGCGGCCAGATCGCCGAGGCGACGGCCACCGGGTGCTGCACCCCTGGCGTTTCGGACAGCGCGCGGCCCTGCTCGATGTGGAGCTCCACGAACGCGCCGATACGGGCCAGCCGCTCGGGGTCCGGGCCCAGCGCCTCGGGGCTGTAGCCGGCCGCCTCCATGGCCTGCGGCAGCGTCACTCCTTCGGCGTCCCGCAGCTCGTGCGCGCCCTCCCGGCTGAGGGCGCCGGTCAGCAGCCGCGAGCCCACGCAGGCGAGCCCGAAGCGGGCGCCCTCCTCGTCGGCGAAGTTGACGATCGCGAAGGGGCGGGTGAACTCCGCGCCGCGAGTGCGGAGTTCGTCGTACGCGGCGAGGGCCGAGATGACGCCGAGGGGGCCGTCGAAGGCACCGCCCTCGGGCACCGAGTCGAGATGGGAGCCGGTCACCAGCGCGTTCCCGGCGTTCTTGTCGCCGGCCCACGCCCATTGGTTGCCGTTCCCGTCCACCTCGTACGCCAGTCCACGCGCCTCCGCCTGCTCGCGGAACCACTGCCGGCACTCCATGTCGGGCCCCGACCACGCGAACCGGCGGTAACCACCACCGGGTGCCTTGCCGAGGGGGAGCAGCTCTTTCCACATGGCGTGGAAGGAGGGGCTCGGGACGCCCTCAGGCACGCTGCTCTCCCTCCCGCATGGGAATGCGCACTCCGCGGTCGGCGGCGACCGACTCCGCCTCGGGGTACCCCGCGTCGACGTGCCGGATCACTCCCGTGCCGGGGTCGTTGGTGAGGACCCGCGAGAGCTTCTCCCCCGCCAGCGCGGTCCCGTCGGCGACCGTGACCTGCCCCGCGTGCAGGGAGCGCCCCATGCCGACCCCTCCACCGTGGTGGAGGGAGACCCAGGTGGCGCCGGAGGCCACGTTGAGCATGGCGTTGAGCATGGGCCAGTCGGCGATGGCGTCGGAGCCGTCCCGCATGGCTTCGGTCTCGCGGTAGGGCGAGGCGACGGACCCGCAGTCCAGGTGGTCGCGGCCCAGCACCAGCGGGGCCTTCAGCTCACCCGCCGCCACCATGTCGTTGAAGCGTTCGCCGGCCGCGGCCCGCTCCCCGTAGCCGAGCCAGCAGATCCGCGCGGGCAGCCCCTGGTAGTGCACGCGCTCACCGGCGAGCTTCAGCCAGCGCGCCAGCGAGGCGTTCTCCGGGAAGAGGTCCAGCAGCGCGCGGTCCGTCGCGGCGATGTCGGCGGGGTCGCCGGAGAGCGCCGCCCAGCGGAAGGGGCCCTTGCCCTCGCAGAAGAGAGGGCGGATGTAGGCGGGGACGAAGCCGGGAAACTCGAACGCACGCTCGTACCCGGCGAGCTGCGCCTCGCCGCGGATGGAGTTGCCGTAGTCGAAGACCTCGGCACCGGCGTCCTGGAAGCCGACCATCGCCTCGACGTGCGCGGCCATCGACTCGCGTGCGCGTCGGGTGAAGTCGGCCGGCTTCTCGGCGGCGTATGTGGCCATGTCGGCGAAGTCGACGCCCACGGGCAGATAGGAGAGCGGGTCGTGCGCTGAGGTCTGGTCGGTGACGATGTCGATGGGCGCGCCCTCGGCGAGCAGCTGGGGCAGCACCTCGGCGGCGTTGCCGAGCAGTCCGATGGACAGCGGGCGGCGCGCGTCCCGGGCCTCGACGGCGAGCCGCAGCGCCTCGGCGGTGCTCTCGGCCCGTACGTCCAGATACCCGTGTTCGATACGGCGTGCGATGCGCGAGGGGTCGCACTCCACCACGATCGCGACGCCGTCGTTCATGGTGACGGCGAGCGGCTGGGCACCGCCCATCCCGCCGAGCCCGGCGGTCAGCGTGATGGTTCCGGCCAGGGACCCCCCGAACCTCTTGGCGGCGACCGCCGCGAACGTCTCGTAGGTGCCCTGGAGGATGCCCTGGGTGCCGATGTAGATCCAGGAACCCGCGGTCATCTGGCCGTACATGGTCAGACCGAGCTGTTCCAGCCGCCGGAACTCCTCCCAGTTGGCCCAGTCGCCGACCAGGTTGGAGTTGGCGATCAGCACCCGAGGGGCCCACTCGTGGGTGGTCATCACCCCGACGGGGCGGCCGGACTGTACGAGCATCGTCTCGTCGCCGCGCAGCGTGCGCAGGGTGCGGACCATCGCGTCGAACGACGCCCAGTCGCGCGCCGCCTTTCCGGTGCCGCCGTAGACGACGAGCTTGTCCGGGTGCTCGGCGACCTCGGGGTCGAGGTTGTTCTGGAGCATCCGCAGAGCGGCCTCCTGCTGCCATCCGAGCGCGCTCAGCTCGCTGCCGCGCGGTGCCCTGACCGGGCGCGGTCCTGCGGTGCTGGTCATGTTGCCCCTGCCTCCTCGACTCGCGGCGTACGCGCACGCTGCGGTGCTGCCGCGGCGTACGCGCACGCCTGTGGTCGCGTAACGAATCTATTCACCAACGATACGCGCTGAATAGTTCTAGTCAACGGGGCCTTCGGCCGTCCCGGCTGCGGCGGCCAGGGGATGCGGCGGGCTCGCCCGGTGACGTCAGCCGCCGTGGGCGCCGCCAGCGGCCTACCGTCGTCGGGTAGCCCTCCCCGCAGCCCCCGGAGAACGACATGTCGCAGATCCTTTTCGTGCTGACCGGCGCCCGGCACTGGACGCTCGCCGACGGCACCCAGCACCCCACCGGCTTCTGGGCCGAGGAGGCCGTCGCCCCCTACGAGGCGTTCAAGGCAGCCGGCCACCAGGTCGTCGTCGCCACCCCCGGCGGCGTCCTCCCCAGCGTCGACCAGGCCAGCCTGTCCGCCGACGCGAACGGCGGGCAGGAGGGCGCCGACCGGGTGGCAGCGGGACTGGAGTCCTTCACCGAGCTGGGCCAGCCGCTGAGCATCGAGGACGTACGGATCGACAGCGGCGGCGGCCCGGCCGGCTTCGACGCCGTCTTCTACCCCGGCGGACACGGCCCCATGGAGGACCTGGCGACCGACTCGGACTCCGGCACCCTGCTGGTGCGCACCCTGGCCTCAGGCAGACCGCTCGGCGTGGTCTGCCACGGCCCCGCCGCGCTGCTGGCCGCCCATACGCAAGAGGGTGCCAGCGCGGTGTACGGGTACCGGCTGACCGGTTTCACCAACGCCGAGGAGCAGCAGACGGGGCTGGCCGCCAAGGCCAGGTGGCTGCTCCAGGACCGGCTGGTCGAGGCCGGGGCGCACTTCGACGCGGGAGAACCCTGGGCCCCGCACGTGGTCGTGGACCGTAACCTGGTCACCGGTCAGAACCCGGCGTCAGCTCAGCCGGTGGCCGCCGAGGTCATCAAGATGCTCGGCTGAGCGAACCCGCCGGCAGCACCGACGAAGGGAACGACTCGTGTCCGACTCCCCCGCAGCCTCAGCAGTCAACGCCGGCCGGCCCATCGGCGCCGCCGGGACGTTCGCACTCGGCGGGCAGCTGCCCGTCAACCGGCTCGGCTACGGCGCCATGCAGCTGACGGGCCCCGGCGTCTGGGGCGAGCCCCGGGACCCGGACGAGGCCGTACGGGTGCTGCGGCGCGCCGTCGAGCTGGGCGTGAACTTCATCGACACGGCCGACTCCTACGGCCCGTTCGTCAGCGAACGCCTCATCCGCCAGGCCCTGCACCCCTACCCGGACGACCTCGTCATCGCCACCAAGGGCGGACTGACCCGGGCAGGACCCGACGACTGGCGCCCGGTGGGGCGCCCCGAATATCTGCGCCAGCAGTGCGAACTGAGCCTCCGCCACCTGGGCCTGGAGCGCATCGACCTCTACCAGCTGCACCGTATCGACGAGAAGGTGCCGGTCGCCGACCAGCTGGGCGAGCTGTCGCTGCTCCAGCAGGAGGGCAAGATCCGGTTCATCGGGCTGTCCGAGGTCTCGGTTGCCCAGCTGGAGGAGGCCAGGAAACTGGCGGACGTCGTCTCCGTGCAGAACCTGTACAACCTCGCCGACCGCAGCGCCGAGCCGGTGCTGGAGTACGCCGAGCAGGAGAACGTCGCCTTCATCCCCTGGTTCCCCATCGCCACCGGCGAACTGGCCCGCCCCGGCGGCCCCCTGGAGTCCGCCGCCCACCAACACGGCGCCACCCCCTCCCAGCTCGCCCTCGCCTGGCTACTGCGCCGCTCCCCTGTGATGCTCCCGATCCCCGGCACCTCCCGCCTCGCCCACCTGGAGGAAAACGCCCAGTCCGCCCGGATCGAACTGACCGACGAAGAATTCGAAACCCTCGCCGCCGCGGTCCGGGTCTGAAGCGCCCCGAAGGGGCGCGGGGAACTGCGCGAGCAACCAGCAACAAACCCGCAGCCTGCAGACGGCAAAAGTGGCACCCCCTCATCAGCAAGGCGGGAGGGGGCAAGCTCCATCAGGGCCCAGCCAGTCCACGCACATCACCACCGCATCATCCTGAAGCGGCACCTCACCCCGATAAGCAGCCAGTTCCCGCAGCACCGCCGCGGGAACCTGGCCCGCGGGCAACAGCCGCAGCCCCGGCAGCGAACGGGCCAGCACGCGCTCCCCGTACGTCTCGCCGTCCGGCCCAGGGGTCGCGTGGACGCCGTCGCTGCCGATCAGCAACCGGTCGCCGGGCCGTACGGCGAAGTGCTCCTCCGCGTAGACCGTGTCCTCGAACATGCCCAGCGGCAGCTGATGGTCGAAGGAGAGCTCTTCCACGCCGCGGCCCCGCATCCGCCACACCTTCGGGGAGCCGGCGTCCACCACCTCCACCCGCCCAGTGGCCAGCTCGAACCGCAGCAGCAGCACGGACACGTAGGCGGAGCCCTGGTGCTGCGCGTAGACGGCCTGGTCGGCGAGGGTCGCCTGGCCGGCCAGATCCAGCCCGGCACGGCGCGCGTTGCGCAGCGCGTTGGTGGCCAGGTTGGTCAGCAGGGCCGCCGCTATGCCCTCGCCCATGCCGTTGGTGACGGTGAGGGTCAGATACCGCTCGGACGCCTCCCAGTCGAAGCTGTCGCCGAAGACGGCGTACGCGGGCTCCAGATGAGCGCCCACCTCGAACTCCTCGCGGGCGCAGGAGCGTCCGGGCAGCAGCTGCCACTGCATCTCCGCCGCCAGCGTGAGCCGCGAGGCGCGGCGGGCCAGCACGAACAGGTCCGTGTCGCGCTCGGCGACGAGGATCTCGTGGCCCAGCGCCTCGGACAGCTGCCGCAGCACGGGCAGCAGGCCGTTCGGGTCCTCGGCGGAGGGCAGACCGACCGAGAGGGTGCCAAGCCGGTCGCCGCGAATGGTGATCGGCAGATGGGCGACGATGCCGCCGCCGGGCTGCTCGGTCACGAACGGGTCCTGGGAGCCGAAGGCGCGCCCCTGAGGGCTGTCGTACACCGACACCGGCTCCGTCTTGGCCGCGTGCCCCTCGACCAGCTGCAGCGACTGCATGCCGTAGTCGACCATGCGGATCTCGACGAAATCGGCGCCGTACTGCTCCCGCAGCTCCGCGATGACGATTCCGGCGAGGGCGTGCGGCGGCGCGCTGCGCAGGGCCTGCTGGACTGCGGCGAATCTGTCCATCAGCGGTCCTGATTCTGTGCGGGGCTGAAGATGACCCCGCGGGCAGGGATCGCGCTGGCTCAGCCGTTCCGGAAGAGACCCGCTCCCGACCGTATCGCAGGGGGATGGCGGCACCCGGCGATGAGTTTCGGGGCCGGGCCCGGTCCATCTCTGTGAGAGCCGGGCAGCGTACTCGGCGTCCGACGACTGCGGGAGGCAGATCTCATGACGGAAACGACCGGACCCCGGGTGGGCGGCATCGTGCTGGGCAGCACGGACCCGAAGCGGCTGTGGGAGTGGTACCGCACCGCGTTCGCGCCGGACACGGAGGAGGGCGAAGGGCCGATGCTCGTTCTGGAGCTGTCCGGGACGTACGTCATCTTCGAGAGCCGGGACGATGTGGGCCGCAAGGCCGTCGAGCCGGGCCGTATCCTGGTCAACTTCGAGGTGACGGACCTCCACGGCCTGGCCGACCGGCTGACCGAGCAGCTCAATCCGCGCTGGGTGCGCCCCGTCGAGACCGTGGACGAGCACGTCCTGCTGAGCACCCTGGAGGACCCGGACGGCAATTACGTACAGCTCTTCGAGGCCACCGACGCCAAGTCCGCCTCCTAGCGCCGTGTTCCGCGAGGAGGGGGACGGGGACAGCCGGGAGGGGACCGCACAGGGCGGTGGCGGCAGTCGGCCGGACAGCAGCGCGCGGGCGGCCGAGCTGCTGCGGCACGCGGTCGGCTACGCGCTGGGTACGGCGCAGTGCGTCACCCCGGCGCTGCTGCACCTGCCCACCCCGTGCACGGAGTGGGACCTGGGCGGGCTGATGTCGCACGCGGACGACTCCCTGGCGGCGCTGCACGAGGGCATGGCTCAGGGCACGGTCGCCCTGCACCCGGACCCTGCGCAGGGGGCGGCGAGGGGGGACGGGTACGCCGCGGAGACCGGGCCTCCCGCGAGGGGCGATCCCGCGGCGGCCTTCCGGCTGCGGGCCGCACGGCTGCTGGGGGCGTGGACCGCCGCGGGTCCGCGCCGCCGCCTGATCGTGGTGGCCGACGCACCACTGACGGCGACGGCGCTCGCGCTGACCGGCGCGGTCGAGATGGCGGTGCACGGCTGGGACATCGCGCGGGCCACCGGCAGCGCCGACCGCCCCATCCCGGCGCCACTGGCGGTCCGGCTGCTGCCCGTCGCCCGGCATTTGATCCCGCACGAGGGTGCCCGGCATCCGCTCTTCGCCGCTGAGCTGCCCGTGGCACCAGGGGCCCCGCCGGGGGACCGACTCCTGGCCTTCCTCGGCCGCGATCCGGCCTACGGCACGTAGCCGCGCTTCGGCCGGTGGACGCACTCCGGTTCTACGACCCGCAGACGCACTCCGCTCCTACGGCCGGTAGACGCACTCCGTCAGGATGCTGTGCGCCTTCCAGCCCAGCGTCTCGTAGAGGGCCCGTCCCTGCGGGGTCGCGCCCAGGAGGCCGAGGGTCGCGCCGGCGGCCACCGTGCTGTCGGCGAGGGTGCGCATCACCAGGCTGCCGAGACCGCGGCGGCGGTGTGCCTCCTGGGTGAGAATGCGGTCCATGACAGCGGTTTCGCCGAGCACGGCCGCCTGTCCGGAGGCCGCGGGGTCACCTGTCGCGGCGTCGTCCACGCGCACGTAGGTGACGCCGTCGCGGCTCTCGACCGTCCGTGTGTAGCCCTCGGGCGGCACCGGCCGGGTCGTCTGCAGACCGGCGGTCATCAAGTGGCCGGTTTCCGCGTGGTCCACTTCCCAGCCGCTCGGCAGCCAGCCGGTGACCACCTCCGGCTCGGCGAAGACCATCATCCAGGTGTGCGGAACCCGCACCGCGGCGGCGACCTGGTGCACCGTCGCCTCGTCGGCCTCCAGCAGCACGTGCCGCCCCAGCAGCCGCTCGTCCCCCACCGCCATATAGAGCCCCCAAGGGCGCTCCACCGGCGCGGGAGTACCTCGGGAGGCGGCCCAGCCCGCCACCCAGTCCGTGATGAGCTTCGGGTCGGCGCCGGGGTGCGGCAGGCCGGGAGATGGGGAGTCGTCCAATCAGGGCTCTCCTATGGGATGCGCAGGATCTCTGTGTCCACGCGTAAGCGCTACGCGGCTCACGGCCGCGCACAGTACGACAGAACCCGCCCTCGGGCACCCGGATTTCGGCGGCCGCAGCCCGGCGCTCACTCCGCGAAGAGGCCGCGCTCGCTCGCCCGCGTGTCGAACTCCTCGAGCCGCGCCTGCGCGTCCGGCAGTCCGTCGCACATCGCCTCCAGCAGCACCCGTCCCAGCAGCATGGGGGCACAGGCGGTGTCGAAGGCCAGGCCCGTGCCGACGGCAGCGGGCAGCAGCAGATCGCCGGGGTGCGCGACGGGAGCGAAGGCGCTGTCGGCGACGGTGACGATCGACAGCCCGGCCTGACGCGCGGCCTCCAGCGCCTCCACCGTCTCACGCGGATGCCGGGGCAGCGCGAAGCACATCAGTGCGCTCGCCCCGGCCCGTACGCAGCCGTCGATGCGGTCCAGCAGCATGGAGCCGCCCTCGGTGAGCAGCCGTACGTCCGGGTGCACCTTGGCGGCGAAATACGCGAAGCCGCCGGCCTGCGCGGCCGCGGCCCGCAGCCCGAGCACGGGCAGCGGACGGGAGGCGGCCAGCAGCGCTCCGGCACGCTCGACCGGCGCGGGGTCGTCCAGCAGCGCTGCCAGGTGCCGCAGGTTCTCGATCTCGGCGTGCACGGCCTGCTGGTACTCGTTGAACCCGCCCGGCCGCTCGCCCTCCCCGGTGGGTTCGGCTCCCTCGGGCGGCTCGCTCTCCCGCAGATGGCGGCGGAGCGCCGGGTAGCCGTCGAAACCGAGCGCCACCGCGAACCGCGTCACGGACGGCTGGCTGACCCCGGCCAGCTCGGCGAGCTCGACGCTGGAGAGGAACGGCGCGTCGCCTGCCCTGCGGACCATGCAGTGCGCGATACGGCGCTGCGTCGGCGTCAGCCGGTGCCCCTCGAAGAGCTTCAGCAACCGCGCGCTCGCGCTGCTCATCCCGCACCTCTCATTCAGCCCGCTCCTCCCCTGCATAAGGCTATGCAGCACCGGCCGTCCCGGGCAAGACGAGCCGGAGCCGGCATCCGGCATCCGGCATCCGGCAGGAGTGGTGCTAGCACCACTGTCCCCGGGGCGCGGGGCCCGTACTGTAACGGGTATGAGCGCACCCGACCCCGAGCTGAAGAAGGAACTCGACGCGACTGTGCAGACGCGCCGGGAACTGGGCCCCGAGTACGAGGACGAGCTGCTGGACTCCTTCCTGGAAAAGGTGGAGCAGCGGCTGGACAACGTCGTCGACAAGCGGGTGCGCCGCCAACTGGCCGAGCAGCAGATGGTGGTCGCACGAGGCGGCAACCCCGGCACCCGGCAGGAGCAGCCGCCGCACGGTCTGCCGCATGGTCTGCCGGACGGTCTCGGCGCCCGGCTGGGCCTCGCGGTGGCCTCCCTGGTGCTGGCGATCCCGCTCTCGGCGATAGCCGTGGCCAACGCGGGGCTGACCGGTCTGGTCACCTGCTGGGCAGGCATCGTCGCGGTCAACGCACTCCAGGCCAGCCGCTCCTGGTTCTCCCGCGGTGGACGGGACGCGGATTAGAGCTTGCCCGGCGGATCCGGCCCGCCCTGCACCGGGTACGCGGGATCCGATGGGCAAGCCCTCTTGGCGCTAGCGGCCCTCGTGCGCCAGGAACGCCAGCAGGTCCTGCCGGCTCACCACTCCGCTCGGCTTGCCCTCCGCGAGCACGATCGCCGCATCGGCCCCCTCCAGCACGGCCATCAGGTCGGCCACGCTCTCGCCCGCACCCACGTGCGGCAGCGGCGCACTCATGTGCTTGTCCAGCGGGTCGTCCAGGGAGGCCCGCTGGGCGAACAGCGCGTCGAGCAGCTCCCGTTCGACCACGGAGCCGATCACCTCGGCGGCCATCACATCCGGGTGCCCGGCGCCGCGCTTGACGACGGGCATCTGCGAGACGCCGTATTCACGCAGCACCTCGATGGCCTCGCCCACCTTCTCCTCCGGGTGCATGTGGACGAGTGAGGGGATCGGGCCCTCCTTGAACCGCAGCACCTCACCGACCCGCGCCCCGGTGGTGCCGCCCTCCTCCAGGAACCCGTAGTCGTTCATCCATTCGTCGTTGAAGATCTTGCTCAGATAGCCGCGCCCGCCGTCCGGCAGCAGCACGACCACCACGTCGTCCGGCCCGAGCCGCTTGGCCACCTCCAGCGCGCCGACCACGGCCATCCCGCAGGAGCCACCGACCAGCAGGCCCTCCTCCTTGGCCAGCCGCCGCGTCATCTGGAAGGAGTCCTTGTCGGAGACGGCCACGATCTCGTCGGTGATGTCCCGGTCGTAGGCGTCGGGCCAGAAGTCCTCGCCCACCCCCTCGACCAGATACGGCCGGCCCGAACCGCCCGAGTAGACCGAGCCTTCCGGGTCGGCGCCCACGATCCGCACCCGGCCGCCGCTGACCTCTTTCAGGTATCGCCCGGTGCCGCTGATGGTGCCGCCGGTGCCGATGCCCGCCACGAAGTGGGTGATCCGGCCACCGGTCTGCTCCCACAGCTCCGGGCCGGTCGTTTCGTAGTGCGAGCGGGGGTTGTTGGGGTTGCTGTACTGATCGGGCTTCCAGGCGCCCGGGGTTTCGCGTACCAGCCTGTCGGAAACGTTGTAGTAAGAGTCGGGATGTTCGGGATCGACGGCCGTTGGGCAGACCACGACCTCGGCTCCGTAGGCCCGCAGCACATTGATCTTGTCCATGGAGACCTTGTCGGGGCAGACGAAGAGGCAGCGGTACCCCTTCTGCTGCGCCACGATGGCCAGTCCGACACCGGTATTGCCCGAGGTGGGCTCCACGATCACCCCGCCGGGCCGCAGTTCACCCGACTCCTCCGCCGCCTCGATCATGCGCAGCGCGATCCGGTCCTTCACGGAACCGCCTGGGTTGAAGTACTCGACCTTGGCAAGGACGGTGGCCTGAATGCCGTCCGTGACACTGTTGAGCTTGAGCAGCGGGGTGTTTCCGACAAGCTCGATCATCGACTCGTGATACTGCACCGTGGTCTCCGCGCATAGTCGTAGTCGCAGGGCCGCGGGGTTCGCGAGCCCGTCCCGACAGCCTATGGGCAACACGTGCACACCTCAGGTGCGTTGCAGGGCGGGCCGCACGGGGCAACACAGTCTTGGAGGTTGCGAGCCCCGGCGCACGGCCCGGCGGTGCGCACCCGGCGCACGTCGGTCCGGAACGGAACCCACAGACCAGGAACGCATACGCACACCTCATGAACAGACGGATGTACCGGACATATCGCCCAGCGTATCGCCCGAAACTCCAACCCCAAACAGCCACGAACCCCCCATGAAAACCAGAACCGGTGGGCTCGAAAACTCGGGAGGCGGAACAGGACAATGCCGATGTCGAAGGCGTCGAGCGCGAGAGTAGCCCGGCGGATCGCGACCGCGGCCGCCTATGGAAGCGGCGGGCTCGGCCTGGTCGGTGGAGCGGCGGTCGGGCTGCTCTTCACCGAGCTCCAGCTGGCGAAACGTCATATCGGCGGCTCCGAGGACGAGCCACCCAAGGCCGACGGTCTGTACGGCAGCGCCTTCGGCAGGCTCTACTCAGGAGGGCCGCTGCGCCTCGCCTTCCTCGGCGACTCGACGGCCGCGGGCCAGGGTGTGCACCGGCCGCGCCAGACCCCGGGAGCGCTGCTGGCCTCGGCGCTCGCCGCCATCGCCGAACGCCCCGTCGAACTGCGCAACGTGGCGCTCTCCGGCGCCATGTCCGACGACCTGGAGCGGCAGATCACCCTGCTGCTCAGCGAGCGGGAGCTGTCCGAGTCGCCGGACGTGTGCGTCATCATGGTCGGCGCCAACGACGTCACCCACCGGATGCCCCCGGCCCGCTCCGTGCGCTATCTCTCGGACGCGGTAGCGCGGCTGCGTACGGCCGGCTGCGAGGTGGTGGTCGGCACCTGCCCCGACCTGGGCAGCGTGGAGCCCGTCGGACAGCCGCTGCGCTGGATCGCGCGGCGGCTGTCGCGTCAGCTGGCCGCGGCCCAGACCATCGCCGTCGTCGAGGAGGGCGGCCGGACGGTGTCGCTGGGTGATCTGCTGGGGCCCGAGTTCTCGGCGAACCCGCGCGAGCTGTTCGGCCCGGACAACTATCACCCCTCCGCGGAGGGGTACGCCACCGCCGCGATGGCCATACTGCCCACGCTGTGCGCGGCGCTGGGGCTGTGGCCGACCGAGGACGAGCGTCCGGACGCCCGGCGCCGCGAGGGCATCCTGCCGGTGGCCCGCGCCGCGGCGGAGGCTGCCGCGGAGGGCGGCACCGAGGTTGCCGGGATGCGGGGGCCCTGGGCGCTGCTCAAGCACCGGCGGCGGCGCAGGCTGCCCCCTCCCGAAGAGGCCCGCCCCAAACCCCCCGAGGGCATCCCCGAAACCCGGTGAGGGGGTGCCCCGGCCGGGGGAGGGCAACGCGGCGAGGCGAAGGAGAGGGAACGTCGCAAGGAGAGGAGAGCGCCGCAAGGAGAGGAAGCTCTTGACCACGTCGCGGGAAAAGCAAACGCTTAGAAGAGGCCCGCATCACATCGCCGGGCCCGTGACCCGGACTCTACGGCCGGGTAACTTGCGCTGCGTAGCCGTGGCGTAGCCACCCGCCGACCCCTCAGGAGCCCTGATGCCCGAAGCAGTGATCGTCTCCGCCGCCCGCTCCCCGATCGGCCGCGCCTTCAAGGGCTCCCTCAAGGACGTCCGCCCGGACGATCTGACGGCCGAGATCATCAAGGCGGCCCTCGCCAAGGTGCCGGAGCTGGATCCGGCCGACATCGACGACCTGATGCTGGGCTGCGGCCTCCCCGGCGGTGAGCAGGGCCACAACCTGGGCCGGGTGGTGGCCGTCCAGCTCGGCATGGACCACCTCCCCGGCTGCACCATCACCCGCTACTGCTCGTCCTCCCTCCAGACGACCCGGATGGCGCTGCACGCGATCAAGGCGGGCGAGGGCGATGTGTTCCTCTCCGCGGGCGTCGAGACGGTCTCCCGCTCGGTGAAGGGCAGCTCCGACGGGATGCCCGACACCCACAACCCGCTCTTCGCAGAAGCCGAGGCGCGCACCGCGGCCCGCGCCGAGCATGGGGGTACCTCCCGGCCGGAGGCTGGGGGAGAGGGGTGGACCGACCCGCGCGAGGAGGGGAAGGTCCCGGACGTCTACATCGCCATGGGCCAGACGGCCGAGAACCTGGCCCGTCACAAGGGCATCACGCGCCGTGAGATGGACGAGTTCGGCGTACGGTCCCAGAACCTCGCCGAGAAGGCCATCGCGGACGGCTTCTGGGAGCGCGAGATCACGCCCGTCACCACTCCCGACGGCACGGTGGTCAGCAAGGACGACGGGCCACGCGCCGGTGTGACGCTGGAGGGCGTCGAGGGGCTGAAGCCCGTCTTCCGCCCCGACGGCATGGTCACAGCGGGTAACTGCTGCCCCCTCAACGACGGCGCCGCAGCGCTCGTCATCATGTCCGACACCAAGGCCCGTGAGCTGGGCCTCACACCGCTGGCCCGGATCGTCTCGACCGGCGTCTCCGCGCTCTCCCCCGAGATCATGGGCTACGGCCCCGTCGAGGCGAGCAAGCAGGCGCTGGCCCGCGCCGGCATGTCGATCGGCGACATCGATCTGGTGGAGATCAACGAGGCGTTCGCCGCCCAGGTGATCCCCTCCTACCAGGACCTCGGCATCGACCTGGACAAGCTCAACGTCAACGGCGGTGCCATCGCCGTGGGTCACCCCTTCGGGATGACCGGCGCCCGCATCACCACGACCCTGCTCAACTCGCTCCAGTGGCATGACAAGCAGTTCGGCCTTGAGACCATGTGCGTGGGCGGCGGCCAGGGCATGGCAATGGTGCTGGAGCGGCTGAGCTGACCCACCGAACTCGCCGCACACCTTGTATACGACGTATACAACGGTGAGACCGAAGCGCCCTCAGGATGTGATATACACCCTGAGGGCGCGGCATTCCCGCAGGTCACAGCGGTGCATTCGAGGTTGGTTCCGGACTTCCCCTGTCCAATTCGGCGGGATTTGCACTACGGTCGAAGAACCTTGAACAACCTGCCTGGCGGCGCTGTTGTAGGAATACAGCGCTGTTGTAGGGACGCAGGGGCAATGACCGGGGGGAACCGCGTCAGGGGACCGAACCGGAACCGGGAGTCAAGTCAGTGAGCGCCATATCCCTCATCCTGCTGTGCGCGGCGGCCGGGGCCACCGCGTTGGGCGGTGCGGCACTGCACACGGCGCGCGGTCTGCGCCGCCAGCTGACGGCGCTGCGCGTCCAGCTGGAAACGGCACCGACGGCCGTCCCGGCCACCGCGGTTGCGGCGGCGGTCCCGCGGGCCCGCGACGCCGCCGCGGCCGCCGGGCACACCTGTCGGCACGCCGATGGACACGGTACGGACGACGCGCAGCCGGCCGCCGCCTTCGCCCAGGAGATCCGCGCAGCCGTCGCCGCCGCGCTGGCCGACGAGCGCGAGCGCGAACTGGCGGAGGCCCGCGCTTTCTGGGCCGCCCAGGAGGCCCGCGACGCGAGCCCCGAGACGGGCGCCATGCTGGCCGGCCACGGCACCGAGTACGAGGTGGCACCGGACGACCTCGGTGACGAGTTCACCGAGGAGCTGGGCGCGCTGCTCGACACCGACCCCTGCGGGCCGTTCATCCCCCGCCAGCCGGGCCCCGAGGACGGCGACATGGACATCGAGGTGGATGTGGCCCCGTACGGCCGCGCGGACGACGAGCGCGCAGCGGAAGACCAGCGCGGTACGGACGACGAACTCGGCGCCGCAGCCGACGCGTCCCGTACCGGTGACGAGGACGACTCCGCCGAGGCGGAGTCCCCGGGGCTGGCCGCCGCCCGGCGCCGCCACCCGTCCCAGCCGGACTACAACCTCAACGGCGAGCCGGTCACCCCTGGTGCGGCGCCGTCCCCCACGACCCCCACGGTCACCTTCCACGAGCGCACCGTCGAGCGGCTGGCCGAACTCGCCGATGCCGGGACGCCGCTGGCCGACGTACGCCCGGGGCCGCTGGGCACGCTGGACGTGTACGTCTTCGAGGACGGTACGACGGTGTGCCTGTCGCCGGGCCATCGGGCCACCAGCGAGGCGCTGGCCGACGGCATTCGCCGGGGCGAGCCGCCGGTCCTGATGGGCGGCTCCGGTATCGCCGGTTCCTACACGCTCACCTTCGGCTTCCCCGACGGCAGGACGACCTTCCTGCTGGCCGACCGGGTCATCACGCCCCTGTAGGCGGGCAGCACTCCGCGGGAGTGCTAACGCCGAGAAGACCCCCGCGAGGACAGCGGGGAGCTGTCCAGCAGCTGGAGGGCTTCCCGCAGGGCGGGTTCCGCGACGGTGTCCGGGGCGGTTTCCAGGGCCGCAACCACATCGTGACCTGCGACGGCGAGTTGATCACCGACCGCGAAGACACCGGCGTCCGGCAGCACCCGCGACATCCCGCGCTCGGGGAACTCAAGACGCTGGGCCAGCAGCGCCAACTCCCTCGCGAGCGAGAGCCCTTCCGCGGCGGCCCCCTGCCGCAAGGCGCTCTCCGGGAGGGCACGCAACCGGTCGGCGAGCCGTTCCACGGCGTCGGTCAGGGGGCGGATATCGAGCCAGGGCACACCCCCACCCTATGCGGCCGTGCTGCGGTGCGGCGCCTCCGCACTGTTGCCAACGCCGGAACGCTCAGGCAACGTGTCGGCAAGGACTCATTGCAGAAGCGTCCGGAGGCGCCGATGTCCCAAGTCTTCTCCGAAGAGACCCACCGGAACATGCTGTCCCGCATTCCTCAGTGCACTGGTCGTGAAGTCTCCGAATGGCTCCGCGCGGTCGACGAGGGCCCTGCCCTGCTCCGTTTCGAGGAGAAGGTGAGCTGGCTCCGCGGTGAGCACAACCTCGCCTACGGGCACGCCAAAGCCATCATCCACGAGCACGATCTGCGGCGCGCCGCGCGCCACCGCTAGGCCGGGCCTCATCCCCCGGTCCGGCCGGACCTGAAGACCCCGAAGACCCTAGGACGCAAAGGACGCGAACACGACGAGGGCCCGGGAGGCCGAGCCTCCCGGGCCCTCGCGATGCCCGCTGCGGCGGATGCCCGCTGCGGGCCTGCGGCGGCTAGTTGTCGCCCTGCAGGATGGCGATCAGACGCAGGAACTCCAGGTAGATCCACACCAGGGTCAGCGTCAGACCGAAGGCGGCGAGCCAGGACTCCTCCTTGGGAGCCCCGTAGGCGATGCCGTCCTCGACCTGCTTGAAGTCCAGCGCCAGGAACAGCGCGCCGAGCACGACGCCGATGACGCCGAAGAGGATTCCCAGGCCACCGCTGCGGAAGCCGAGCCCGTCACCGCCACTGAAGGCGGCGAAGAGCAGGTTGACGGCCATGAGCAGCACGAAGCCGATCGCCGCCGCCATAACGAACCGGTAGAACCGCTGGGTGACGCGGATGACACGGGTCTTGTAGAGCACCAGGACGGCGGTGAAGACCGCCAGCGTGCCCAGCACCGCCTGCATCGCGGCGCCGTTCACGAACTGGTTGACGTAGTTGCTCAGCGCACCGAGGAAGAGCCCCTCAAAAGCGGCGTACGCAAGGATGAGTGCGGGCGACGGCTTGCGCTTGAACGCCTGCACGAGCGACAGCACCATCGCCACGAGGCCCGCACCGACGGCGAGCGGCAGCGAAAGCCCGGTGATCCAGGCGATGGCGGCGGTGACGATGACGAGGCCGAGCGTCATACCCGTACGGGCGACGACATCGTCGATCGTCATCCGCCCGGCGGACGGCGGTGCGGCCGGCGGCGCATACGGCTGGCCGGGGGCCTGGGTCTGCTGGGCGGTGTACGGACCTGGCTGCTGGCCGTACGGGTTCGCGGCGTAAGGGTTGGTCGCGTAGGGGTTCCCGGCCTGCGGCGGCTGCTGCTGGAAACCGGCATAGCCGCCCGAGCGGCTGAACCCCCGTCGCGAGAAGACCGGGTTGCTGCTCCTCATCTCACTCCTCCATGGCCACACTGCGCGGCCTTGCAGTCCAGCGTAATGCGTTAGCAAAAACAGCACGCTAGTGCAGAGTCAAGAACGAGCGAAAGCCGTCTATTGTTCCACTTCCCCCATGAGAGCCCGGCCTCACCCGGCCGGGCTCTCATCTCGCCCGCGTGAGGGGCGGGAAGACAGCGGGTCAAGAACGCATCAGCAGCACAGCGCCGGCCACCGCGGCTCCGAGCACGAGCAGGGCGGCGCCATGGGTGAGCCGGTGCGCGCGTGGCAGTGGCAGCACCCGGTCGGCCGCCAGCCGACCGGGGCCGGTGAGAGTGAGCGCCGCGGCGGCGACCAGGAGCAGCAGTTCGTACTCCACTCCCTGGGGCGCGAAGAAACCGCCGCCCCACTTGACCGTGAGCGCGTTGAGCATGGTGCCGAACACCGCTGCGCCCGCGAGCGGTGTGAGCAGGCCCAGCACCAGGCCGAGGCCGCCGAGGGTTTCGGAGAGCCCGGCGACGACGGCCATGGTCCTGGCCGAGGGATAGCCGGAGGCAGTGAAGAACTGCGCGGTGCCGTCGATCCCGCCGCCGTCGAACCAGCCGAACAGTTTCTGCGATCCGTGCGCGGCCATGATCAGGCCGACCGCGAGGCGCAGCAGGAGCAGCCCGGCGTCGTAGCCGGACTGTTCGGCGGGGGCGGCGTCGGAACTCTCCGGGAGGCCGGACGCCGGGGCGTACCGAGCGGCCTCGGCGGCCTCGGTGGTCTCGGGGGCGTGGGGGGACGACATGAGCGGAGCCTCCTACAGCTGTCCGGTGGACGGGCCGGACGGCTTGTTCAGGTTGTTCAGGGTCGGTTCGGGTTCGGGTTCGGATATGAGTTCAGGTGCCGGTTCAGGCCCAGTTCAGATTTGAACGACCGAGCCCCGACCGTAACAAGAGGTTCGAATTTGAACAACCAGGTAGGATGGCCACCATGGCCGGAACCAGGTGGCTCGATGAGCGGGAAATGGCGGCCTGGCACGGCTTCCTGGAAGCCACCAGCCGGGTCTCCCGCCATCTGGAGCAGCAGCTCAAGGAGGACGCGGGGCTCTCCCATGCGCAGTACGAGATCCTCGTGCGGCTCGCGGACGCGCCCGACGGCGAGGTCCGGATGACCGATCTGGCACACGGCCTGTTCACGTCCAAGAGCGGCCTCACCTACCAGGTGGGCCAGCTGGAGAAGCGCGGCCTGGTCGAGCGCCGCTCCTGCCCCACCGATGTACGCGGCGTCCTTGCCGTGCTCACCACGGAGGGCCGCGACACGCTGCGTGCCGCGGCCCCCGGTCATGTGGCCGCCGTCCGCGCCGCCCTGATCGATGTGCTGGAGCAGGACGAACTCGATGTCGTCGCCCGCGCGCTGGGCCGCGTCGGCGCGCGGCTGCGGCCGCCGGGTCAGGGCATCGGCAACTCGGACAGCGGGGGGATCAGCACCTCCTCCTCGTAGTCGAGGTGCGCTTCGAGCTCGCTGCGGATCCGGTCCACCGTCCGGTGCTCGGCACGCAGCCGCTCCAGCGCCGGGGCGAGGTGCGGGTACTTCTGCGCCGAGCGAAGAGCCGTTCCCGCGCGGATCCTTCGGTGGGCACCGCGACGGCGCCGAAGAAGTCGGTCCCGACCTGCACGCGGACCATCGGGTGGGCGAGGAGGTTGTGCTACCAGGCGGGATGGCGGGGCGCGCCACCCGCCGAGGCGACGACGAGCAGGTGGCCGCTCTCGTCGCGTACGAAAGCGAGCGGTGAGGTCTGCTCCAGGCCGGTACGGGCGCCGCGCGTTGTCAGCAACAGCAGGTCGCCCCCCGGCGAACGGGCCGCCGACCCGGCCGGAGCTGGCGCGGAACTCCTCGACGACAGCGCTGTTGAAGCGGGTGGCGCGGGGCGAGGCCGATCCACGCGCGCGTGCGCGGCGGAACTACGGCGCGAGCGCCCCCTGCAGGGCGCTGCGCACCGTGGCCCGGGCGGTGTCGGCCTGCGCCGTTCCGAGGAGGACGTGATAGGCGAGGCCCTCGGCCTGGGAGACCAGCGCGACGGCCGTGGCCTCGGGCTCGCCCTCCCGCGGCGGGCTGCCGGCCTGGCGGCACCGGACCAGGCACGCCGCCAGCCGCCGGTGCAGACCGGCGTGCAGCGCGCGCACCCGGTCGGCGATCGCCGGGTCGGCGAGTGCGCGTGCGTTGAAGTCGTGACGCACCCTCAGGTGGGCGCGCGAGGCGTCGTCGTACGGGATCAGCTCGTCCAGCACCACCGCCAGCACCTCATCGGGCGCCGCTTCGTCGGGGTCGCAGCCCAGGCGGGAGCGGATGCGTGCCTCGCTGCGCGCGTTGCCCCGGTCGAAGGCGGCCTCGATCAGCTGCCGCTTGGCCGGGAAGTAGTGCTGGACCCTGCCCGGCGAGACGTCGGCACGGGCGGCCACCTCGGTCAGGGAGACGGCGGGCAGCCCGCGCTCGGCGACGACGTCGAGCACCGCGTCGGCGATCTCGGCACGCCGCCGGTCGTGGTGGAGACCGGGACCGCGAGTACCGCTGCGGGAGCGGGTGTTCGTCCGGGGCATGTCCGCCGTTTCCTTTCGTGGTCGCGCGGTCTCACAGTCTCGCCGTTCTGCTGTCCCGCTGTCTCGCCGTCCCGTCGTATCGGCGTCCCGGCAGTGCCGCGCAGCGCGCTTTTCAATATTGCCACATTGAAAAAATCCCCTGGCTGGCTTTACGATACGAACACATTGAAAAGCTCACCCAATGGCCCCTCCTACGGGGCGCCCCGAGGAGGAGCCCATGACGTCCAGGGCGGCGCCCGTGCTGGTGCTGGCGTGTGCGGCGCAGTTCATGGTGGTGCTGGACGTTTCCGTGGTGAACGTCGCGCTGCCCGCGATCCGGGACGCACTCGGGTTCGCGACCGCGGACGGACTCTCCTGGGTCGCCACCGGTTACGCGCTGGCCTTCGCCGGGCTGCTGCTGCCCGGCGGCCGGCTGGCCGATCTGCTCGGCCACCGCCGGGTGTTCGTCGCCGGTCTCGCCCTCTTCACCGTGGCCAGCCTGGCCGGCGGGCTGGCCACAGGACCTGGCGTACTCGTCGCCGCGCGGGCGGCGCAGGGGCTGGGGGCCGCGGTGCTGGCACCGGCCACACTGACGGTCCTCACCACGACCTTCCCCGAAGGGCCGCGCCGCAGCCGGGCGCTGGCGGTCTGGACCGCCGTCTCGTCCGTGGGCGGCGCCGCGGGGAACCTCCTCGGCGGCGTACTCACCGACGCCCTCTCCTGGCGCGCCGTGCTGCTCGTCAACGTACCGGTGGGATGTGCCGTCCTGCTGTCCGCGCTGCGCTTCCTCCCGGACGGCGACCTGGACGGCGACACGGACAGCACCCTGGACGGCGAAGGCCACCGCACCGGCGGACAGCGGAAACGCCGCCGTCCTGACCTGCCAGGAGCGCTCGCCGCGACCGTCGGGATGGCCGCGCTCACCTTCGGCGTCAGCCGTACCCAGCACGCCTCATGGGGCGACCCGGCCACCGTGTGGGCGCTGGTGGGCGGAGCAGCAGCGCTGGTCGTCTTCCTCGCCGTGGAGCGGTGGTGGGCGTCCGAGCCGCTGATCCCGCCACGACTGCTGAGGCAGCGCACTGTCGCGGTGGGCAACACCATCGTGCTGCTGGCCGGCGCCTGTCTGCAGATCCCCGTCTGGTACTTCCTCACGTTCTACATGCAGGACGTGCTGGGCTACTCGGCGCTCCGTACCGGACTGGGCTTCCTGCCGCACACGCTGATCGGCGCGGCGGTCGCCGTGTGGTGCACGCCACGGCTGATGCGCCGCTTCGCGCACCGCACGCTCATCCTCAGCGGTGCCGTGGTGTGCGGGGGCGGTTTCCTGTGGCAGAGCACGGTGACGGCGGACAGCGGGTACGTGGCGGGCGTGCTGGGGCCTGCCGTGGTGTTCTCGCTGGGCAGCGCGGTGTTCGTCACGCCCACCACCGCTGTGGTCACCGCGGGGGTGCCTGCCGGGGAAGCCGGTGCGGCCTCCGGACTGCTGAACACCTCCAAGCAGTTCGGCGGCGCGCTGGGGCTGGCCGCGCTCTCCGCCGTTGCCGGTCCTGACGGGACGGGCCACGAGCGCGTGTTCGTCACGATGGCGGGCGTGCTCGCCGTCATCGCGCTGCTGGCCCTCGCGCTCCCCCGCGCCCGGCACGCGCCCGGCCCGGACGGCTACTCCGGGGCCGGCCGCAGTACCTCGCCGAGCCGCCGCAGCCCCTCCCGGATCTCCTGAGGGGTGTGCGTGGTGAACGACAGCCGCAGCGCGGCCGGGTCGGGCGTACCGGCGAAGAAGGGCGCGCCAGGAACGTAGGCGACGTCCTTGGCGACCGCCTCGTGCAGCAGCTCCGTGGCGTCGTGGCCCTCCGGCAGCCGGGCCCACACGAACATGCCGCCCTGCGGATGGTTCCACGTACTGCCGGGCGGCAGGGCGGCGGACAGCCCGTCCAGCAGTGCGTCACGGCGTTCGCGGTAGGCGTCGCGGACCCGGGCCAGATGGGCGTCCAGGTCGTTGTCCGCCAGATAGCGGGCGGCCGCCGCCTGATCGACGGTGGAACAGTGCAGATCCAGCGACTGCTTGGCGATGACACAGGCACGGCGCAGTGCCTCAGGTGCGCGCAGCCAGCCGAGCCGCAGTCCGGGCGCCATCACCTTCGAGAAGCTGCCCAGCAGCACGGTGCGGTCGGCGGCCTGCGGCAGCGAGGCGACCCACGGCTCGTGCTCGCCCTCGAACCGCAGCTCCCCGTACGGGTCGTCCTCCACGATCCACATCCCGTACCGCGCGGCGACCTCCGCGACGGCCTGCCTGCGGGCGAGCGGCAGGGTGCGCCCTGTCGGGTTCTGGAAGGTGGGGATGAGATAGAGCATCTTGGGCCGCTCACGCTCGACCACCTCCGCCAGCGCCACCGGGTCGACGCCCTCGTCGTCGGCGTGGACGGGCACCACGCGCGCGCCCGTGAAACCGAAGCACTGCAGCGCCGCCAGATACGTCGGGTTCTCCACCAGCACCGTGTCGCCCGGCTCCAGCAGTGTGGTCGCCAGCAGGGTGAGGGCCTGCTGCGAACCCGTCGTCACCAGCAGCTCGTCGGGCCCGGTCGGCAGGCCCCGCGCCGCCAGCCGCCGCGCCACGGCCCCGCGCAGCGCCGGGTCGCCCTCGGAGGTGGAGTACTGGAGCACGCGCTGCGGCTGCTCCGCGAGCACCCGGTCGTAGGCGGCCCGTATCGCCTCGGCGGCGAAGAGTTCGGGCGCCGGCAGCCCTCCGGCGAAGGAGATCACCTCGGGCCGCTGGGTGAGCGCCAGGATCTCCCGTACGGGCGAGGAGCCGACCGAGGCGGCACGGGCGGCGAGCGGGGGTGCGGGAACGGCGGCGGGAGCGGGGCCCGCGAGCGTGCTGGGAGTCATCCCCGCAGCTTAGAAGCGCCCCGCGGCACCGCCCCAGTGATTTCCGGCACGTGGACAGGGGCGTCGGACGCCGGTGACGGCGGGCGCCCGACGCCAGTGGACAGCACGCGTGGGACGCCACGTGGACGGCAGGCGTCGGATACGGCGTCAGAGCGCGTGCCCGCCCGCGACCTGCAGCACCTGACCGGTGATCAAGCGGGCCTGGCGGAAGGCGGGGAAGACCACCGCGTCCGCGATGCCGTCCGGCAGCCCCACCCGGCGCAGCGGAAGATCTGCGGGACGACCCGCTCGACCAGTTCCCGTCCACGGCCCCGGTCACGAGCACGGTGCGTCCGGAGAGTCCAGGGTCGATCACCGGCTCACCGTGGCAGCGGGCGGCGCCCTCCCTCAACCACTTCTCGGCGGCGGCCCGAACCGCTTTCCCGGCCGAGCGGCTCAGTGACCCCCGCCCGCCGTCCCCGCCTGGATCAGCCAGATGTGGCCGTCCGGGTCGGCGAAGGCGCCCGAGTAGCCCCAGGGCTGCTGGGCCGGTTCGCTGACCGTCCGGGCACCGGCACGCACGGCGCGGGTGACCATCTCGTCCACGTCGCGCTCCTCGGCGACCGGCACGGCCAGCACACATTCGCTCTGCCCGGGCTGCGCGACGGTGTGGTCGCCGGTGACCCAGTCGAAGCCGCCGGTGGGGATGAGCATCAGCCGCAGCCCGTCGTTGACGATGAACCGCAGCGGTTCGGGCACCCCGTCCTCGGCGAGCTTCCCGACAGCCTCCAGGCCGAGCCCGTCCCGGTAGAAGGTGTACGACGTCATGCGCTCGGCGACGGGCAGGCTGACGGTGACGGTCGCGAGCGTTCGGGGGGCTGTCATCGAGTACCTCCTGGACGTTGGTGGGGACCTGCGGATACGGACCATTCCCCGCACTCTTCTTCATCGCCGGGGCGTTCACCGCTGTGGCACGTTCACCGCTGTGGCACGGCCGCTCGGGCACGCGCGCCGCACCGGGCGCGCGAATCGCCGGTTGGGATCACGCCGAACGGGTACCTGCGGGCCGATATTGGGCCCTGGAGCGAATTCGCGAGAAAGGGAGGCCCGCACCATGACGGCGGAGATGTCCGAAGGGGAGATGGAGGTATCCGTGGAGCTCAGCGGGTGTGCCTGCGAGGACGCCGAGGCGGTCTTCGGGGTGCTGAGCGGGCTGTTCCCCTCGGACTGGGCGGAGCTGCGGCCCGAGGGCCGCAAGGCGAACGTCTGGCTGTCGCGCTTCGACGTCTCACGCGACAGCGGACGCCCGGTAGCCGTGGCCCTCGGCTCCCCGGTGACGGCTGAGCTCCAGGGCTCCCCGTACGCGGTGGAGCGACTGCATCGCGTACTGCTGGAGGCGTTCGGCGTGGTGGAGGTGCTGGAGGTCGCCGGCGACCAGGAGAAACAGCTCCGCCTCCGCCTCGAGACGCGCTGACCGGCCGGCCGAGCCCGCGCGCCCGGATCCCGGATCCCGGGATCCCGTACGAGTGCACGCGTGCGCCCCCGGCTGCGGATTCCGTGGAGTCGCCCGGCATTCGTGCCAGGCCCCGCGGCGGCGAAAGGCAGCGGTTCATAATATCCGCAGCAATGAGAAAACAGGCTTGAAGGAGAGTTGAATTTCAGCCGGAATGCCTGCTGGTGTCCTGCAGGAGCACTGGTGAAGGCGCGGAGGCCGCCCCAGGCGGCAGGTGGTGCCCGGAGCCGGACTTGAACCGGCACGGCCCTTAGGGCCAACGAGGTTTAAGCTCGTCGTGTCTGCATTCCACCATCCGGGCACCGGCTCCTGGACCGCGTCGTACGCCGCTGGGCGCAGACGGCCCTCCCCAGGGCGTGGGACGAGCCTATCCAGGGTCATCCCCCGAACAGCGGATCGGCAGACCGATGTTGTCTTATTTTATTGGCAACTGACGGGCCATCAGTGTCACATGCACCACTTCGCAGCGGTCTCCCCTCCGCGTCCGGCTCGCCAGGAATGACGGAAAGTCGCCGTTCAGTCACGCGCGTTCGCGTCCCAAGTCCACCAGGGTCATATGCCGGTGACCTTTGCGGCCGCAGCTCCCTCGGCCGTCTCAGGGTCTGCTGTCATACCCAAGGATGACCGTGGGCCCATTGGCTACCTCCGAAGGCTGTCCCGGAAACAAGAGCCGGGACGGATCCAGCCGCGCGGATCCCACGGAACGATGGAGGCACATGGAAAGTTCCGTCTTCCACACCCGACCGACGTCCGACAGGAGCACCGCGCCGTGACGACCACCACCCGTCAGCACCACACCGCGGGCGGCCCGTACCCCGGAGCCCCCGCCGACCAGATGAGCAGCGGCGTCGCCGCGGCGCGTGCCACGGACCTGTCCAAGGTCTACGGCCAGGGCGAGACCAAAGTGGTCGCCCTCGACCGGATAACGGTCGAGTTCCGGCAGGCCGAGTTCACCGCCATCATGGGCCCCTCGGGCTCCGGCAAGTCCACGCTGATGCACTGCATGGCGGGGCTCGACTCGATCTCCAGCGGCAGCGCCCGCATCGGCGACACCGAACTGACCGCGCTGAAGGACAAGAAGCTGACCCAACTGCGGCGCGACCGCATCGGCTTCATCTTCCAGGCGTTCAACCTGCTGCCCACGCTGAACGCGATGGAGAACATCACGCTGCCGATGGACATCGCGGGCCGTAAGCCCGACAAGGAGTGGCTGGACCGCGTCATCAAGACCGTCGGCCTCGCCGACCGGCTCAAGCACCGGCCCAACCAGCTCTCCGGCGGCCAGCAGCAGCGGGTGGCCGTGGCCCGTGCACTGGCCTCGCGGCCGGAGATCATCTTCGGGGACGAGCCGACCGGCAACCTGGACTCCCGCTCCGGCGCCGAGGTCCTGGGCTTCCTCCGCAACTCCGTGCGCGAGCTGGGCCAGACCGTCGTCATGGTGACGCACGACCCGGTGGCCGCCGCCTACGCGGACCGGGTCGTCTTCCTCGCCGACGGGCGCATCGTCGACGACATGGCAGACCCGACCGCCGAGGGCGTGCTGGAGCGGATGAAATCCTTCGACGCCAGGGCCCGGACCAGCTGAGCCGGGCGCACCAGCTCGGTTCGCCCGCGCCTTCCGGCACCACTTGGCGCCGTACGCGCTTCAGTGCACGTAGCGCGTGCGCCCGGACGTCACGTGCACCCGTACGCACGTGAGCCGTGAGCCCGTACGCAAGTGAGCCCGTGCGCGCGTGAGCCGCTACGCGCATCAGTGCCGGAGCGCGCAGCAGTGCCTGCACGCGCTCGGTGAACGTCCGCACTTCGGTGACCTACGAGCTTCGCGTGACCATGCGCCGCCCTCGTGCCCGCACCACCCGCTTCGGCATCCGCTTCGGCATCCGATTTCCCACTCGCTCCGCGGCCGGCCTCCCGCCACCGGCTGACCACCTCTCGCAGAAGGACCCTCCAGGACTTCCTCATGCTCCGAACAGCCTTGCGCAACGTCTTCGCGCACAAGGCCAGGCTGCTGATGACCATGCTCGCCGTGCTGCTCGGCGTGGCCTTCGTCTCCGGCACCCTGGTGTTCACCTCGACCATCTCCGACGCGTTCCACAAGAGCTCCGAAAAGGGCTACGCGCACGTCGACGTCTCCATCCGCCAGGACAACAGCGACGCCCCCGAAGGCCGGGGCTCCCTCTCGCCGTTGAGCCAGCGCACCCTCGACCGGGCCGAACAGCTGCCCGGTGCCAAGTCGGCCACCGGCGTCGTCTCCGGCTTCGCCGCCCTCTCCGACAAGAAGGGCAAGCTGGTCGGCGACGGCTTCTCCACCGAGGGCGCCAACTACTACGCCGGCCGGGACGGCAAGGGCACCGACCCGCGCTACCCGATGAAGGACGGCGCGGCGCCGCGCGCCCCCGGCCAGATCGCGCTGGACGCCAAGACCGCCGAGCGCACCGGCTACCGGGTCGGCGACACCGTCCGGATGTCGGTGGACGGCCCGGTGCGCAAGGAGAAGGTCACCGGCATCTACACCACGGACGACGGCAGCGTCGCCGCGGGCGGCACCCTCGTACTGTTCGACAACGCCACCGCGCAGCGGCTGTTCGCCAAGCCCGGTGAGTACACCGAGATCTCGCTCCAGGCCAAGCCGGGCGTCTCGCAGGCCGCGCTCAAGGCGCAGGCCGCCAAGATGCTGCCCTCCGGCACCGAGGCCGTCACCGGCAAGAAGCTCGCCGACGACGAGTCCGAGCAGATCGAGAACGGCATGTCGGGCATGAAGACCAGCCTGCTGGCGTTCGCCGGGATCGCACTGTTCGTCGGCATCTTCATCATCGCCAACACCTTCACCATGCTGGTCGCCCAGCGGACCAAGGAGCTGGCGCTGCTGCGTGCGGTGGGGGCCAGCCGCCGCCAGGTGACCCGTTCGGTGCTGATCGAGGCGCTGGTCGTCGGCACCGTCGCGGGCCTGGCCGGAATGGCGGCCGGTGTCGGCATCGGCGCCGGACTGCGAAGCCTGATCGGCAAGATGGGCACCATGCCCGACGGGCCGCTGGTGATCGAACCGTCCACGGTCGTCATCTCGCTGGCCGTCGGCGTCGTCATCACCGTCCTGGCGGCCTGGCTGCCCGCACGGCGCGCGGCCAAGATCCCGCCGGTGGCGGCGATGGGCAGCATCCACGCCCCCGCGACGACCCGTTCGCTGATCGTCCGCAACACCATCGGCGCGCTGCTGTCCGCCGCCGGTGCGGTGCTGGTGCTGATGGCGACCAGGATGGAGGACGGCGGCAAGGCCCCGATGGGCGCCGGCGCCGGACTGCTGCTGATCGGCGTCTTCGTCCTCACCCCGCTGCTGTCCCGCCCGCTGATCGCGGCGGCGGCCCCGGTGCTGCGGCTCTTCAACGTCAGCGGCAAGCTGGCCCGGCAGAACGCGGTACGCAATCCGCGCCGTACGGCGGCCACCGCCTCCGCGCTGATGGTCGGGCTGACGCTGATCACCGGACTGACGGTGATCGCCGGCGGTGTGCAGCAGGCCATCGACAAGATGGCTTCCGACTCGCTGAAGGCCGACTACACCGTCTCCATGGCCAACTTCACCCCGCTCTCGCCGGAGGTGGAGAAGAAGCTGGCCCGGTCGGACGAGATCACCGCCACATCGCCGCTGCGCAACGCACGGGCGAAGATCGACGGCGACACGGAGTATCTGACCGGTGTCAACGGCTCCGCCATCGCCCAGCTCACCTCGCTCGACTTCACCAAGGGCGGCTGGTCCGGGATCAGCGGCGGCAAGCAGGTCGTCGTCGACACCAAAACGGCCGAGGCGAAGGGCTGGAAGGTCGGCTCCCGGTTCCAGGTGACGTACCAGGACGGCAAGAAGGCCCAACTGTCCGTCGCCGGGCTCTACAAGGGCAACGAGATGATCAAGGGGATCATGGTCGACAACAAGACCGTGACCCCGCACATGGCCAAGGTCGCGGACATGCAGGTCCTGGCCAAGACCAAGGACGGCGCGACCGACCAGGTCAAGAAGTCCCTGGAGAAGCAGCTCGGGGACAACCCCGCGGTGCTCGTGCAGGACAAGAAGGACATCTCCGAGGGCATAGCGCAGATGATCAACATTCTGCTGAACATGCTCTACGGGCTGCTCGCGATGGCCGTCATCGTCGCCGTGCTCGGCGTGATCAACACGCTCGCCATGTCGGTCTTCGAACGCGGCCAGGAGATCGGGATGCTGCGCGCCATCGGTCTCGACCGGCGCGGCGTCAAGCGGATGGTGCGGCTGGAGTCGCTGGTCATCTCGCTCTTCGGCGGGGTACTCGGGATCGGCCTCGGAGTCTTCTTCGGCTGGGCCGCCGGTGAGCTGATCTCCAGCTCGCTGGAGACCTACTCGCTCGTCCTGCCGTGGGGGCGTATGGGTATCTTCCTCGCACTGGCCGCGCTGGTGGGCGTCCTCGCAGCCCTGTGGCCCGCGCGGCGCGCTGCCCGGCTCAACATGCTGGCCGCCATCAAGACGGAGTGAGCCCCCGGGGCCCTGGTGGGTGGCCCCCGGACCCCGACCGGGGTGGGGCAGGGGTTGGTCTGGCCCCTACCCCACCCCGTTTTCGCGTTCGCCTTGTCGCGCTCGCCTTTGTCGCGCTCGACTGCGCCTCGTTCGTTTGCGCCTCGTTCGCCTGCGCCTCGTTCGCCTGCGCCTCGTTCGCGTTTGTCCCGTTCGCCGGGATCAGCCCTCCGCGGCGGCCTCGGCGCGGGCGTCCGCTGTCCATTCACGGGTACGCAGCGGCAGTCCCGAGGCGCCGGATTCGGGGGTCTTGACGGCAAGCACCTGGTTGACGCCGATCCGGTTGCGCTCGAACGCCAACGCGGAAGCCGCCATGTAGAGGCGCCAGACCCGGGCGCGTCCCGGCGTGGTGAGCCGGGCCGCGCGCGCGAAGTCGGCCTCCAGATTGCGTACCCAGGCGCGCAGCGTCAGCGCGTAGTGCTCGCGCAGCGACTCGACGTCCCGCACCTCGAAACCCGCCCGCTCCAGCTGCCCCACCGTCCGCCCGATGGGGGCCAGCTCACCGTCGGGGAAGACGTAGGCATCGATGAACGGGTCCACCTCGTAGTGCTCTTCGTCGGCGAGGGGCCGCCGGGCGATCTGGTGGTTCAGCAGCCGCCCGCCCGGCTTGAGCAGCGCGTACAGACTGTCGGCATACTCGCGGTAACGCTCCGCACCCACGTGCTCGGCCATCCCGACGGACGAAATCGCGTCGTACGGCCCGCCCGTCGCCCGACCACCGCCCCTGTCCGAGGCGCTTCGCGCCGCCTCCTCCTTTTCGATCTCCCGGTAGTCCTGGACCCGGATCTCCACCCGGTCCGTCAGCCCCTCCTCGGCGATCCGCTTGCGGCCGTAGGCGGCCTGTTCGCGGGAGAGGGTGACGGCGACGGCGCGTACGCCGTACTCGCGCGCCGCGTGCAGTACGAGGGAGCCCCAGCCGCCGCCGACGTCCAGCAGCCGCTGGTCCTCGCGGAGGGCGAGCTTGCGGCAGATCAGGTCGAGCTTGTCGCGCTGGGCGTCCTCCAGAGTGCCGTCCGGCTGCCAGTAGGCGCAGGAGTAGACCATGCTGGGGCCCAGCACGAGCTCGTAGAAGTCGTTGCCCACGTCGTAGTGGTGGCTGATGGCCTTGCGGTCCCGGCCGAGGGTGTGGCGCAGTCCGGTGCGGCGCCTGGCCTCCTCGGCGGGCGGCGGGGGCGGCAGTCCGGGCCCGGCCAGCCGCAGCAGCTCGGCGGCAGCCTGCCGCGCCGCCGGGTCCCGCGCCAGGGACAGCGCGCCGCGCGCCCAACCCGCGCCGGGCACAGCGGTGTTGTCCGGCACGGCGCCGGGCCCCTCGTCCCGCTCCCAGAGCAGTCCGGCCATCACTGCGAGCGCCTGGTACAGATCGCCCTCGACGTCGAGGTCACCGGCGACCCAGGCCCGCGCCAGCCCCAGCTCCCCGGGCCGCCACAGCACCCGGCGCAGCGCCCGACGGCTGCGTACGACCAGCACCGGCGCTCCGGGCGGCCCCGCCTCGCTGTGGTCCCACGCCCGCACCCTGACCGGGAGCGGTTCCCCGAGCAGTTGCTCCGCGAGCGCGACGATCCTCTGGGCAGCACCGGCCATTGAGCACACCTCCGTGTCAGGAAGGGGTGGGTTCCCCGTACACGTAACGCGTACGAGGAGGGGTGTATGCCCCACTGTGCCCAACGGAACGGCGAATTCGGTACGCCGAATACGACGAGAGGGGCGTGCGCCCCACGGATGGCGCACGCCCCTCTCGGGGTGCGCCGGC
>NZ_JADKMA010000060.1 GCF_017676365.1 Streptomyces oryzae
CACCCAGACCTCCCCCGCCGCCGGTCCCGGCTATGGCTACCCGCAGGCGTCGCACGGCGGCCCTTCCACCCCGCCGCCCTACACGATCAACGCGTCCGGCGGCCCGGGCAACGGCGGCGGCTCGGGCAAGAAGCTGTCGACCGGTGCCATGGCCGGCTACGGGCTGGCCGCCGTTGCGGTCATCGTCGCCCTGGTCTTCGTGATCATCGGGCTGACCAGCGGCGGCGACGACCCCGACCCCAAGCCCACCGCGAAGCCGAAGCCCACCCCGACCAAGGCCACCGACCCGGGCGGAAACAGCGGCGGCGATGACGGCGGATCGGACTCCGGCGGCTTCAAGGGCCCCGACAAGTCCCGCACCATCGACTCCGAGAAGTGCACCGACGCCACCGAGTCCTACAGCGACAAGGGCAAGGTCCTGATGCCCGACCTCACGATCAAGGACCTCACCTCCGTCAAGGCGTGTCTGCGCGCCGCCGGGTGGAAGCTCGGCGAGGTGACCACGGAGGACGAGAACGTCTGGGGCAAGAACACCGTCCTGGACCAGAGCCCCGGCTCGATCGACGAGTTCGACCCGAAGAAGGACAAGGTCGATCTGACCGTCTCCTCGGGCCAGCCCGCCGACTGAGCTCCGTAAGTCCGCAGAGCCGGGCCCTCACAGGGCCGCTCACCTGCCCCCGGGTGCACCCCCCGGGGGCACTGTGCTGTCCGGGGCTCGGCCGTGCTGTCAGCTCTCCGCCATACGCCGCACCTCCACGACTCGGAACCGGCCGGAGACGAAGTCGCCGTCGCAGAGGGCGCAGTTGGCTGCCGGGTTGCCGCCCGAGCCGTGGAAGTCGCTGAAGGCGGCCGTCTGGTTGACGTAGACACCGCCCGTCAGATTGAGCGACAGCTGGGCGGGCTCGTCGAAGCAGACCTCCTCCGCCTGGCGTGCCACCTCGGGCGAGGTGGTGTACGCGGAGACGGTCATCGCGCCCTTGGCCTGGAGGGTGTTGCGCAGCAGCTCCAGCGCGTCCTCCGTGGAGCCGACGGCCACCGCGAAGGAGACCGGGCCGAAGCACTCGGCCTGATACGGCGCCTCGGCTTCCGGCTTGGTGGCGTCCAGCTTGATGATCGCCGGGGTGCGGACGGTGGCGTCGGGGAACTCCGGGTGGGCCACCGCGCGGGAGGCCAGTGCCACCTCGCCCAGTGCGGGGGCCGCCTCCAGGCGTTCCCGTACCTGGTCGTTGACGAGGGCGCCGAGCAGTGCGGCCGCCCGCGCGTCGTCGCCGAGCAGCTTGCCGACGGCCGTGGCGAGGTCTGCCACCACTTCGTCGTAGCTCTTGGGGCCGGACTCGGTGGTGATGCCGCCGGCCGGGATCAGCAGATTCTGCGGCGTCGTGCACATCTGGCCGCTGTAGAGGGAGAGGGAGAAGGCGAGGTTGGCCAGCATGCCCTCGTAGTCGTCGGTGGAGTCGATGACGACCGTGTTGACGCCGGCTTTTTCGGTGTGGACCCGCGCCTGGCGGGCGTTGGCCTCCAGCCACTCGCCGAAGGCCGAGCCTCCGGTGTAGTCGATCACCCGGATCTCGGGGCGTGTGGCCAGATCCTTGGCGATCCCGTCGCCCTCCGCCTCGGCCGCCAGCGCCACCAGATCGGCGTCGAACCCGGCCTCCGCCAGCACCTCGCGGGCGATCCGCACCGTCAGGGCCAGCGGGAGCACGGCCCGTGGGTGCGGCTTGACCAGCACCGCGTTGCCGGTGGCGAGGGAGGCGAAGAAGCCGGGGAAGCCGTTCCAGGTGGGGAAGGTGTTGCAGCCGATCAGCAGCGCGATGCCGCGTCCGACCGGGGTGAACTCCTTGGTGACCCGCAGTGGTTCGCGCTTGCCCTGCGGCTTTTCCCATTCGGCGCGCTCGGGGGTGCGTACCTGCTCGGCGTAGGCGTAGGCGACAGCTTCCAGACCGCGGTCCTGTGCGTGGGGGCCGCCCGCCTGGAAGGCCATCATGAACGCCTGGCCGCTGGTGTGCATCACGGCCTGGGCGAACTCGTGGGTGCGGGCGTTGATCCGCGCCAGGATCTCCAGACACACGGCGGCACGGGCCTCGGGCCCTGCCGTGCGCCAGGCCGGCAGCCCGCCGCGCATCACCGACAGCAGCGCGTCGACGGCGCCCTCGTCCGCGCGGGGGTAGGAGATGCCCAGCTCGAAGCCGTACGGGGACACCTCGGTGGCCACCCACTCGCCGGAGACCGGCTGGCCGGGCAGCTCGAAGCGGCTGCCGCGCAGCGCCTCGAAAGCGGCCTTGCCCTCCTCGGCGGCACCCTCGCCGTACGCCTTCGGGTGCTCGGGGTGCGGGCTCCAGAACTCCCGGCTGCGGATCGTTTCCAGCGCGCGGTCCAGGGTGGGCCGGTGCTTGTCGATGAGCTGGGCAGTGGTCGTGCCGATGCCGGTGGTCACGCGGGACCAACTCCTCGCTGAGCTGGGACGGAATACGGATGGCGACGGCTTTGCCGCGGCCGGTCACGTGATAGATACTGCTACCGAACGATCGGTCGGTGCAAGGGGGTCCCTGAACCTGTGGATAACTTCGCCGGACGCCCGCGAGGCCCTGCCGACGGCCCGGCTAGCATCGGCCGCATGCCCACGGTCAAGCGCGACACCTACACGCCCGACTCGCTGCTCTCCGTCGCCGTGCGGGTGTTCAACGAGCGGGGCTACGACGGCACCTCGATGGAGCACCTGTCGAAGGCGGCCGGAATCTCGAAGTCCTCGATCTACCATCACGTACGCGGCAAGGAGGAGCTGCTGCGCCGGGGTATAAGCCGGGCGCTGGACGGCCTGTTCGCCGTGCTGGAGGAGCCCAGGGCGTGTGAGGGGCGCGCGGTGGAGCGGCTGGAGCACGTCACGCGCCGTACCGTCGAGGTGCTGATGGCCGAGCTGCCGTACGTGACGCTGCTGCTGCGGGTGCGCGGCAACACCGAGACCGAGGTGTGGGCGATGTCCCGGCGCCGGGAGTTCGACCAGCGGGTGGCCGAGCTGGTCAAGCAGGCGGCGGCCGAGGGTGACCTGCGTTCCGACGTGGACGCGCGGCTGGCGACGCGGCTGCTCTTCGGCATGATCAACTCGATTGCCGAGTGGTACCGCCCGGACCGGGCCCCGCACAACGGCGACCGGGGTGAGGCCATCACCTCGGGCGGTGCCGAACCCGACAACGGCGCGGGCACCAGCGCCGAGGTCGCCGAGGCCGTGATCCGTACCGCCTTCGCGGGCCTGCGCACCGGCTGAGGCCCCGACGCCGACGGCCCAAGGGTCCCCCAGGCCCCCAGGCTCTCGGAGAGCTACGGCCCCGGCTCCAGGTCCGTCTCCTCGAAGACCAGCAGCGTGCGGGTGCTCAGCACCTCGGGCATCGACTGGATACGGGTGAGCACCAGGTCCCGCAGCGCCCTGTTGTCCGGGGTGTGCACCAGCAGCAGTACATCGAAGTCTCCGCTGACCAGCGCCATGTGGGCGGCCCCCGGCAGCTCCTGGAGCTTCTCACGGACGCTGCGCCACGAGTCCTGGACGATCTTGAGGGTGATGTACGCCGAGGCGCCGTGGCCCGCGCGCTCCTGGTCGACGCGGGCGCTGAAGCCGCGGATCACCCCGTCGTCGATCAGCCGGTTGATACGGGCGTAGGCGTTGGCGCGGGAGACGTGCACACGTTCGGCCACCGAGCGGATGGAGGCCCGTCCGTCCGCACGGAGCAGCCGCAGGATGTCGCGGTCGATCGCGTCCAGCGGCCGGACGGGAGGGCGGGCGGCGGAGCGGCACTCGGCGGACTGTCCCGCTTCCCCGGGCCCGTCAGCCATCTGTTCACCCCGCACGGTCCTCCGCCTCCCCTGGATGGACACTCTGCGGACATCGAACGGTTTTGCGGGCCAGTTGTCCACAGGCTGAGGCCACCCGTAGCCAAAATGTGCCGACGACCGAACAATCGGTAGGGGTGGCCCGCTCGGTCACCGGCCCGGCCTGCCGGTGGTACGGCCATCGGCAGGCCGGCGCGCCAGCAGTCCGGTGTGTCAGGCGTACCCCGTCTGCCAGCGCCGCAGCCCGCCCACGAGGAGGTGCTCGTCATGACGGTCCTAGAGCAGCCAGGTGCCTACGCCCCCGCGCCTCCCCCCTCGTGGCGTCCCCGTACGGACGCCGCGCCGCTCCTGCCCGACGCCGAGCCGTACCGCGTCCTGGGCACCCCTTCGGGGGACCGGGAGGCGGCGGAGCCGGACGCCGGGCTGCTGCGCCGGCTGTACGCCGCGGTCGTGCACGGGCGGCGGTTCAACGAGCAGGCCACGGCGCTGACCCGGCAGGGCCGCCTCGCGGTCTACCCGTCCTCGCGGGGCCAGGAGGCGTGCCAGGTCGCCGCCGCGCTCGCGCTGCGCGAGCAGGACTGGCTCTTTCCCAGCTACCGCGACACCCTCGCCGCCGTGGCGCGTGGCCTGGACCCGGTCGAGGTGCTGTCCCTGCTGCGCGGCGACTGGCACCACGGCTACGACTCGCCCGCCACCCGGGTCGCGCCCCTGTGCACCCCGCTGGCCACCCAGCTGCCGCACGCTGTGGGGCTGGCGCACGCCGCGCGGCTCAAGGGGGACGAGGTGGCGGCGCTCGCGCTGGTCGGCGACGGCGGCAGCAGCGAGGGCGACTTCCATGAGGCGCTCAACTTCGCCGCCGTATGGCAGGCACCGGTCGTCTTCCTGGTGCAGAACAACGGCTTCGCGATCTCCGTACCGCTCGCCAAGCAGACCGCCGCTCCCTCCCTGGCGCACAAGGGGGTCGGCTACGGCATGCCGGGCCGGCTGGTGGACGGCAACGACGCGGTGGCGGTGCACGAGGTGCTGTGCGAGGCGCTGGCCCGCGCCCGCTCCGGCGGCGGCCCCACCCTCGTCGAGGCGGTCACCTACCGGCTGGAGGCGCACACGAACGCCGACGACGCGACCCGCTACCGCACCGACAGCGAGGTCGAGGCGTGGCGGGCGCACGACCCGGTGACGCTCCTGGAGCGCGAGCTGCGCAGCCGCGGACTGCTGGACGAGAAAGCCGTACAGGAGGCCGAGGAGGCCGCCGAGGAGCAGGCGGCCCGGTTGCGCGAGCGGATGCACCAGGACCCGCCGCTGGACCCGGCCCAGCTGTTCGCGCACGTCTACGCGGAGCCCACACCGCAACTGCGCGACCAGGCGGACCAGTTGCGGGCCGAGCTCGCAGCGGGGGAGGAGACCCGATGAGCACAGCAGTGCGGCAGCCCGCCGCAGCGCCCGCGGTCCGCAAACCCGCCACCATGGGCCAGGCGCTCCGCCGCGCCCTGCGGGACGCGATGGCCGACGACCCGGATGTGCACGTCTTCGGCGAGGACGTCGGCACCCTGGGCGGGGTCTTCCGGGTGACGGACGGGCTGGCTGCGGAGTTCGGTCCTGACCGGTGCACGGATACGCCACTGGCGGAGGCGGGCATCCTCGGCACGGCGGTCGGGATGGCGATGTACGGGCTGCGGCCGGTCGTGGAGATGCAGTTCGACGCGTTCGCCTACCCCGGTTTCGAGCAACTGGTCTCGCACGTCTCGCGGATGCGCAACCGTACGCGCGGCGGGATGCCCATGCCGATGACGATTCGCGTTCCCTACGGCGGCGGCATCGGCGGCGTGGAGCACCACAGCGACTCCTCCGAGGCGTACTACATGGCCACTCCCGGGCTGCATGTCGTCACCCCGGCCACGGTCGCCGACGCCTATGGACTGCTGCGCGCCGCCATCGCCTCCGACGACCCGGTCGTCTTCCTGGAACCGAAACGGCTCTACTGGTCGAAGGCCGACTGGGACCCGGAGCAGCCGGAGCCGGTTCCTGGCGTCGGCAGGGCCGTCGTACGCCGCCGCGGCAGCTCGGCGACGCTGATCACCTACGGCCCGTCCGTACCGGTCTGCCTGGAGGCCGCCGAGGGCGCGCGCGAGGACGGCGCGGAGGGCTGGGATCTGGAGGTGATCGACCTGCGCTCCCTGGTGCCGTTCGACGAGGAGACGGTCGCCGCCTCCGTACGGCGCACGGGGCGGGCCGTGGTGGTGCACGAGTCCCCCGGTTTCGCCGGCCCTGGGGGCGAGATCGCCGCCCGCATCACCGAGCGCTGCTTCCACTATCTGGAGGCGCCTGTACTGCGCGTCGCCGGGTTCGACATCCCCTACCCGCCGCCGATGCTGGAGCAGCACCATCTGCCGGGAGTCGACCGCATCCTGGACGCTGTCGCCCGGCTCCAGTGGGAGAGCGGTTTCACGGAGCACGTGGGCGTGGGCGAGGGCCGGCGCGGAGGTGCTGTCTGATGGGTGAGGTGCGCGAGTTCGCCCTGCCGGACCTGGGGGAGGGGCTGACGGAGGCGACGATCGTCAGGTGGCTGGTCGCGGTCGGCGACACCGTGCGGGTGGACGAGCCGGTGGTCGAGGTGGAGACGGCCAAGGCCCTGGTCGAGGTCCCCTGCCCCTATGCGGGCGTGGTCACCTCGCACGCGGCCGAGGAGGGCGGCGAGGTCGCCGTCGGCTCACCACTGGTCACCGTCGCGGTCAGCCCGGGCGGCGAAGCGCCCGGCGGCCCGGACAGCGGGGGCGGCGAGCGGGTCGCGGAGACCGGCCCCGAACCTGCCCCGGAGCCGGAGCACGTGGGCGGCTCGGGCAATGTGCTGGTCGGCTACGGGACGGGGCGGCCGCCCGGCCGCCGGCCACGGGCCGCGCTGCGGCCGCCCGGTGCGGGGGCAGGGGAGGAGCCCCGGTCCACCGCCGACCGGGGCACCCCCGCCCGCGGCACCACGAATGGCACCGTCCCCGTGATCTCCCCCCTGGTGCGCCGCCTGGCCCGGGAACACGGCCTGGAACTGCGCGGGATGACCGGCAGCGGCCCGGACGGGCTGATCCTGCGCGCAGATGTGGAACGCGCCGTCCGGGAGGGACGGGAGGACGCGGCACCGCAGCAGAACGCGCAACAGCAGTACGCGGCACAGCAGCAGAACGAAGCACTGCCGGACACCGCGCAACAGAGAGCCGAAAAGCCACAGCAGGGGCAGGAGCGCCGGATACCGCTGCGCGGCATGCGCGGTACGGCGGCCGAACGGTTCGCGCGCAGTCGCGCCGAGATCCCGGACGCCGGCTGCTGGGTGGACGCGGACGCCACCGAACTCCTCGCCGCGCGCAAGGAGATGAACGCCCCGCCCGGCCACGGCGAGCCCCCGGCGGCCGTCTCGCTGCTCGCACTGCTGGGCCGCATCTGCACGGCGGCGCTCGCCAGGTTCCCCGAGCTCAACTCGACGGTGGACACGAAGGCACAGGAGATCGTCGTCCTGCCCGAGGTCCATCTGGGATTCGCCGCGCAGACCGACAGAGGGCTCGTCGTCCCGGTCGTACGCGACGCGCACACGCTGAGCGCCGAACAGCTCACCGCTCAGATGGCCCGGCTCACCGAGGCGGCCCGCGCCGGCAGGCTCACCCCGGCCGAGCTGACGGGCGGCACGTTCACGCTGAACAACTACGGGGTCTTCGGCGTGGACGGCTCCACCCCGATCATCAACCACCCGGAGGCCGCGATGCTCGGCGTCGGCCGTATCGCACGCAAGCCCTGGGTGGTCGGGGACGAACTGGCGGTCCGCAGCGTCGTACAGCTGTCCCTCACCTTCGACCACCGGGTGTGCGACGGCGGCACGGCAGGCGGCTTCCTGCGCCATGTCGCGGACTGTGTGGAGCATCCGGCGAGGCTGCTGCGGATGCTGTGACCCGTAGGCTCCGCGTTCCGTACGCTCTGAGGCGTGACGCAGGCTCCAGAACCACCATCCGCCGCCGGACCGCCGGAGGGCTCCGGGACGCCCCCGGAGGCTGCACAAGGCGCCGCAGGGGGCCCGTACGCCGCCCCGCGGCCGTACGCGGCCCTCGTCCTCGCGGGCGGCGGCGCGCGGCGGCTGGGCGGCGCCGACAAGCCCGCCGTCACGGTCGGCGGCAGAACGCTGCTCGACCGCGTCCTCGCGGCGTGCGCGGACGCGGCGGCCACGGTGGTGGTGGGCCCGCGGCACCCCACGTACCGCCCGGTGCTGTGGGCCCGCGAGGAGCCCCCCGGCGGCGGCCCGCTCGCCGCCCTCCAGGCGGGCCTGGACGCGCTGGAGCGCTCCGCACGGGACCGCCCCGCCGCACAAGAGGGCCCCGTGCTGACCGTCTCCGCCGACCTGCCCTTCCTCTCGGCGTCGGCAGTGCGCACGCTGGTGGCCGTACCCGGCGGATACGACGGTGCCATCGTGCACGACGGGCGTGACCAACCCCTGCTGGCCGCCTACCGGGTGGAGCCGCTGCGCCGCGAACTCGCACTGCTGCGCACCGAATACGGCACTCTGTCCAGCCTGCCGTTGCGCATGGTGCTCCAAGGGCTGATGCTGCACCGGGTGACCGCGCCCTCCGTCACCGCCGCCGCACTGGACTGCGACACCTGGGACGACATCGCCACAGCGAGGGCCCGCATCAGGGAGCATGAAACCGTGCTGGATGAATGGATCTCCGCGGTCAAGGCCGAACTCGGCATCGAGCTCGACGTCGACACCTCCGCGCTGCTCGACCTCGCCCGCGACGCCGCGCACGGTGTCGCACGCCCCGCAGCGCCGCTCACCACCTTCCTGGTGGGCTACGCGGCCGCGCAGGCGGGCGGTTCGGCGCAGGACGTCGCGCGGGCGGCCCAGGCGGCGGCCCGCCTCGCCCGGCGCTGGGCCGAGGAGACCGACGAGAACACCGGAAGCGCCGACAACCGATGAGCGGCGCCGACGAACTCGACGAGGCCATCGCCCTGGCCAACAGCGGCCGGGCCCGCCCGGAGCCGCCACCCGCCCCGCGGCTGAAGCGCATCCGGCATATCCAGTGGAGCGAGAATTCCGGGCGCCCCGAGAATCACCCAGACACAGGTCCGGACACAGGGAATGCCGTGAACTCCGCAGCAGGGCCCCCCGGCGGCCGCCCCTCCGAGCAAGCCGCGGGACACCCGGGCCACGGGGAAGGCGGGAGCAGCAACGGAACCGGCAACTCCGGTCCTGCCTCGGAGGGCCGAACTCCGCAGCGTGGCCCGCAACAGGGACCGCAGAACCAGCCCGGCCCCAGCACGCACAAGCCCGCGCCCAGTTGGCCCGAGGCCGTTGCCCTGGCGTCCTCCGCGGCCAGCGCGCTCCCCGCGGAGACCGTGCCCCTCCCGCACGCGCTGGGGCGCACTCTGGCGGCGCCGTTGCGCGCCCTCACCGATCTGCCGCCGTTCGACACGTCCGCCATGGACGGCTGGGCGGTGTCGGGCCCCGGCCCCTGGGAGCCGGCGCGGGCCGCGGACGGCACCGAGCGCCCCGGCATCCTGGCGGGCGACCGTTCCGAGCCGCCGCAACTGGCCGACGGGGCGGCGGTCCGCATCGCGACCGGCGCCCGCATCCCGCCCGGCACCAGCGCCGTGCTGCGCTCCGAGGCAGCCCGGCTGACCGGCGCGCGGCTGCGCACCGGCACGCCCCCGCAGCCCGGCACCGACATCCGCCCGCGCGGCCAGGAGTGCCGCAAAGGCGATGAACTGCTGCAATCCGGCCTCGCCATCACCCCGGCCGTACTCGGCCTGGCGGCCGCGGCGGGCTACGACGAACTGCCCGCGGTGCCGCGCCCGCGCGCCGAAGTGCTCGTACTGGGCGACGAACTGCTGCACCGCGGCCTGCCGCGCGACGGCCGGATCAGGGACGCCCTCGGGCCGATGGTCGAGCCGTGGCTGACGGCTCTGGGCGCCGAGGTGACCGTCACCAGGCTGCTGGGGGACGACGCGGAGGCGCTGCACGAGGCGGTCGCCGGCACGACGGCCGACGTCGTCGTCACCACAGGCGGCACGGCAGCAGGACCCGTCGACCACCTCCAGGGGACGCTGCGCCGCCTGAACGCCCAACTGCTGGTGCACGGCGTACGCGTCCGCCCAGGGCACCCGATGCTGCTGGCCGCACTGGGGCCCGCCACGGCGCAGCAGAGCGCGGGAAAGCAGCCGCGCAGCAGGTTCCTCGTGGGTCTGCCCGGCAATCCGCTGGCGGCACTCTCCGGGCTCGTCACGCTGGCCGCGCCACTGCTGCACGCCCTGGCCGGGCGCACCCGGCCGGAGCCCCGGGAGGCCACACTGGGCGCCGAGGTGTCCGGCCACCCGCGCGACACCCGGCTGGTGCCCGTACGGTACGAGGGCTCCGGCCTCCGGGCGCGTATCCAGCCGCTGCGGTACTCGGGCCCGGCCATGCTGCGCGGGGTGGCCTCCTGCGACGCGCTTGCCGTCGTACCGCCCGGCGGCGGTGCGCCCGGCACGGATGTGCCCGTACTGGAGCTGCCGTGGTGATACGGCCAGAGGGCCGCCGGGCCCGTGGCACGGGGGAGCAGCAGGGTTCGGTCCTGCTGCCGCGCCCCGGCGTCAGTCCGCAGCGGCAGGTCGCACGGCGGCTGCTGGCCGCGCTCGTCGTCCTGTGGGTGACCGTGCTGCTGGTCTATCTGGACCGGGACGGCTATGTGGACAACGCCGACGACGACGTGACGTTCCTGGACTGCCTCTACTACACGACCGTCACGCTCTCCACGACCGGCTACGGCGACATCACCCCGGCGTCCGACAGTGCGCGGCTCGTCAACACTCTCGTCATCACGCCGCTGCGCGTGCTGTTCCTGATCATCCTCATCGGCACCACACTTGAGGCGCTGACGGACCGCACCCGGCAGCAGTGGCGCCTGAACCGCTGGAGGGCCGCGTTGCGCGACCACACTGTCGTCGTCGGGTTCGGCACCAAGGGCCGCTCGGCCGTCCAGACCCTGCTGTCGACCGGGCAGGGCCGCGACCGGATCGTCGTCGTCGATCCGCACCCGCAGGCCGTGAGGACCGCCACAGCGGAAGGGTTCGCCGGTGTCGAGGGCGACGCCACCCGCAGTGAGGTGCTGACCAGGGCCGAGGTGCAGCGGGCCCAGCAGATAGTGATCGCGGCGCAGCGGGACGACACCGCGGTACTGGTGACGCTGACGGCGCGGCAGCTCAACCCGCGCATCAACATCGTCGCCGCGGTGCGGGAGGAGGAAAACGCACCACTGCTGCGGCAGTCGGGCGCGGACCAGGTCATCACCAGCGCCAGTGCGGCGGGCCGGCTGCTCGGCCTGGCGATGCTCAGCCCGAACGCCAGCTCGGTGATAGAGGACCTCATCCAGCAGGGCACCGGTCTCGACCTCAAGGAACGGCCCGTCACCAAGGCCGAGGCGGGCCGCTCCCCGCGCGACTGCCCCGACCTCGTCGTCTCCGTGGTCCGCGGCCACCGCATACTCGCCTTCGACGACCCGGAGGCCGCCACCCTGGAGCTGACCGACCGGCTGGTGGTCATCCACCGCGCCTCCCGCACACGTCCCGAACCGGACGACCGGCGGGGCGAGTTGCGGTAGCCGGTGGCCGGGCCGGTGCGGAGCGGCTTCCGTTCTCGCCTGGTTCTGGTCCCGTCGTCACCCCTTCAGGTGACTCTGGTGCGCCTGGCGGGCCGTCGCGGGAAGCGCGCGTGACGATTGACGCGATGGACCCGCCGCCCACCTGCCCCAACTGCCCTGACCGTCTCCTGTGGAAGGACACCCGCGAGACCGGGCCGGGCAAGGAGGACTCCTGGTTCTGGTTCTGCACCGGCTGCCACCAGGCGTACGTCCCGACCCCGGACCAGAAGCTCCGCTTCACCTACGCGGCTTGACGCCCCCGCAGGCACGGGAGGGCCGCAGGAGCGCAAGAGGGTGCGGGTAGCGTCGGCCGTATGCATGCGATCACGATTCCCGAACCCGGCGGTCCCGAGGCGCTGGTCTGGGCGGAGGTCCCGGACCCCGAGCCCGGGGAGGGCGAGGTCCTCGTCGATGTCGTGGCGAGCGCCGTCAACCGCGCGGACGTGCTGCAACGCCAGGGCTTCTACGACCCGCCGCCGGGTGCGAGCCCGTACCCCGGTCTGGAGTGCGCGGGCCGGATCTCGGCCGTCGGCCCGGGGGTGTCCGGCTGGGCGGTCGGCGACCAGGTGTGCGCGCTGCTCGGCGGCGGAGGCTACGCCGAGAAGGTCGCGGTGCCCGCCGGCCAGCTGCTGCCCGTACCGGACGGTGTGGACGTCGCGACAGCGGCCGGACTGCCGGAGGTCACCTGCACGGTCTGGTCGAACGTCTTCATGGTGGCGCACCTGCGCCCCGGGGAGACGCTGCTGGTGCACGGCGGCTCCAGCGGCATCGGCACCATGGCCGTCCAGCTCGCCAAGTCGGTGGGCGCCCGGGTCGCGGTGACGGCGGGCACGGCCGAGAAGCTGCAGCGGTGCGCCGAACTGGGCGCCGAGATCCTGATCAACTACCGGGAGCAGGACTTCGTCCAGGAGCTGCGCTCGGCAACCGACGGCGCGGGCGCCGACGTGATCCTCGACAACATGGGCGCCAAGTACCTGGAGCGGAACGTCAAGGCGCTCGCGGTGAACGGCCGGCTGGCCGTCATCGGTATGCAGGGCGGCACCAAGGGCGAGCTCAACCTGGGCGCGCTGCTGGCCAAGCGCGGCGCGGTGACGGCCACCTCGCTGCGGGCGCGGCCCCCGGCCGAGAAGGCGGCGATCGTGGCGGCCGTACGCGAGCACGTGTGGCCGCTGCTCTCGGACGGGCGGGTGCGCCCGGTGATCGACAGTACGGTACCGATGCGGGAGGCGCACCGCGCGCACCGCACGCTGGACGAGAGCACCCATATCGGCAAGATCCTGCTCACCACGGGAGGCTGACGGCCGCCCGCCCCTTTCCCAGTGCCCCGTCTCGGCCCGCCGTGTCCCGTCGCGGCTCGCCGTTGCCCCCGCTCCGGCCGCCCTCCCATGGCGGCCGGGAGCGGGGCCGTCACCCGTTCTTCCTGCCCGAAATGCCGACTTTGTCGCTTCGTGTGACGCTGGTCGGGTCTGCGGACCAACCAGCTCGGAAGGGTCACGGTCGTGCGGCACACCCAGCGACGGAGCACCGCTGTCACCCTGGTGACCTGCGCTCTCCTTGCCCTTCCCGCGCCTGTCGCCGGTGCGGAGGACCCTCATGGGCGGGAGATGCGCCAAGCGGTGCCCGGAGCCACCACGGCGCCCGGCACGAGCCCTGGCACCCGCACCTGGGCACCCCTCCCGGAGCCGCCCGACCTCCCGGCACCCGACTTTCCCCAGCCGCCTGAAACGGTCCGCGCACCCGAGCTGCCCTCGCCGCCCCGGCTGCCCGACGTCCCCGATGTTCCGGACATCCCGGATGTCCCCGACGTCCCGGAGCCCCCTGCGCTTCCCGCGCCCCCTGAGCCCGGCTTCCGCCCCCTGCGGCCCGGCGGCCTGGACACCCAGGCACCCGACGACGGCAAATGGCGCGAGAAACGAGCCGACCAGGAGGAGGAGAGGAAGCAGCAGCGCGAGCGGCAAGAAGCCCGACAGCGCCGCGAAAAGCGACAAGAGGCACGCCGGGAGCGCGAGGAGCGGGAAGCACGGGAAGAGCAGGAAGCAAGAGAAGAGCGGAAAGCCCGCGAAGCCCGCCGGCAGGAGCAGCAACGGCGCGAGCAGCACCGGCGCGAACAGCAGGAAGCCGAACGCCGAGCAGACGAGCAGCGCAGAGGCGAGCAGCAGCAGCGGCGACGGCAGAACGAGGAACAGCAGCACCAGGACGAGCAGCAGCGGCGGCAGCAGGACGAGCGACAGCGGCCCGAGAACGGCCGCCATCCGGACCACCGGTCCGCCCTGCGGCCCCCCTCATCCTTCGGGAACCCCACCGCACCGCCCCGGCCCGGCCAGTCCATCGGCAAGCACGACCTGTACGCGTCCGACGGTGCGGACCCCGAGGACGACGAGGCGCAGGACGACCGCGTCGCCGCCCAGCCGTCCGGACAGGTGCTGCCCGTACTGCCGCTCGGCACGGGGATGACGCTGATGGGGCTCGGTCTCGCCTTCCTCGCCCTGCGGCTGCGCCGCGGGTGACGTTGCGCCCTCACTCGGCGCCCGTCACCCGGCGGATGCAGAATGGGGTGCATGACACAGCCGCACAACGAGAAGTCGCAGGAGAGCCCGCAGGTCCTGGTCGTAGGGCCGGACGGGATGGCTCTCGGGGGTACCGGCGCCAAGGGCAACGGCGATGGCGAGAGCGATGAGCAGGCTGAGGTCCCTGTGACGGAGATGGTGGAACAGCCCGCGAAAGTCATGCGGATCGGCAGCATGATCAAGCAGCTGCTCGAGGAAGTGAAGGCGGCACCGCTGGACGAGGCCAGCAGGGCGCGCCTGAAGGAGATCCACACCAGCTCGATCAAGGAGCTGGAGGACGGGCTAGCACCCGAGCTGATCGAGGAGCTGGAGCGGCTGTCCCTCCCCTTCACGGAGGAGTCCACCCCCACCGACGCCGAGCTGCGCATTGCGCAGGCCCAGTTGGTCGGCTGGCTGGAGGGGCTCTTCCACGGCATCCAGACGGCGCTGTTCGCGCAGCAGATGGCGGCTCGGGCGCAGCTGGAACAGATGCGCAGGGCGCTGCCGCCGGGCGTCATGCCGGACGAGGGCCAGGCCAACGAGGCACACCACCGCACGGGCGGCCCGTACCTGTAGGCCGTCCCCTGAGCGCGCGGATCAGCCGAAACGCGCCATCCAGTGGTACAGCGCCATCGCCACGCTGGTGGCGAGGTTGTAGCTGGAGACCTGGGGGCGCATGGGGAGGGCGACCAGCCGGTCGGCGCGGGACCGCATCTCGCTCGAGAGGCCGTGCCGCTCGGAGCCGAAGGCCAGCATCGCCCCGGGCGGCAGAGTGACCGTGCGCAGATCGGCGCCCCCCGGGTCGAAGGCGAGCAGCGGGCCGTCCGGCAGCTCGGCCACCGTGCGCCGCTCGACCGGGGTGGCGAAGTGCAGCCCGGCGCCCGCCCGCACCGCCGCCGGGTGCCAGGGATCGACGTCGCCTGTGGTGAGCACCCCGCCCGCACCGGCGCCGGCCGCCAGCCGTACGACGGCTCCTACGTTGCCGAGGTTGCGCGGGTTGTCCAGTACGACCAGGGGCGCTTCCCTCTCGGGTGCTGCCGGGAGCGCAGGAGCGTCCCGTAGTGCGACGGCCGCCACGCCAGTGGGGTGCGGGCGGGGCACCAGTGTGCGCAGTGTCGTGCCGGGGACCTCGCGCAGCAGTGCGTCGAGAGGGCCGGTCAGATCGGGCGCGAGCTCCTCGGCGAGCGTGAGCGCGGCGCGCCGGTCGGTGGTGAGCGCGACCGGGACCCGGGCACCGAACCGCAGCGCGTGCTTCAGTGCGTGGAAACCGTCCAGCAGCACGCCCTCAGGCGCGTATCGCGCCCACTGGCTCTCAGCCGTCTCACCAGCCGTCTCACCTGTCACCCGGCCAACCCTACGGCTCGCCCCAGGCCCCCAGCAGGCCTGAGCAGGCCCCCGCAGACGCTCACGGCAGGCCCTTGCAGCAGACCCTTGGCAGCCCCTCAGCACTCCCGGTCAGGCCGAGACCTTCGGAGCAGCCTCATGGGCAGCCCCCTCCGGCGCTGGCCGGGGCTCCCCTGGGTGGCCGCCCGGCAGCAGACCGCGTACCCGGCCGCCGAACGCGGCACAGTGGCGGCCCGCCCACACCAGGAAGGCGGTCGGCAGGAACACCGCGTCGGCCGCGATCATCGCCAGCGAGAAGAACGGCAGTCCGAGCAGTACGGCGATGCTGAGATGCTCCGTGATCATGAAGGCCAGCAGCACGTTCTTGGCCCGCCGGTTGAGCAGGGTGAACGGGAAGGCGACCTGGGTGGCGACCGTCCCGTAGGTGACCAGGAAGACCATCACGCCGTTGCCCGCCAGCAGATGGCTCAGCTCAGGCCAGGGCGTGAAGTAGTCCAGGTTCATCGGGTAGTAGACGGCCGTGCCGTCCTGCCAGCGGGAGCCCTGGATCTTGAACCAGCCGGCCGTCGAGTAGACCAGGCAGACCTCGATCATGATGACGAGCAGTACGCCGTTGTGCGCCAGATTGGCGAGGATGTCGCACACGTCGCGCAGCTCGCGCACCGCCGTACCGCCGCGCACCGCCGCCCTGTTGACGACCCACCACAGTCCGTGTACGGCCCACAGCGCCCAGTAGAAGAGCGCCCAGCCGATGCTGAAACCGCCCGCGACGGAACTGCCCACCAATACGGCGCCGAAAACGGTCCACAGCACCACGCCCCCGACCCCGGCGCTGCCGGCAACGGCGGCGACACCGACCGCGTCCGGCCGCCCGGCCGTATCCGGGTACCCGGCCGTGTCCGGGCGCTCGACCGCGTCCGGCCGCCCGGCCAACTGTTCGCCCCCCGGCTCGCCCGCGCGCTCGGTGGCCGCCTTCCGGCGCTCCCGGAAGCGCCTCGTCCGCCGGGCGTCCAGGGACCACACCTGCGCGCAGCGGGTGAAGACGAGGTACATCGACATCAGATGGATGATGTTGTCGCCGCCGTCGCCCATGAAGACGCTGCGGTTCTGCAGCGAGAGCACCCCGACCATGAACAGCACTGTGGAGGCTCTGGTGTGCCAGCCGAGCAGTACGGCGGCGGCGGCCGCGATGGCGACGACGTAGACGAGCTGGAACCAGCTGTTGCTGCTGGACCACATCAGCACCGTGAAGGCGTCGTTGGTGTCGATCAGCTGTCGGGCCAGCCCCCAGGTCCACGGGCTGTCAGGGCCGTACAGCTCCTGCCGGTGCGGCCACTCGCGCAGCAGGAAGAACAGCCAGGCGGCGCCGAAGCCGATCCGGACGATCGCCGTCTGGTAGGGGCCGAGCGCCTGTGCGGTGATTCGGGCCAGGCCGCGCGAGACGCACCGCTCGACCCGTGCGCGCGGTCCTTCGATCCCCATGTACCGTCCCTCGTCCGTCACTTGCCGCCTCCCGGAAGGTCGGCGCTGGTGACCTGCCACCAGGGCTGCGTCGTGTACCTGGTTTTCACGTCGTACCGCTCATCGCTCCACCGTGGCGGGGCGACCGGGGTGACGGCGGAGCGCACCTGGATGCGCTCGACGCTGCCACCGTTGAGTTCGGGCCCGAAGCGCCGCATCACGATGCGCTTGATGTACTGCTCGGAGAGCCTGCCGCGCAGCCCGAGGGGCTTGCCCTTCTCGTCGTGGTTGTCGACGTAGAACTCCCAGGCGCGGCGCAGTTCGTTCTGCTGGGTGTGGCTGGGGGCCGGATTTCCGTGGATGGCCTCGCCGTCCATGGCGCTGAGGTTGACCCAGCCGGTGGTCTCGGTGGTGCCGTCGTGCTTGGCGACGGTCGCGCGCGCGTGTACGGCGACGTTCTGCTGGAGGGGGTTGGGGGCGAAGAGCTTCCAGTTGCGCTCGAACTCCGGGTAGACGTACGAGTCGACGAGCTCTCCGTGCCGCTTGCTGATCGTGTTGTCCGGGGCCGTCTGCAAGAAGACCATCGCCACGTGGAACGCGATCCCGACCGTGACGACGGCCACGGCTATCGCGACGAAGATCCGCGCGGGCAACGAGAGCGCGGCGATCCCGCGCATGCCTTCCCCCCCGGGCGCCTGCTGCGCCGCTGGCTCCATGCCCTGCCCCCTGCTCCCCTGTTTCCATGCCCATGCCCATGCTCGGGCCGGTCCGCCTCAGAGACTCTCAGAGGGTACTGGGCAGGGCACTGCTGGCCCCTCCGCTCGGCGGCATTCGCCCTTGACAGGCTCAGGACCCGCACTCATCCTTGAACCGAACGATCGGTCGGTAGGCCGGACGCCGAGGGATCAGGGGGCAGGTATGACACCGGTGACATCGCCGCCGCGCGGTCACGGCGCGGGGGAGGGCGTGAGCGGTACGCCCGACCCGGCTGCGCGCGGGCGTGCGGCGGATCCCGAGGCGGAGCGCTCCTTGCAGGCCGCCTTCGACGCCGCCGTCGCCGCCGACGAGCGCATCGAGCCCCGGGACTGGATGCCGGACGCCTACCGCTCCACCCTCGTCCGCCAGATCGCCCAGCACGCGCATTCCGAGATCATCGGCATGCAGCCGGAGGCCAACTGGATCACCCGCGCGCCCTCGCTGCGCCGCAAGGCGATCCTGATGGCCAAGGTGCAGGACGAGGCGGGCCACGGCCTGTATCTCTACGGCGCGGCCGAAACGCTGGGCACGGGGCGCGACGAGCTGCTCGACAAGCTGCACACGGGCCGCCAGAAGTACTCCTCGATCTTCAACTACCCCACGCTGACCTGGGCGGACGTCGGCGCCATCGGCTGGCTGGTGGACGGCGCCGCCATCACCAACCAGGTGCCGCTGTGCCGCTGTTCGTACGGCCCGTATGCCCGCGCGATGGTCCGGATCTGCAAGGAGGAGTCCTTCCACCAGCGCCAGGGCTACGAGTTGCTGCTGGCCCTGGCCCGCGGCACCGAGGCGCAGCGCGCGATGGCGCAGGACGCGGTGGACCGCTGGTGGTGGCCGTCGCTGATGATGTTCGGCCCGCCGGATGACGAGTCGGCACACAGCGCCCAGTCCATGGCCTGGAAGATCAAGCGGCACTCCAACGACGAGCTGCGGCAGCGCTTCGTGGACATCTGCGTCCCCCAGGCCGAAGCGCTGGGCCTCACCCTCCCCGACCCCGAGCTGCGCTGGAACGAGGAGCGGGGCCACTGGGACTTCGGCGCCATCGACTGGCAGGAGTTCCGCGAGGTGCTCAAGGGCAACGGCCCCTGCAACGAACAGCGGCTGAACCAGCGCCGTGCGGCGCATGAGAACGGCGCCTGGGTCCGCGAGGCAGCCGCGGCACACGCCGCCAAGCAGGCGGCCCGCGCCGCGCAGGGTGCGGCGTCCGCACCCCGGACAGCGAGGAGTTGAGCCATGAGTGCCGACTGGCCCCTGTGGGAGGTCTTCGTACGCAGCAGGCGCGGCCTCTCGCACACCCACGCGGGCAGCCTGCATGCCCCGGACGCCCAGCTGGCGCTGCGCAACGCGCGGGATCTGTTCACCCGCCGCAGCGAGGGCGTCTCCCTGTGGGTGGTCCCCTCCAGCGAGATCACCGCCTCCTCGCCGGACGAGAAGGACCCCTTCTTCGAGCCCGCCGCCGACAAGCCCTACCGCCATCCCACGTTCTACGAGGTCCCGGAAGGGGTGCGGAATCTGTGACGGCCACAGCACCGCAGGCCCTGGCCACCCTCCCGCTCGCCGACGACGCGCTGATCCTCTCCCACCGCCTCGGCGAATGGGCGGGCCACGCCCCCGTGCTGGAGGAGGAGATGGCGCTGGCCAACATCGCGCTGGACCTGCTGGGCCAGGCCCGCGCGCTGTACGCCGGGCTCGCCGAAGTGCTGGGCGGCGAGGACGAGATCGCCTTCCTCCGGGAGGAACGCGCCTTCCGCAACTGCCAGCTGGTGGAACAGCCCAACGGAGACTTCGCGCACACCATGGTGCGGCAGCTGTTCTTCTCCGCGTACCAACAGCCGCTCTACGCCCGGCTGTCGCCGGTGCTCCCGCTGGCGGCCAAGGCGGCCAGCGAGACGGCCTACCACCGCGACCACGCCGAGCAGTGGACGCTGCGGCTGGGCGACGGCACGGAGGAGAGCCACGCCCGCACCCAGCGCGCCGCCGATGCACTGTGGCGGTACACGGGCGAGCTGTTCCAGCCCGTCGAGGGCCTGGACGTGGCGTGGCAGGAGCTTGCCGAGGAGTGGCACGCGGACATCCGTGACGTCTTCGGCCGCGCCGGGCTCACCGTCCCCGAGGGCCCGAGCGAGGGCGCCTGGTCCGCCGGCGCGGGCCGCCAGGGGCTGCACACCGAGCCGTTCGGCCGGCTGCTCGCCGAGATGCAGCATCTGCACCGCAGCCACCCGGGGGCGACATGGTGACCGGCTCGGCGCCCGCGGGGCGACACCCCCGAGAGGCGTCCCTGACCCAGCTGGCCGGCTCGGTGCCCGATCCGGAGCTGCCTGTGATCACCCTCGCCGAGCTGGGCGTGCTGCGCCGGGTGGCGGAACCGGAGCCCGGTCATGTGCGGGTCGAGCTGACCCCGACCTACACCGGCTGCCCCGCGATCGAGGCGATGGCGGCCGACATCGAGCGGGTGCTGCGGGAAGAGGGCGGCGCCGAGCGCGTCGAGGTCCGTACGGTGCTCTCGCCGCCCTGGTCGAGCGACGACATCAGCGAGGAGGGCCGCCGCAAGCTCGCCGAGCACGGCGTCGCACCGCCCCGCGCCGGGGCCCGGCGTGCTGGACCAGTCCTGGTGGGCCTCTCCCCCACCCGGCACACACACCCGGCGCAGGCTCCGGCCCCGGAGCCGGTCCGCTGCCCGAACTGCGGTTCGGCCGCAACGGAGTTGCTCAGCCGGTTCTCCTCCACGGCCTGCAAGGCACTGCGCCGCTGCACCGACTGCCGGGAGCCGTTCGACCACTTCAAGGAGGTCTGAGGGTGCCCACAGCGCCGGCCTTCCACCCGCTGCGCGTCCGCTCGCTCGAGCGGCTGACCGACGACGCGGCAGCGCTCACCCTCGACGTACCGCCCGAGCTGCGCGAGTCCTTCGGCTACGCCCCCGGCCAGCACCTCACCCTGCGGCGGGTGACCGAACGAGGCGAGGAGATACGCCGCACCTACTCGCTGTGCGACCCGGCCGACCCCCGGCCCGCGACACTGCGGGTGGGCATCCGGCTGGTGGAGGGCGGCGAGTTCTCCACGTACGCACTCAAGGAGCTGACCGAGGGCAGCACCGTCGAAGTGCTGCCACCCATCGGCCGCTTCGTGCTGGAGCCGCGCCCCGGCCGGTTCGCCGCGGTGGTGGGCGGCAGCGGGATCACGCCCGTGCTGTCCATGGCCGGCACACTGCTGGCCCGCGAGCCACAGGCCCGCTTCTGCCTGATACGCAGTGACCGCACCACGGCCTCCACGATGTTCCTGGAGGAGGTCGCCGACCTCAAGGACCGCTATCCCAGCCGCTTCCAGCTGGTGACGGCGCTCTCCCGCGAGGAACAACACAGCGGGCTGCCCTCCGGTCGGCTGGACGAGCAGCGGCTGACCACGCTGCTGCCCGCCCTGCTGACCGCTGCCGGGGTGCGGGAGACGGACGGCTGGTATCTGTGCGGCCCGCTCGGCCTGGTGGAGGGCGCGACGAAGGCGCTGCGGGCGCTGGAGGTGCCCAGGGACCGTATCCACCAGGAGATCTTCCACGCGGACAGCTCCGCCGCTGCCCGCCCCGCACCGCCACCCACCGGCCGGTCGGTATCCGGCTCCGCCACGGTCAGCGCCACCCTGGGCGGACGCGGCGGCAGTTGGCCCGCACAGGAGGGGGAGACGCTGCTGGAGACGGTGCTGCGGAACCGGACCGACGCCCCGTACGCCTGCAAGGGAGGGGTCTGCGGCACCTGCCGGGCCCGGCTGCTCGGCGGCGAGATCCATATGGACCGCAACTTCGCGCTGGAGCCGGAGGAGCTGGACGCGGGGTATGTGCTGGCCTGCCAGTCGCATCCGCTCACCGAGAAAGTGGAGGTCGATTTCGACGCGTGAGTCCGCCCTCTGGTGAAGTCCGCCCGCCCGCCCTAACCTGACGGCTCGTCAGTTCTGTGTGCGGAGGAATTCAGCGGACCCCCGGGGAGAGCGCCATGGACTTCAGCTTCAGCGAAGAGCAGCAGGCGGCCCAGGAAGCGGCCAGGGCCGTCTTCGCACAGGTGTCGCCGGACGCCGTGGACAGCCCGGCGCTGACGCCGGGTGCGGTCGCCGACGACTTCGACCGGGCACTGTGGCAGCGGCTCGCCCGCTCCGACCTGCTCGGCCTCACCGTGCCTGCCGAGCACGGCGGCCTGGGCCTCGACCTGGTGGCGCTGTGCCTGGTGCTGCGCGAGGCGGGCCGCGTGCTGGCGCGCGTACCACTGCTGGAGACCAGCGCCGCGGCCCTCGTCCTCGCCGAGTACGGCACCGAACAAGCGCGCGCCGCGCTCCTGCCGCGGATCGCGGCCGGCGAACTGGCGGTCACGGTCGCCGGACAGGGACGTACGGGCCACGAACCGGCCGAGCACGCCGTGACGGCGCTACCGGCGCCCGACGGGGACGGCTGGGTGCTGGAGGGGGTGCAGACCGCCGTGCCGTGGGCGGCCACCGCGGACTTCGCCGTCATCCCGGCGCGAACCGCCGAGGGCCGCCCCCTGCTGGCCCTCCTCGCACCCGGCACCGCAGGCCTCCTGCTCGCCGAGCAGGCGTCCACCAACGGCGAACGCTACGCCGAGATGCGGCTGGAAGCGGTGCGCGTACCGGCGCGCGACGTCATCGCCCATCCGGACGCTCCCGCCCGGCTGCACCGGCTGCTGGCCACCGGCACCTGTGCGCTGGCGCTCGGCCTGGGCAGCCGGGTGCTGGAGATGACCAGCGCATACGTCAGCCAGCGCGAGCAGTTCGGGTTCCCCGTCGCCACGTTCCAGGCGGTCGCCGTCCAGGCAGCCGACCGCTACATCGACCTGCGCGCGATGGAGGCCACCCTCTGGCAGGCGGCCTGGCGGCTCGACCCGGTCGAGGTGGCCGTCGCCAAGATGTGGGCGGCCGACGGGGTACGCAGGGTGGTGCAGACGGCACAGCATCTGCACGGTGGCATGGGCGCCGACACCGACTACCCGCTGCACCGCTTTCATGCCTGGGCCAAGCAATGGGAGCTCTCCTACGGCCCGGCAGCCGCCCATGAGGCGGCCCTCGCGGACCTGCTCGCCACCCACTGACATGAGAGGTGCGCCCCGAAGGGGCGCGGGGCTGTATCTGACATGCGGCTCCGCCGCGTGGGCGCGACCAGCCTGGGGGCACCTCCCGGCCGGAGGCTGGGGGAGAACCCGCAGCCTGCAACGCACAGCAAGGGGCACCCCCTCACCGGGGCGCGAAGCGCTACCGCACGAAAGCCGACCCCGCGTCCCCCTCAAGGGGACGCCCCGCGGCGTGCCAGGCCAGCATGCCGCCGTCGACGTTCACCGCGTCCACGCCCTGCTGGGCGAGGTACGCCGCGACCTGCGCTGAGCGCCCGCCGACGCGGCAGATCACATACACCCGCCCGCCCTCGCCGAGCCGTTCGGTCAACTCGCCCTGCCGCGCGACGAACTCGCTCATCGGAATGTGCAGCGCACCAGGAGCGCGCCCGGCGGCCCACTCGTCGTCCTCGCGTACGTCCAGCAGCAGCGCGTCGGCCGGTACGGAGGCGGCGTCCGTCTGCGGCACCTGCCCGGGAAGGGCGTTCATTCGTGCTCTCCCTCTCTCAGCCGGGCGAGCTCCCGCTCGCGCTCGGCCACCTGCCCGAGCAGTTGCTCGGCGATCTCCTCCAGCAGCGCGTCGGGGTCGTCGGGCGCCAGCTTCAGCATCGCCCCGATCGCGCTCTCCTCCAGCTCGGCCGCCACCGCGGCAAGCATCTCCTTGCGCTGCGCCAGCCACTCAAGACGCGCGTACAGCTCCTCGCTGCGCAGCAGTTCGGCCACGGGTTCGGGCAGCGGGCCCGCTTCCCACTCCTCGGCGAGCGCGGCGAGCGCGGGCGCGTCGCCGTCCGCGTACGCCTTGTTCACCCGCACGAGGAACGCCTCCCGCCGCTCGCGCTCCGCGTCGTCCTGCGCGAGGTCGGGGTGTGCCTTGCGGACCAGCTCCCGGTACGCCCTGCGGGCCTCCTCACTGGGCCGCACCCGGCTCGGAGGGCTGACGGACTGCTCGTTGAGCATCGCCTGGGCCTCGGGGAGCATGCCGCTGGAGTCGATCCAGCCGAAGAAGAGCTCATCCACCTTCGGCATCGGCAGTACGGCGCCGCGTGCCTCGTCGGCCTTGCGGATGTCCTCGGGGTCGCCGGTGCGGGCCGCGATCGCCTCGGCGATCTGCGCGTCCAGCTCGTCGAGCCGCGCGTAGACGGGGCCGAGCCGCTGGTGGTGCAGCCGGGAGAAGTTCTCCACCTCGACCCGGAAGGTCTCGACCGCGATCTCGTACTCGATCAGCGCGGTCTCCGCGGCGCGCACCGCCTTCTCGAGCCGCTCGGTACCGGGTTCGGCCCCCTCAGCACCGGTTCCGACACCCTCAGCACCGGACTGCTCACCCGCTGTCGGGCCTTCGCTCACCTTCGGGTCCTCGCTCGCCTCGGCGGGGGAGTTGGCGTTCATCGCCACCACCCTACGACCGCCGCTCCCCGGCACGCGCCGGAACACCTCAGGGCACTCCGGGAGCGCCTCCGCCCCCGATAACGGCTCCGGTCACTCCCTGAACGCCTCAGGGCAGGATCCCGCGGACTGCGGAAGGTGGCTGTCGGCCCAGCGCGTGAGCTCGACCATGGCGGGCCGCAGCGCGTGCCCGGAGTCGGTGAGGCTGTAGCTGACCCGCAGCGGCGGGCCCTCCTCGACGGAGCGGGAGACCAGGCCGAAGGCCGCCAGCTCGGTGAGCCGGTCGGAGAGCATCCGCTCACTGATGCCCGGCACGGCCCGGCGCAGCTCGGCGAAGTGACCAGGGCCACTCATCAGCGCCGCCACGATCAGCCCCGTCCACCGCTTGCCGAGCAGGTGGAAGACGCGCGTTATGGCGCTCTCCGGCTCCGTGCAGACCGCAGCGTCCGCAGCACGCTCCGGCGGCAGGTCGCGCACCTCTCCAAGCTCTGACATGGCACCAGGGTACTGCGTCGGGGCAAGGAGGTGCAGAAAAGTAAGTGGCTGTGTTATAACTAGCTACGTCGGAAAGTTCGACAACTTACGAAACACTAGGAGTCCCCCGATGGCCACCCTCCTGCACATCGACACCTCCGTGAACCCGGACGGCGTCTCCGTCTCCCGCTCCGTCACCGCCTCCTTCCGCGAGGCATGGGAGGCCCAGCACCCGGACGGAAAGGTGATCTACCGCGACCTGAACGCCGACCCGATCCCGCACCTGCAGAGCCTGGCCGCAGCCGCGGGTTTCATACCTCCGCAGAACCACACCGCCGAGCAGGCCGCGGCCTTCGCGCTCCGCGACCGGCTGGCCACCGAGTTCGAGCAGGCGGACGCGGTGCTGATCGGCGCCCCGATGTACAACTACACGATCCCCTCGACCCTCAAGGCGTGGCTGGACCACGTGATCATCATGGGCCGCACCACGGGTTCGGAGAACCGGACGGCAGCCGGCAAGCCCGCCACGGTCGTCGCCAGCCGCGGCGGCGGCTACGGCCCCGGCACCCCGCGCGAGAGCTTCGAGTTCGTACTGCCCTACCTGGAGAAGGTGCTGGGCGCCGAGGGCTTCGGGCTGGACGTCGAGTTCATCGTGCCGGAGCTCACGCTGGCCGAGACGACGCCCGGCATGGAACAGCTCATCGAGATGGCCAGGGAGTCCCGCGCCAAGGCGCACGAGGCCGCCCAGTCCCGCGGCAAGAGCCTGGCAGCCCAGCTCGCCGCCTGAGGCCCGCCCGGCCGCCGGACACGAAGAGCCACGGCCCGTACACGCGAAGCCCGTATCACACGAAGAGAAGCCCGCAGATACGAAGAAGGCTCCCACCGGAACCCGGTGGGAGCCTTCTCTCCGTGCGCGAGGGGGGAGTTGAACCCCCACGTCCTTTCGGACACTGGAACCTGAATCCAGCGCGTCTGCCTATTCCGCCACCCGCGCATTGGGTGTTGCCGTCTCGCCCGGTGCGGGCGCCTGCCGACATCCAGAAGATTAGCACGCTGCCCGGGGTGGACTCACATCCGTATTCCGCCCCTGCTCCGCCCCCGCTGCGCAGACCTCTGAGCCGGCCTGTGTGCAGACACTCGGTGCGGGACCCAGCGCGGGCGCTCTACTATCCATGCGAGGGTGTACGGCGGTACGGCGACTGTGGGCGGGGGCGCGCGCGGACCACTGTGAGGGGCAACACTTGAGCACCGGGCCCCGGAGGGGAACCAGTCGATTTCCTCGCGCGTGGATACGATCAGTAAGCAGTACCGCAGAAGCGTCGTGCCCGAATCCAGGACACTGGGAAGCGGGGACGGTGCGAGGCACCGCGCACGGAACAGGCACGCGAGCAGGCACCAGGCACGAAAAAGGCACTAGGCACCAAGCAGGCACTAGGTCGGAGAGCATCTGGGAAGGAGGTGCGTCGTGGGAGTACTGAAGCGGTTCGAGCAGCGACTCGAGGGTCTCGTGAACGGCACCTTCGCGAAGGTGTTCAAGTCCGAGGTGCAACCCGTGGAGATCGCGGGCGCCCTCCAGCGGGAGTGCGACAACAACGCGACGATCTGGAATCGCGAGCGCACGGTTGTCCCCAACGACTTCGTCGTCGAACTCAGCCCGCCGGACCACGAGCGGCTCAGCCCGTACTCGGGCCAGCTCGGCGACGAACTCGCGGGCATGGTGCGGGACTACGCCAAGCAGCAGCGCTACACGTTCATGGGCGCGATCAAGGTCCATCTGGAGAAGGCCGACGACCTCGACACCGGCCTCTACCGCGTACGCAGCCGCACCCTCGCCTCCAGCACCTCCCAGCCCCAGCAGCACGGCGGACCGGCAGCCGCCGGGTACGGCGCCGGCGGAGGCGCCGGCGGAGGCGGAGGCGCCGGATACCCGCCGCGGCCCGCCTCGGCGCCGCCCGCTCCCACGGCCCCGCCCTCCTACGCGCCGGGCCCGGCGGGCCCCGCCGGCCCGCTGCCGGGTGCCGAGACGCGGCGCTGGGTCGAGATCAACGGCAACCGCCACCAGATCTCCGGCCCGACCCTGGTGCTGGGCCGCAGCACGGAGGCCGACGTGCGGATCGACGACCCCGGGGTCTCGCGCCGCCACTGCGAGATCCGCGCGGGAAATCCCTCCTCGATCCAGGATCTGGGCTCCACAAACGGAATCGTGGTGGACGGACAGCACACCACGCGCGCTACGCTCCGCGACGGCTCACGCATCGTCGTGGGCAGCACCACGATCATTTACCGGCAAGCCGAAGGGTGAAGCGGGGGCAATGTCAGAGCTGACCCTCACGGTCATGCGGTTGGGGTTTCTCGCCGTACTGTGGCTGTTCGTCATCGTGTCCATCCAGGTCATCAGGAGTGACCTGTTCGGCACCAGGGTGACGCAGCGCACCGCCCGGCGCGCCGAAGCGCAGCGCCCCCCGCAGCAGCGGCCCCAGCCCCAGCAGCCCCCGCAGGGCGGCGGCAGGCGCGGCCGGGGCAGGAACGCCCCCACCAAACTCGTCGTGACCGAGGGGTCGCTCACCGGCACCACCGTGGCCCTCCAGGGGCAGACCATCACCCTGGGCCGCGCGCATGACTCAACGATCGTGCTGGACGACGACTACGCGTCCAGCCGGCATGCCAGGATCTACCCGGACCGTGACGGAAAGTGGATCGTCGAGGATCTCGGGTCGACCAACGGCACCTATCTCGATCGGACCCGGCTCACCACACCGACGCCGATCCCGCTCGAAGCGCCGATCCGTATCGGCAAGACGGTCATCGAGCTGCGGAAGTAGTACCGACATGACGACCGGAGGGTGGGCACCGTGCGGATGTACCCGGAGCCGACGGGCGAGGTGCGCATGAGCCTGTCACTGCGCTTTGCCGCCGGATCACACGACGGCATGATCCGCGAGCACAACGAGGACTCCGGCTACGCCGGTCCACGGCTGCTCGCGGTCGCCGACGGGATGGGCGGCCAGGCCGCCGGGGAGGTCGCCTCGTCCGAGGTGATCTCCGCCATGGTCCAGCTCGACGAGGACATTCCCGGCTCGGACATCCTCACCTCCCTCGGTACGACCGTGCAGCGCGCCAACGACCAGCTGCGCGTCATGGTCGAGGAGGACCCGCAGCTGGAGGGCATGGGCACCACGCTGACCGCGCTGCTGTGGACGGGCCAGCGGCTCGGCCTGGTACACGTCGGCGACTCCCGCGCCTATCTGCTGCGGGACTGCCGGCTCACCCAGATCACCCAGGACCACACCTGGGTGCAGCGGCTGGTGGACGAGGGCCGCATCACCGAGGAAGAGGCCACCACGCACCCGCAGCGCTCGCTGCTGATGCGGGCGTTGGGCAGCGGCGACCATGTGGAGCCGGATCTGTCGATCCGCGAGGTGCGCGCCGGTGACCGCTATCTGCTGTGCTCGGACGGGCTCTCGGCGGTCGTCTCGCATCAGACCATCGAGGAGACGCTGGCCGGTTACCACGGCCCGCAGGACACCGTGCAGGAGCTGATCCAGCTCGCGCTGCGCGGCGGCGGCCCCGACAACATCACCTGCATCGTGGCCGATGTGCTCGATGTGGACGCCCTCGGGCCCGAGGACACCCTGCACGGGCAGCTGAACGACACCCCCGTCATCGTCGGCGCGGTCGCCGAGAGCCAGCAGCCGCTGGGCGGCGACGGCGCGGCCCGCAGCACCCCGGCGGCGCGCGCCGCCGAGTTGGGGCGCGGCGGCGGGGTGCCGCCGCAGGGCGGGCCCGGGACTCCCGAGGGGTTCGGGCCGCCGAACGCCGATCCCGCGGGGCCCACCGGTGCTTTCGGCCCCTACACCGACGCGGACTTCGCCAAGCCCGGCAAGGGCAAGGGCCGGTGGCTCAAGCGCTCGCTGTGGATCGCGCTGGCGCTGGCCGTGGCCGGCGGCGGGCTGTACGGCGGCTACCGCTGGACGCAGACGCAGTACTACGTCGGCTCCAACGAGGACCACGTCGCGCTCTACCGGGGCATCAACCAGGAGCTGGCGGGCGTCAAGCTGCACAAGGTCGACCAGGACCACCCCGAGATCGAACTCAAGTACCTGCCCGACCTCCACCGCAAGGAGCTGCGCGAGACGATCGCGATGGGCAGCCGCAGCGAGGCCCGCGCCAAGCTGGACGAACTGGGCGAACAGGCGAAGGTCTGCAAGATCGTCGCCGAGGAGAAGAAGAAGCCCAAGGACTCCGGCAAGGACGGGAGCAAGGACTCCGAGAAGCAGCGCAAGGACGAGCAGAACACGCCCGGTGACACGGCCACCAACGGCGGCACGGGCACCGGCGGTACGGACACGGGCACCGCGGGCGCCGGCGAGGGCACCGCCGGCGTGGGCACGGCCAACCACGCCGCCTTCACCTCCGGCTCCACCAACGACACCACTGACGGCGCCTCCAGCACTCCGTCGCCGAGCCCCGAGCTCTCGGAGAAGCAGCAGGAGCTGGCCAAGCAGTGCACCGGGCCGTAGGGGGCGGCACAAGGCAATGAGCAACCTCACCACCACCACGGGCAGCAATACGACCGTGTCCTCCGGCGGACTGCCGAGCCGCCGCAACACCGAGCTCGCGATGCTCGTCTTCGCGGTGCTCATCCCCGTTTTCGCGTACGCCAACGTGGGACTCGCGATCAACGACCAGCTGCCCTCGGGCATGCTCGGCTACGGCTGCGGAATGGTGCTGCTGGCGGGGGTCGGTCACCTGGTGGTGCGGCGGTACGCGCCGTATGCCGACCCGCTGCTGCTGCCGCTGGCCACCCTGCTCAACGGGCTCGGACTGGTGATCATCTGGCGGCTGGACCAGTCGGAGCGGCTGCAGCAGCGCGCCAAGGACGCCTTCGGCGCCTTCAGCCCCGACGCCCCCAAGCAGCTGCTCTACTCGGCGATCGGGCTGGCGCTGTTCGTGGCGATCCTGATGGTGCTCAAGGACCACCGGGTGCTGCAGCGCTACACCTACATCTCCATGGCCCTCGGCCTGGTGCTGCTGGTCCTCCCGATGTTCTTCCCGGCCCGCAACGGTGCCAGGATCTGGGTGAACCTGGGCTTCATCAACCTCCAGCCGGGCGAGTTCGTGAAGATCATCCTCGCGGTCTTCTTCGCGGGCTATCTGATGGTGAAACGCGATGCGCTGGCCCTGGCCTCCCGCCGCTTCATGGGGCTGTATCTGCCCCGCGGCCGGGACCTGGGGCCGATCCTGGTGATCTGGGCGCTGAGCCTGATGATCCTGGTCTTCGAGACGGACCTGGGCACCTCGCTGCTCTTCTTCGGCCTCTTCGTGATCATGCTGTACGTCGCCACCGAGCGCACGAGCTGGATCGTCTTCGGTCTGCTCCTGTCGGCGGGCGGCGCCGCGGCTGTGGCCACGTTCGAGCCGCACGTGCAGCAGCGCGTCGAGGCATGGCTCGACCCGATGTCCACCTACCTCAAGGCCAGGCAGGGCATCCCCGGCAATTCGGAACAGGCCATGGAGGCCCTGTGGGCGTTCGGCTCCGGGGGGGTGCTCGGCAGCGGCTGGGGCCAGGGCAACTCGGACCTGATCGGGTTCGCGGCCAACTCCGACTTCATCCTCGCCACGGTCGGTGAAGAGCTCGGTCTGACCGGCATGATGGCGGTTCTGATCGTCTACGGACTGGTCGTCGAGCGCGGGGTCCGCATCTCCCTCGCCGCGCGCGACCCGTTCGGCAAGCTGCTGGCGGTCGGTCTCTCGGGCGCCTTCGGGCTCCAGGTCTTCGTCGTCGCCGGCGGTGTGATGGGCCTGATCCCGCTGACCGGTATGACGATGCCGTTCCTGGCCTCCGGCGGCTCCTCGGTGCTCGCCAACTGGGCGCTGCTCGGCATCCTGATCAGGATCAGCGACACCGCCCGCCGCCCGGCGCCCGCACCCGCTCCCTCACCCGACGCCGAGATGACCCAGGTGGTCCGACCGTGAACAAGCCCCTGCGCCGAATCGCGATCTTCTGCGGACTGCTGGTCCTGGCCCTGCTCGTACGGACCAACTGGCTGCAGTTCGTCCAGGCCGACGAGCTCAAGACCGACCCGAAGAACAGACGCGTCGACATCGCGCGCTACGCCCAGCCGCGCGGCAACATCATCGTCGACGGCAAGGCGGTCACCGGCTCGACGGTCGTCAACGGCACCGACTTCAAGTACAAGCGCACCTACAAGGACGGCAAGCTGTGGTCCCCGGTCACCGGCTACGCCTCCCAGGCGGTCGGCGCCAACCAGCTGGAGAACCTCTACGACCCATTCCTGACCGGCGACGACGACCGGCTGTTCTTCAACCGCACCATCGACATGATCACCGGCAAGCCGCAGAAGGGCGGCAACGTCGTCACCACGCTCAACGCCAAGGCGCAGAAGGCCGCCTACGACGGACTCGGTGACAAGAAGGGCGCGGTCGCCGCGATCAACCCGAAGACCGGTGCCATCCTCGCGCTGGCCAACAAGCCCTCCTACGACCCCTCCAGCTTCGCCGGCGTCAACAGCAAGGACAGCGAGACGTTCGCGAAGCTGGACAAGGACGAGGACCAGCCGATGCTCAACCGGGCGCTGCGCCAGACGTATCCGCCCGGCTCCACGTTCAAGGTCGTCACCGCAGCCGCGGGCCTGGAGAGCGGCAAGTACGACGGCGTCGACTCCAAGACGGACTCGGAAGTTCCGTACCGGCTGCCGCAGACCACCAAGGACCTGGGCAACGAGGGCAACAACCCGGCGTGCAAGAACGCCTCCATCCGCGTCGCGCTCCAGTGGTCCTGCAACACCGTCTTCGCCAAGATGAGCGACAAGCTCGGCAACGACGAGATGATCAAGGCGGCCGAGAAGTTCGGCTTCAAGAAGGACGTCAAGGGCGGCGGTCTCGACCCGGACCTGGACACGCCGGTGCGCGCGGCCAAGAGCATCTACCCCGAGGACAACCGGCCGCAGAACGCCATGGCGGGCATCGGCCAGGCGTCCAACCGCGCCACTCCGCTCCAGATGGCCATGGTCGCCGCCGCGATCGCCAACGACGGCAAGCTGATGAAGCCCTACATGGTGGACCAGCTGGTGGCGCCGAACCTGAACGTGGTCGAACAGACCAAGCCCAAGGAGCTGAGCCAGCCGGTATCGCCGGAGAACGCGGCGAAGCTTCAGTCGGCGATGGAGACGGTCGTCGAGAAGGGCACCGGAACGTCGGGCAAGATCCCCGGCGTCACGGTGGGTGGCAAGACAGGTACCGCACAGCACGGCGAGAACAACAAGGACAACCCCTACGCCTGGTTCATCTCGTATGCGAAGACGAGTGACGGATCTCCCGTCGCCGTCGCTGTCGTGGTGGAGAGTTCCGACACACTCCGCAGCGACATCGCCGGCGGCAAGCTGGCAGCCCCCATCGCCAAGAGCGTCATGGAGGCCGTCCTCGACGGGAAGCAGTAACGCGCACGCCGGCGGGGTCGGGTGAGCCCGGTCACGCATCGGGTGAGGCCGGTCACCACGGCGACGCCAGGCGCTCATCCTGGGACGGGTACCGTATGCCGAGCAGCACACCGCCGTATCGCAAGCCTGGGGGTCCCACCCGGCAAGAGGCTGGGGGAGTTCCACGCGCCGCGGCACGGAAGACCGGAGAGGGCTGGAGACTATGGAAGAGCCGCGTCGCCTAGGCGGCCGGTACGAGCTGGGCTCGGTGCTCGGCCGCGGAGGCATGGCCGAGGTATACCTCGCCCAGGACACCCGGCTGGGCCGTACGGTCGCGGTCAAGACGCTCCGCGTCGACCTCGCCCGCGATCCGTCGTTCCAGGCCCGCTTCCGCCGGGAAGCCCAGTCGGCCGCCTCGCTCAACCACCCGGCGATCGTCGCGGTCTACGACACGGGCGAGGACTACGTCGACGGGGTCTCCATCCCGTACATCGTCATGGAGTACGTGGACGGCTCGACGCTGCGTGAGCTGCTGCACTCCGGGCGCAAGCTGCTGCCCGAGCGGGCGATGGAGATGTGCGTCGGCATCCTCCAGGCGCTGGAGTACAGCCACCGCAACGGCATCGTCCACCGCGACATCAAGCCCGCCAACGTCATGCTGACGCGCACCGGCCAGGTCAAGGTCATGGACTTCGGCATCGCGCGCGCGATGGGCGACTCCGGCATGACGATGACGCAGACCGCCGCCGTGATCGGAACGGCGCAGTACCTCTCGCCGGAGCAGGCCAAGGGCGAGACGGTCGACTCGCGCTCCGACCTGTACTCCACCGGCTGCCTGCTGTACGAGCTGCTGACCGTCCGGCCGCCGTTCGTCGGCGACTCCCCGGTCGCGGTCGCCTATCAGCACGTACGGGAGGAGCCGCAGCCGCCCAGCGCCTTCGACCCCGAGATCTCGCCCGCCATGGACGCGATCGTGATGAAGGCGCTCGTCAAGGACCCGGACTACCGCTACCAGAGCGCCGATGAGATGCGCGCCGACATCGAGGCGTGCCTGGACGGCCAGCCGGTCGCCGCCACCGCGATGGGCCCCGGCGGCTACCCGGAGGACCAGCCCACCACGGCACTGCGCGCCCAGGAGCCGCAGACGTCCATGCTGCCGCCGATGCGCGCGGAGGACGGCGGCTACTACGACAATCAGCGCAGCCGCCGCAAGGGCAGGAACCCGCTGTCCACGATCCTGCTGGCGCTCGCGGTGATCCTGGTACTGGTCGGCGCGATCTTCATCGGCAAGGCGCTGCTCGACTCGCCCAACAACAACGTGGATGTGCCCAACGTCGCAGGGCTGTCCGCCTCCGAGGCCGAGGAGCAGATCAGCAACTCCAGGCTGAAGGCCGCCAAGGGCGACAGCATCTTCTGCGACGAGAAGAAGGGCACCGTCTGCAAGACGGACCCGGGGGTCGGCGAGAGCGTCGAGCCCAACAGCACCGTCAACCTGATCATGTCCAAGGGCCCGCGTGACAAGGCGCCCCGCAGCGTCCCTGACGTCACCGGCGATGTCTTCGCCGACGCCAAGCAGAAGCTGCAGGAGGCGGGCTTCAAGGTCGGCAAGAAGCAGCAGGAGTCGGAGGACCAGCAGGCCGGTACGGTCCTCGACCAGGACCCCGCCGCCGGTGAGAAGGCGAAGAAGGGCGACAAGGTCACGGTGACCGTGGCCACCGAGTCCAGGCCCACCGTGCCCAACGTCGTCGACAAGCCCTTCGACCAGGCCAAGACGCAGCTCGAAGCGCTCGGTTTCAAGGTCTCGAAGACCGAACAGGACGACGAGACCAAGGCCGCGGGCACCGTGCTGAAGCAGAACCCGGGCCCCGGCAAGGCGGCGGAGGGCACCACCGTCACGCTGACCGTCGCCAAGGCGCCCGCCGACGAGCCCGCCACCGTGCCGGACGTCACCAACCAGAAGCTCAAGGACGCCAAGAAGGCCCTCCAGGACGCCGGCTTCACCGTCGGCAACATCCAGGGCCCGCAGGACGGCAAGGCGATCGTTCTGACCACCACCCCGGGCCCCAACTCCCAGGGCAAGAAGGGCGACAAGGTCGACATCATGACCCGCCCGGGCGGCCCGGACGAGGGTGACGGAGGCGGCGACGGCGGCGGCATCTTCGGCGGCATCGGCCACTGAGAGGGCTTCAACGGTGAGACGCTCCGCCCTCGAGACCCCAGCGGGGTCCCAGGGGCGGAGCGCTCGGTCAGCGCAGCTCGGCGGGGGGCGTACGGTCCTTGTCGACGTCCTCGGTGCGGACCAGCTCGCCCCAGACGATGTAGCGGTAGCGCGAGGTGTAGACCGGCGTGCACGTCGTGAGGGTGATGTAGCGGCCCCGCTCCTTCTTGCCCGAGCCCTTCGGGACCGGGTCCAGGACGTCCACGTTGTACTTCGACGTCTGCGGCAGGGTCTTGAAGACCTTGTACACGTACCAGGTGTTCTTGGTCTCGAAGACGACCGGGTCGCCCTTGTCGATCTTGTCGATGTTGTGGAACTTGGCGCCGTGCCCGTCGCGGTGCGCGGCGAGCGCGAAATTGCCCGACTGGTCCTGCGGGAGGCCGGACTTGACGGGGTCGGTGTAGTAGCCCGCGATGCCCTGGTTCAGTTCCTTGGGGTCGGTGCCCTTCTTGACCAGGATGTCGCGCGACGACATCGACGGCACGTGCAGGAAGCCGATGCCGTCCCGGGTGTCGAGGTCTCCGGGCCCGCGGTCTGCGGCCCAGTGCTCGCGGACCCGGTTGCTCTCCTTCTTGGCCTGCCGGTCGGCGAGGACGTTCGTCCACCAGAGCGAGTAGACGACGAACAGCGCGAGCACCAGCCCGGCGGTGATGAGGAGTTCACCGAAGACACCGACGACGGTGGCTATCCGCCCGCGCGCCGGCGTCCGCGCCGTCTCCTCAGCAGAAGCGTCCCGTTTGCCCTCGCCCACCTGTTGCCGCCTCCGCCGCATTCTCGCTGGTCCCCACCCCGGTCCCGCTCGTCGTCGGGGTGTCAGTCGACGAGCGCGTCCGGCTTGCCCTTGCTGCGCGGACGTTCGTCCACCATGATGCCCCAGACGATCAGACGGTACTTCGAGGTGAACTCCGGCGTGCAGGTGGTCAGCGTGATGTAGCGACCGGGCTTCGTGTAGCCGGACTTCGGCGGGACCGGGTCGATCACCCCCGTATCGGACGGGGAGGTGGACGGAAGCTGCCGCGTCACCTTGTACGTGTAGTACTTGGACTGCGTCTCCACGACGACGACGTCCCCGTACTGCAGCTTGTTGATGTAGCGGAACGGTTCGCCGTGGGTGTTGCGGTGGCCGGCGAGCGCGAAGTTGCCCTTCTTGTCCCAGGGCATGCCCGTCTTCAGCGGCTTCTCGTCGTAGTGGCCGACCATGCCCTTGTCGAGCACCTTGGTCTTGGAGACGCCCTGCGCGATCGGCGCCGTGATGTCGATCTTCGGGATGTGGATGATCGCGAAGCCCTCGCCCGGCTTGAAGGCACCGGCCTTGTTCTCCGGACCCTTGCCGCTGCCCGGCTTGTTCTTCCACTGCTGGTGCAGCTTGTCGGTGGCGCCGCCCGCCTGCTGGTCGGCGAGGACGTTGGTCCACCACAGCTGGTAGGCGACGAAGAGCAGCATCAGCACGCCGACCGTGATGAAGACCTCACCGATCGCGCGGCTGGCGATGATGCCGGGCCCGGGCCGCAGCGCACGGGCCGCCCTGCGCGCCTCCAGCCGCGAGGGGCCGGGCGGGCGTTCGGTGTGTGCCCGGTGCCGGGGCTGCTGGGCGACGGCCTCCGGCGCCAACTCCTCGGGGCTCGGCCGCCGCAGGCCCACCGTGCTGCGGTCCTGCGCCTGTGACTGCGCCGCCACGCCGGGAGGGGCGGGCTGGGGCGCGGGGGCGGGCGCGGGCGCGGGCGCGAGCGCGAGCGCGAAGAGCACGGTGATGCGGGCGAGTTGGAGGTCGCGTTCCCCGGCCGCCAGATCGTCGACGAGCCCGCCAAGCAGTCGCGGCCCCACCATCGAGGCGATGACCGCGACGCTGTTC
>NZ_JADKMA010000061.1 GCF_017676365.1 Streptomyces oryzae
CCCGCCCCTCACCCCACACCGGCTCCGGAACCTCCCGCACCCGCCCATCCGCACCGAAGACAAGGAAGCGGTCAAAAGCGCGCGCGAACCAGCGGTCATGCGTCACCGCAACCACCGTCCCCTCAAACGCCTCCAACCCCTCCTGCAACGCCTCCGCCGACTCCAAATCCAAGTTGTCCGTCGGCTCGTCCAACAACAACGCCGTCGCCCCGGCCAGCTCCAGCAGCAGGATCTGGAAGCGGGCCTGTTGGCCGCCGGAGAGGCGGTCGAAGGGGAGCTGGGCCTGCTGGGTCAGTTCGTAGCGGCGCAGTGCAGGCATCGCGGCGCCGCGGTCGTGGGAGTGCTCCTTCCAGAGGATGTCCAGGAGGGTGCGGCCCTCCAGCTCGGGGTGGGAGTGTGTCTGCGCGAAGTGGCCGGGAGTGACGCGGGCGCCCAGCTTCCAGTCCCCCGTGTGGGGGACCTCGCCGCCCGACAGCAGCCGCAGGAAGTGCGACTTGCCGGACCCGTTCGAGCCGAGCACCGCGACCCGCTCCCCGTAGAAGACCTCCAGGTCGAAGGGGCGCATCAGCCCCGTCAGCTCCAGGCCCTGGCAGGTGATCGCCCGTACCCCCGTACGGCCACCGCGCAGCCGCATCCGGATGTCCTGCTCGCGCGGGGGCTCCAGCGGCGGGCCCGCCTCCTCGAACTTCTGCAGCCGGGTGCGGGCGGCCTGGAGCCGGGAGGCCATGTCGGAGTTGAAGGCGGCCTTCTGCTTGTACATCGCGACCAGCCGCTTGAGCTTCGCGTGCTCCTCGTCCCAGCGCCGCCGCAGCTCCTCGAAGCGCGCGAACCGCTCCTTGCGCGCCTCGTGGTACGTAGCGAAGCCGCCGCCGTGCACCCACACATCGCTGCCCGCGGCGCCCGGCTCCACGCTGACGATCCGGTCGGCGGAGCGGGCCAGCAGCTCGCGGTCGTGGGAGATGAACAGCACCGTCTTGTTCGTCTCGCGCAGCCGCTCCTCCAGCCACCGCTTGCCGGGCACGTCCAGATAGTTGTCCGGCTCGTCCAGCAGCAGTACCTCGTCCGTGCCGCGCAGCAAGGACTCCAGTACGAGCCTCTTCTGCTCACCACCCGAAAGAGTGCGCACCTGCCGCCACTGTGCCTTCTCGTACGGGACGCCCAGCGCGGCGACCGTACACATGTCCCACAGCGTCTCCGCCTCGTACCCGCGCGCCTCCGCCCAGTCGGCGAGCGCCTGCGCGTACTGCAGCTGCGCGGCCTCGTCGTCGACGGTCATGACCGCGTACTCGGCGTCGTCCACCGCCCGGGCCGCCGCCCGGATGCGCGGATGCGCCACCGCGACCAGCAGGTCCCGCACCGTGCTCTCGTCCCGCACGCTGCCCACGAACTGCGGCATCACGCCGAGCCCGCCGCTGACCGTCACCGTGCCGCCGTCCGGTTTCAACTCCCCCGCGATCAGCCGCAGCAGCGTCGTCTTGCCCGCTCCGTTCGCGCCCACCAGTGCCACCGAGGCGCCCTCGCCGACCCGCAGCGACACATCGTCGAAGAGCACTCTTCCGTCGGGCAGGCAGAACTCCAGATGCGCGGCTTCGACGTGTCCCATTCCGCAATCGTCACGTTCCGAAGACGCGAGAGCCAACTGAATATCCGGCGCAATAAGATGCGCTCATGAGCTTTGGGCAGGGGGGACCCGGGTGGGGTTCCCAAGGCGGACCCGACTGGAACCCCGGTGGTAACCCCGGGGGCTGGAACTCCGGCGGCCCCGGGGGTTCAGGACCCGACTGGGCAGCACTCGCCGAACAGGCCGAACGCAGCCGCGCCCGGCGCCGCCGCTGGCTGATGGCGGGCGGCGGGGCGCTGGCCACCGCTGCCGTCGCGGGCATCGTCGCGGTGGCCGTCGTCAACGAGGACGGCTCCAAGGGCGCCTCCGACAAGCCCTCGGACTCCCTGCCCTCCTCCGAGAGCGTCCCGCCCGACGACGATCCCAAGCCCACCTTCAAGGACGAGCCGCCGCCCCCGCCGCCGCCCCGGGACTTCATCTCGGACGCCAAGCGGGACAAGGCGCCGCTCAGCGCGAAGACGCTCTACCCCACCAAGCGCGTCACCATCAACGGGCGCCCCTACAAGCTGGCGAAGTCCGCCACCGCCAAGAACTGCGCCGAGGCCGCACACGCGGGCCTGGGCCCGGTGCTGACCCGCAACAACTGCACGGCCCTCTACCGCGCGACCTACACCAGGGACGGCCTCGCCGTCACGGTCGGCATCGCCGTCTTCAAGGACGCCAAGACGGCCGAGAAGGTCAAAAAGGAGTACCAGCCCAACCTGGTCGCTCTCCCCGGCGACGGCGTACCCGACTTCTGCCGCACCGTCACCTGCCGCACCACCGCCAACTCCCTCGGCCGCTACGCCTACTTCACGATCGCCGGCCGCACCAACGGCCAGGCTTCCGGCGCGAGCGACAAGAAGGCCCAGCAGACGGCGTTGGACGGCTCCAACTACGCCTATGCACGCGTTCTGAAGCGCGGCAAGGACCAGTCGGAGGCGGCGGCGAAGTAGCGCAGTTGCCCGTGCCCTTCGGGAGCTCGGAGCACCCTCAGCAGCACCCCGGCAGCGGCGGCAGCGTCCGCTTGTTGCGGGAGGCCAGATTTCGGGCCTCCAGCTCGTGGTCCGCGGGGTAGGCGACCTCTTCCAGAGTGAGGCCGTGGGGGCGTACGACATGGACGGCGGAGTCCCGCACCCCCGCGGCCAGCACCTTCGCGGGCCACTCCGGCGGCCGGTGGCCGTCGCCGACGAAGAGCATGGCACCCACCAGGGAGCGGACCATGTTGTGGCAGAACGCGTCCGCCTGCACCGTCGCCTCCAGCACACCGTCCGGGCGGCGCGCCCACTCCAGCCGCTGGAGCGTACGGATCGTCGTCGCACCCTCGCGCTTCTTGCAGTACGCCGCGAAGTCGTGCTCCCCCAGCAGCCCCCGCGCCGCCTCGTTCATGGCGTCGACGTCCAGCGGCCAGTTGTGCCACAGCACATGGCCGCGCAGCAGCGGGTCGACACCGCCGGGGTGGTCCGTGACGCGGTACGCGTAGCGGCGCCAGACCGCGGAGAAGCGGGCGTCGAAGTGGGCCGGGGCCTCGCTCAAACGCCACACCCGTACGTCCATCGGCAGCCGCCCCGCCAGCCGGCGCAGCAGGTGCTCGCCGTGTTCGGCCCACACCTCGTGAGGCAGATCCACATGGGCGACCTGCCCCCGCGCGTGCACCCCGGCGTCGGTACGCCCCGCGACGGTCAGCTCGGGCGTCTCGTCCCGCCGCAGCACCACCCGCAGCGCGTCCTCGATCTCACCCTGGACCGTGCGCTGCCCGCGCTGCCGCGCCCACCCGGAGAACTCCCGCCCGTCGTAGGCCAGGTCCAGCCGAATCCGCACCATGCGACACCCTCCAAAGCGGAGCGGGCCCACCCCGATGGGGCGGGCCCGCTCAATTTGCCGGTTCAGGCTTCCTCGGACTCGCCCTCGGCGGACTCCTTGGACTCCTCGGCGTCCTTCTTCAGGCCGGCAGCGGCCTCGTCACCAGCGGCGTCCTTGGCGGAGCGCTTGGTCGCGGCCTCGGCCTCGCCGACCGCCTGCTGCTGCACCGTCAGCGGCTCCACCAGCTCGATGACCGCCATCGGGGCGTTGTCGCCACGACGGGGGCCGATCTTGGTGATGCGGGTGTAGCCACCGGGACGGTTCTCGTACCGCGGGCCGATCTCGGTGAAGAGCGTGTGGACGACGCTCTTGTCCAGGATCGTGCGCATGACCTGGCGGCGGTTGTGAAGGTCGCCCTTCTTCGCCTTGGTGATCAGACGCTCGGCGACCGGACGCAGGCGGCGGGCCTTCGCCTCGGTCGTCGTGATGCGGCCGTGCTCGAACAGCGCGGTCGCCAGGTTGCCCAGCATCGCCTTCTGGTGCGCGGCGCTGCCGCCCAGACGGGGACCCTTGGTGGGCTTCGGCATGGTGTCTCTCCTTCGTTGTCACTGCACCGGCCGTACCAGGCACCGGCGGCAGTCCCGGCCGTATCAGGTACCGGGGGTTATGGGGGCTCCGGTCGGAGCCCCCACCGTTCAGGACGTGCTCAGTACTGCTCGGTCTCCACGAACCCGGCGTCCGCGTCGTCCTCGGCGCCGAAGGCGTCAGCCGCAGCCGTCGGGTCGAACCCGGGAGGCGAGTCCTTCAGCGCCAGGCCCATACCGGCCAGCTTCGCCTTCACCTCGTCGATGGACTTCGCACCGAAGTTGCGGATGTCCAGCAGGTCCGCCTCGGAGCGGGCCACGAGCTCGCCCACGGAGTGGATGCCCTCACGCTTGAGGCAGTTGTACGACCGAACGGTGAGCTCCAGCTCCTCGATCGGCAGCGCCAGGTCCGCCGCGAGCGCGGCGTCCGTCGGCGACGGGCCCATGTCGATGCCCTCGGCGTCGACATTGAGCTCGCGCGCCAGGCCGAACAGCTCGACCAGCGTCTTGCCCGCGGACGCCATGGCGTCACGCGGCCGCATGGCCTGCTTGGTCTCGACGTCGACGATCAGCTTGTCGAAGTCGGTGCGCTGCTCGACACGGGTCGCCTCGACCTTGTAGGTGACCTTGAGAACCGGCGAGTAGATGGAGTCGACCGGGATCCGGCCGATCTCCTGGCCCACCTGCTTGTTCTGCACGGCGGAGACATAGCCGCGACCGCGCTCGACGGTCAGCTCCATCTCCAGCTTGCCCTTGCCGTTCAGGGTGGCCAGGACCAGGTCCGGGTTGTGCACCTCGACACCGGCCGGCGGCGCGATGTCCGCAGCGGTGACCAGGCCCGGGCCCTGCTTGCGCAGGTACATCACGACCGGCTCGTCGTGCTCGGAGGAGACGACGAGGGACTTGATGTTGAGGATCAGGTCGGTGACGTCCTCCTTGACGCCCGGCACGGTCGAGAACTCGTGCAGGACACCGTCGATCCGGATGCTGGTCACAGCAGCGCCGGGGATCGAGGAGAGGAGCGTACGACGCAGGGAGTTACCGAGGGTGTAGCCGAACCCCGGCTCCAGCGGTTCGATCACGAACCGGGAGCGGAACTCGTCGACGACCTCTTCGGTCAGGGAAGGGCGCTGAGCGATCAGCATGGGATGTGTTCCTCCAGTCTTCGGCAACCGCTATTTGATGCCGGTACTGCAAGGGTACGGGCGGCCCGGCCGAAACACAGCCGAGACCGCCCCGCACCCACTTTCCGGGCACTGAGCCCGGAGCCGGACCCGATTACTTCGAGTACAGCTCGACGATCAGCTGCTCCTGCACCTGGGTGTCGATGCTGCAACACCCCGGGGAGCGATCCCCGGACCCCAAGCCGCACACGAGGCGCGGCCGCAGGCCGGACACCGGAGCCGGAAGCCGCACCCGATTACTTCGAGTACAGCTCCACAATCAGCTGCTCCTGCACCTGGGTGTCGATCACCTGGCGCTCGGGCAGCGAGTGGACGAGGATCCGCATCTTCGACGGGATGGCCTCCAGCCACGCCGGAACGGTCTTCTCGCCGGCCTCCGCAGCCGCCACCTGGAAGGGGGTCAGGTTACGGGAGGACTCACGGACCTCGACGATGTCGTTGACGGACACCCGCGCCGAGGGAATGTCGGTCTTGCGACCGTTCAGCGCGATGTGGCCGTGCTTGACCAGCTGACGTGCGTGGTCACGGGACTTGGCGAAGCCGGCCCGGTACACCACGTTGTCCAGACGGGTCTCCAGAATGCGCAGCAGGTTCTCACCCGTCTTGCCCTGCTGGCGATTGGCCTCGTTGAAGTACCCGCGGAACTGCTTCTCCAGCACGCCGTAGATACGGGCGGCCTTCTGCTTCTCGCGCTTCTGCAGCAGGTACTCGGAGTCCTTGGTGCGCCCGCGCCCGTGCTCACCCGGGGGGTAAGGACGGATCTCGATCGGGCACTTCGCGCTCTCGCACTTAGCTCCCTTGAGGAAGAGCTTCTGCTTCTCCCGACGGCAACGCTTGCAGTCGGCCCCGGTGTAACGCGCCATAGTTCTGTGATCTCCTACTTCAGTTTCAGACCCGGCGACGCTTCGGCGGGCGGCAGCCGTTGTGCGGGGTGGGGGTGACGTCCTGGATGGAGCCGACCTCGAGGCCGGTGGCCTGGAGGGAGCGGATCGCGGTCTCACGGCCGGAGCCGGGACCCTTGACGAAGACGTCCACCTTGCGCATGCCGTGCTCCTGCGCGCGGCGCGCCGCGTTCTCGGCGGCCATCTGCGCGGCGAACGGCGTCGACTTCCGCGAGCCCTTGAAGCCGACGTGGCCGGCCGAGGCCCAGGAGATCACATTGCCGGTGGGGTCGGTGATCGAAACGATGGTGTTGTTGAACGTGCTCTTGATGTGAGCGTGCCCGTGGGCGACGTTCTTCTTCTCCTTGCGGCGCACCTTCTTGGCGCCGGCCGTACGGCCCTTCGGAGGCATATAGAGATAACTCCCGTGAGGTGGTCGGTCCTACTACGCGGACCGCTTGCAGCGTGTCCGGTGCGGACTACTTCTTGCCCGGCTTCTTCTTGCCGGCGATGGCGCGACGCGGGCCCTTACGGGTGCGGGCGTTGGTCTTGGTGCGCTGGCCGTGGACCGGGAGGCCGCGCCGGTGGCGCAGACCCTCGTAGCAGCCGATCTCCACCTTGCGGCGGATGTCGGCCTGGATCTCACGGCGGAGGTCACCCTCGACCCGAAGGTTGTTGTCCACGTACTCGCGGAGCTTGACCAGCTCCTCCTCGCCCAGGTCCCGGACGCGGGTGTCCGGGTTGACCCCGGTCTCGCGCAGGGTCTGCTGGGCAAGGGTGCGGCCGATGCCGAAGACGTAGGTGAGGGCGACCTCGACGCGCTTCTCGCGCGGGAGGTCGACGCCAGCGAGGCGTGCCATGGATGTGGCTCCTGATGATTCCGTCGGAGGTCTGAAGCAGTGCCGCTCCCGTTCCCGAAGGGGACAGGTCCCCGGCCTCCGACCGGGGGTGTCGACACCGTGGGCGGTGTCGGGCCCTGCTTATGCAACTGTTGCTCGCGTCGCGCGAAGGAACTGCGAAAGGCAGGTCGTTAAGTCAGCCCTGGCGCTGCTTGTGGCGCAGGTTCTCGCAAATGACCATGACCCGGCCGTGGCGGCGGATCACCTTGCACTTGTCGCAGATCTTCTTGACGCTCGGCTTGACCTTCATGGTGTGAGGTTCTCCGGGTCTGGCCATCTCCCCACGGGAGCGGGAAGCCGGCACGATCTGTCGATCTACTTGTAGCGGTAGACGATCCGTCCGCGCGTCAGGTCGTAGGGAGACAGCTCCACCACGACCCGGTCGTCGGGAAGGATACGGATGTAGTGCATCCGCATCTTGCCGCTGATGTGCGCGAGGACCTGGTGCCCGTTCTGGAGCTCAACCTTGAACATCGCGTTCGGGAGAGACTCGACGACGGTGCCCTCGATCTCGATGGCCCCTTGTTTTTTGGCCATGCTTGAGCGCTTCACCTTCCGGGATCGGCTACCTGGGAGGCCCTGGTTTCTCCGACTGGCATACGGGTACACCTGGGCCGACGAGCCAGTCTACGACACCGCTCCCGAATAGACGAATCCGGGGAGTCTCCCCGTCCCGCGACAGGGTTAATCCGCCGGGCCCGGATCGAGGGCGTATCGGTGCCGGATTCAGCCCAGCGGGTCCGGCGCCGCCTCGATGCCGAGCTCCGCGAGCTTGGCCCGGCCGCCGTCCCGCGCGGTCAGCACCAGCGGGCCCTGCTCGGTCAGCGCGACCGAGTGCTCCCAGTGCGAGGACCAGGTGCCGTCGTTCGTCTTGACGGTCCAGTCGTCCGACAGCACGTGCGTACGGGGCGTGCCCAGGCTCACCATCGGCTCGATGGCCAGGCACATCCCCGGCACCAGCTTCGGGCCCCTGCCCCGCCGCCGCTCGACGTAGTTCAGCAGGTGGGGGTCCATGTGCATCTGGGAGCCGATCCCATGGCCGCCGTAGTCCTCGATGATCCCGTACTTGCCGCCCGCCGGGCGCGGCTGCCGCCGGATGTAGCTCTCGATGGCCTTGGAGATGTCCACCAGCCGGTTGCCCTTGCGCATGGCGGCGATCCCGGCCCACATCGACTCCCGCGTCACCCGGCTGAGCTCGTGCAGCTCGGCGGAGTGGCCCTCGCCCACGAAGACGGTCAGCGCCGCGTCCCCGTGCCAGCCGTCGATGATCGCCCCGGCGTCGATGGACAGCAGGTCACCGGCCTTGAGGACGGTGTCCTTGCTGGGGATGCCGTGGACGACGACATCGTTCACGGAGGTGCAGATGTTGCCGGGGAAGCCGCCGTAGCCGAGGAAGTTCGGCTTCGCCCCGTGGTCGGCCAGCACCTTCGCCGCGACCTCGTCCAGGTCCTTGGTCGTCGCGCCGGGCACTGCGGCCTCGGCGCACGCCTCATGCATCGCGGCGACGACCAGCCCCGCCTCGCGCATCTTCGCGATCTGCTCCGGGGTTTTGATCTCCACCATGCCGCCTCTGCCTCTCCGCTGACTGGTTGCCCCCACCAGTCTGCCAGCCCCTGCGGCGAGGACCGACTGTGAGGGCGCCCCCTCAGGGGCGCGGGGAACTGCGCGAGCGGCCGCGAGCACCCGCAGACTGCAACGCACCTCAAGGGGCAGCCCGTGAGCAGCGCGCACCCTGTCACGGAGGCCGGATACGAGAAGGGGCCGGGCGTCAGCCCGGCCCCCAGGGTCGAGGGGCGAACCCCGACATTCGACTACTCCGCGGAAAGCGCCCGCATCGCGCGCTCCGTGACTTCACTCACCGCACCCAGCGCGGAGATCGTCGTCACCAGCCCCTGCGCCTTGTAGTGGTCGATGATCGGCTCGGTCTCACTGTGGTAGACCTCCAGCCGCTTGCGCACGGTCTCCTCGCGGTCGTCCTCCCGCTGGTACAGCTCGCCGCCGCATACGTCGCAGACGCCCTCGGTCCTGGCCGGGCTGTACTCGACGTGGAACACATGGCTGCTGTCGTTCCGGCAGATCCGCCGCCCGGCGATCCGCTTGACGACCTCGTCCTCGGGGACCTCCAGGTCCAGCACCGCGTCCAGCTTCTGGCCGGTCTCGTCCAGATAGCCGTCCAGCGCCTGGGCCTGGGCGATGTTCCGCGGGAAGCCGTCGAGCAGGAACCCCGCCGCGGCGTCGGGCTCCTCCATCCGGCTCCTGGCCATCCCGATGGTCACCTCGTCGGGCACCAGCTGGCCGGCCCGCATGTACTCCTGCGCCTTCTGCCCGAGCGGGGTGCCCTGGCTGATGTTGGCGCGGAAGAGGTCGCCGGTGGCGATGTGAGGGATCGCGAGGTTCTTGGCGAGGAACGCCGCCTGTGTTCCCTTGCCCGCACCAGGGGGCCCGACGAGGACGATACGCATCAGCGGAGGAACCCTTCGTAATGGCGCTGCTGAAGCTGGCTCTCGATCTGCTTCACGGTCTCGAGACCGACGCCCACGATGATCAGGATGCTCGTTCCGCCGAACGGGAAGTTCTGGTTGGCGTTGAACATGATCAGCGCGACGGTCGGCACCAGTGCGATCAGACCCAGGTACAGAGAGCCGGGCCACGTGATGCGGTTCAGCACGTAGCTCAGGTACTCCGCTGTGGGACGACCAGCCCGGATGCCCGGGATGAAGCCACCATACTTCTTCATGTTGTCGGCAACTTCTTCGGGGTTGAAGGAGATGGCCACGTAGAAGAAGGCGAAAAAGACAATCAGCAGGAAGTAGGTCGCGATGTAAAGAGGGTGGTCACCCTTCACGAAGTGGGCCTGAATCCACTGCGCCCAGCCCGCCTGGGAGCCGCTGAACTGAACGATCAGGGCCGGAATGTAGAGCAGCGACGACGCGAAGATGACGGGAATCACACCCGCCTGATTGACCTTGAGCGGAATGTAGGTCGACGTTCCGCCATAACTCCGCCGGCCGATCATCCGCTTCGCGTACTGCACCGGAATACGGCGCTGCGCCTGCTCCACGAAGACCACGAGGGCGACCATCGCAAGTCCGCAGAGGATGACGGCGCCGAACTCGATCCAGCCGTCCGCCAGCTTGCCCTGCTTCTTGATGGCCCACAGCGCGCCGGGGAATCCGGCCGCGATGGAGACGAACATCAGGATCGACATGCCGTTGCCGATACCGCGGTCGGTGATCAGCTCGCCCAGCCACATGATCAGGCCGGTGCCGGCCGTCATCGTGATGACCATCACGACCGTGGCGAAGATGGACTGGTCCGGCACGATCTGGGTGCCGACGCTGCAGCCCTGGAAGAGGCTGCCGCTGCGTGCGGTGGCGACCAGTCCGGTGGCCTGGAGAATGGCCAGCGCGACGGTCAGATAGCGCGTGTACTGCGTGATTTTCGCCTGTCCGGCCTGCCCCTCCTTCTTCAGCGCCTCCAGCCGCGGAATGACCACGACCAGCAGCTGCAGGATGATGCTCGCCGTGATGTACGGCATGATCCCGAGCGCGAAGATGGTGATCTGGAGCAGCGCGCCACCGCTGAACATGTTGACCAGGCCGAACAGGCCCTGCGCGCCCTTGGCCTCGTCCATACAGGCTTGGACGTTCTCGTAGCTGACGCCCGGCACGGGAACGTGCGCTCCGATGCGGAAGAGCACCATGATGCCGAGCGTGAAGAGCAGCTTCTTGCGCAGGTCGGGCGTCTGGAACGCCCGGGCGAACGCGGTGAGCACGGTGCCTCCTGCGCCCCCCGCGATCAGTGGCGCGAGAGGTGACGGTCTTGAGGATCGACAGTTATCAACGTGGTGCCACCTTACCGGCCAGTGCACCACCGAGAAACGACCAGCTGTGCAAACGACCAACCGGGGATGTCCCGTTGGGACATCCCCGGCCTGTCGTTCACCTGGTCAACGAACTCAGAGGAGTTCGGTGACGGTGCCGCCGGCAGCGGTGATCTTCTCCTTGGCGGAGCCGGAGACCTTGTCGACGGTCACCGTCAGCGCCACCGAGATGTCGCCGTCACCGAGCACCTTGACCAGCTCGTTCTTGCGCACAGCGCCCTTGGCGACCAGATCGGCCACCGTGACCTCGCCACCCTCGGGGTAGAGCGCGGCCAGCTTCTCCAGGTTCACCACCTGGAACTGCTTGTGCGCTGGGTTGTTGAAGCCCTTGAGCTTGGGCAGCCGCATGTGCAGCGGCATCTGCCCGCCCTCGAAGCGCTCCGGAACCTGGTACCGGGCCTTGGTGCCCTTGGTGCCACGACCCGCGGTCTTGCCCTTGGACGCCTCACCACGACCCACGCGGGTCTTGGCGGTCTTGGCACCCGGGGCAGGACGCAGGTTGTGCACCTTCAGCGGGTTTTCGCCCTGAGAGTCAGCCATCTCAGTCGACCTCCTCGACCGTCACGAGGTGGCGCACGGTGTGCACCTGACCGCGAACGATGTCGCTGGCCTCGCGGACGGTCACATCGTTGACGCGCTTGAGACCGAGGGTCCGCAGCGTGTCACGGTGGTTCTGCTTGGTCCCGATAACGGAACGGGTCTGCGTGATCTTCAGGCGAGCCATTACGCGCTCACCCCTGCACGCGCCCGCAGCAGAGCGGCGGGTGCCACGTCCTCGAGCGGCAGACCACGACGGGCCGCGATCTCCTCCGGGCGCTGCAGCCCGCGCAGAGCGGCCACCGTGGCGTGCACGATGTTGATCGGGTTGGCCGAGCCGAGCGACTTGCTCAGCACGTCGTGGATGCCCGCGCACTCCAGCACGGCACGCACCGGGCCACCGGCGATCACACCGGTACCGGGCGAGGCCGGCTTGAGCAGCACGACACCCGCGGCCTCCTCACCCTGGATCGGGTGCGGAATGGTGCCCTGGATCCGCGGGACCTTGAAGAAGTGCTTCTTGGCCTCCTCAACGCCCTTGGCGATGGCGGCCGGCACCTCCTTGGCCTTGCCGTATCCGACACCCACGGTGCCGTCACCGTCGCCCACCACGACCAGCGCGGTGAAGCTGAAGCGACGACCACCCTTCACAACCTTGGCGACGCGGTTGATCGCGACGACGCGCTCAACGTACGCGGTCTTCTCGGCGGCAGCGCCGCCGTCCCGGCCCTTACGGTCCCGCCGCTCGCCGCCACCGGCGCCGCCACCGCGGCGCTGGGGTCCAGCCATTGGAATTACCTCTCTCTTTGTCCGCTAGCTCACGGAACCGGGGCTCAGAACTTGAGCCCGGCCTCGCGGGCGGCGTCAGCCAGAGCGGCAATCCGCCCTGCGTACTTGTTGCCACCGCGGTCGAACACGACGGCCTCGATGCCCGCGGCCTTGGCGCGCTCGGCGACCAGTGCGCCGACCTGCTTGGCCTGGGCGCTCTTGTCACCCTCACCACCGCGGACCGAGCTGTCCAGGTGCGACGCCGAGGCCAGCGTGTGGCCCGCGATGTCGTCGATCACCTGTGCAGTGATCCCGCGGTTGGTGCGCGTCACCACAAGACGGGGGCGCTCGGGGGTGCCCGAGACCTTCTTGCGGATGCGGATGTGACGGCGCTTGGTGGCGGCGCGCTTGTAGGCGTCGCCCTTGGCGATCTTCACGCCGTATGCCATGGCTTACTTACCAGCCTTTCCGACCTTGCGGCGGATGACCTCGCCGGCGTACTTCACGCCCTTGGCCTTGTAGGGGTCGGGCTTCCGCAGCTTGCGGATCTTCGCGGCGACCTCGCCGACCCGCTGCTTGTCGATGCCCTCGACCGTGAACTTGGTCGGGGACTCGACCTTGAAGGAGATCCCGTCGGGGGCCTCCACCAGGATCGGGTGGCTGTAGCCAAGCGAGAACTCCAGGTTGGAGCCCTTGGCCTGGACGCGGTAGCCGACACCGCTGATCTCGAGGTTCTTGCTGAACCCCTCGGTCACGCCAGTGATCATGTTCGCCACCAGCGTGCGGGACAGACCGTGCAGGGCCCTGTTCCGGCTCTCGTCGTTCGGACGGGTGACGACGAGCGCGCCGTCCTCGCCCTTGGCGATCTCGATGGGCGCGGCAACGGTGTGCGAGAGGGAACCCTTGGGGCCCTTCACCGCGACCGTCTGGCCATCGATGGTGACGTCCACACCGGCGGGAACCTGGATGGGGAGCTTGCCGATACGCGACATTGCTTTACCTCCGTTCCCTTCCGTTACCAGACGTAGGCGAGGACTTCCCCACCCACGCCCTTCTTCTGCGCCTGCTTGTCGGTCAGCAGACCGTGCGACGTGGAGATGATCGCCACGCCCAGGCCGCCGAGCACCTTCGGCAGGTTGGTGGACTTTGCGTAGACCCGCAGACCCGGCTTCGAGATCCGCTTGATGCCGGCGATCGAGCGCTCGCGGTTCGGGCCGAACTTCAGCTCGAGAACGAGGTTCTTGCCGACCTTGGCGTCCTCGGTCTTCCAGCCGGTGATGTAGCCCTCCTGCTGGAGGATCTCCGCGATGTGCGACTTGATCTTGCTGTGCGGCATCTCCACGGTGTCGTGGTACGCCGAGTTCGCGTTACGCAGACGCGTCAGCATGTCTGCGATGGGATCGGTCATGGTCATGTGATGGCCTTCGGCCTCTCTCGCCGGGGTTTCCCTGTATGCGTCGTCCCTCTCCCCGTCCGCCGGCCCGGAACAGGCCGACGACGGGACGGGTGCGTCGCGGGGGACCTACGGCGTAGTAAGCGACTTTTCAGCTTACCGAGAGTCCCAGCTAGTCCCCTAAGGGATTACCAGGAGCTCTTGGTCACGCCCGGCAGCTCGCCACGGTGCGCCATCTGGCGAAGGCACACGCGGCACAGGCCGAACTTGCGGTAGACGGAGTGCGGACGGCCGCAGCGCTGGCAGCGTGTGTAAGCACGCACCGAGAACTTCGGCTTCCGGCTGGCCTTCGAGATCAGAGCCTTCTTCGCCATGATCAGTTCTCCTTGAACGGGAAGCCGAGGTGACGAAGCAGGGCACGACCCTCGTCGTCGTTGGTCGCCGTGGTGACCACGGTGATGTCCATGCCCCGGACCCGGTCGATCTTGTCCTGGTCGATCTCGTGGAACATGACCTGCTCCGTGAGACCGAAGGTGTAGTTGCCCCTGCCGTCGAACTGCTTGGGCGACAGACCGCGGAAGTCGCGGATACGCGGCAGTGCGAGGGACAGCAGGCGGTCCAGGAACTCCCACATCCGGTCGCCGCGCAGCGTCACGTGGGCGCCGATCGGCTGCCCCTCACGCAGTTTGAACTGCGCGATGGACTTCCGGGCCTTGGTGACGGCGGGCTTCTGGCCGGTGATCGTGGCGAGGTCCTTGATGGCACCCTCGATCAGCTTGGAGTCGCGGGCGGCGTCGCCCACACCCATGTTGACCACGATCTTGGTCAGACCGGGGATCCGCATGACGTTGTCGTAGGAGAACTCGTCCTGCAGCTTGCCCTGGATCTCGGCGCGGTAGCGCTGCTTGAGGCGGGGGGCCTCGGTGGTGGTGGCAGTCATCAGATGTCCTCACCGGTCCGCTTGGCAACGCGGATCTTGTTGCCTTCGTCGTCGAAGCGGTATCCGACGCGGGTCACGACCTTCTTGCCGTCCTTCTCCACGACCAGCTGAACGTTGCTGACGTGGATCGGGGCCTCGGTCGTCACGATGCCGCCGGTCTTCGAACCGCGGGCCGTCTGACCGGCCTTGGTGTGCTTCTTGACCCGGTTGACACCCTCGACCAGGACCCGGTCCTCGCGCGGGTAGGCCACGATGACCTTGCCCTGCTTGCCCTTGTCCTTGCCGGTGATGACCTGAACCAGGTCGCCCTTCTTGATCTTCATGGTCACAGCACCTCCGGCGCGAGCGAGATGATCTTCATGAACTTCTTCTCGCGCAGCTCGCGGCCCACGGGACCGAAGATGCGGGTGCCGCGAGGGTCGCCGTCGTTCTTGAGGATGACGGCGGCGTTTTCGTCGAACCGGATGTACGAGCCGTCCGGGCGGCGGCGCTCCTTGACGGTGCGCACGATGACGGCCTTGACGATGTCGCCCTTCTTCACGTTCCCGCCGGGGATCGCGTCCTTGACGGTAGCGACGACGACGTCACCGATGCCCGCGTAGCGCCGGCCCGAGCCGCCGAGCACACGGATGGTGAGAATTTCCTTCGCACCCGTGTTGTCGGCGACGCGAAGCCGGGACTCCTGCTGGATCACGTCTATCTCCTGTATGTCTGCCGGTTCCCGGCAGGGATCTGACGATCCCTGCCGAGCCTGGCGGAACGAACCTTTGAGCCCAGGACGGGCTCGAAGGAGTTACTTGGCCTTCTCGAGGATCTCGACGATGCGCCAGCGCTTGGTGGCGGACAACGGCCGGGTCTCCATCAGGAGGACGCGGTCGCCGACACCGGCAGCGTTCTGCTCGTCGTGCGCCTTGAGCTTGTTCGTACGGCGGATGACCTTGCCGTACAGCGCGTGCGTGACGCGGTCCTCGACGGCGACGACGACGGTCTTGTCCATCTTGTCGCTGACGACAAGACCCTGCCGGGTCTTGCGGAAGCCGCGCTCAGTGTTCTTCTGGGTCACATTCGTCTCGCTCATCAGGCGCTCTCCACCGTCTCGATGCCCAGCTCACGCTCACGCATCAGGGTGTAGATCCGGGCGATGTCCTTGCGGACGGCCTTGAGCCGGCCGTGGTTCTCGAGCTGCCCGGTCGCCGCCTGGAAGCGGAGGTTGAACAGCTCTTCCTTGGCTTCGCGGAGCTTGGAGACAAGCTCCTCGTCGCCCAGCTCGCGCAGCTCGGACGCCTTGGTTCCGGCCGCCATCACGCGTCACCTGCCTCGCGCCGCACGATGCGGCACTTCATCGGAAGCTTGTGAGCAGCGCGGGTGAGCGCCTCACGAGCAATCTTCTCGTTCGGGTAGGACAGCTCGAACATCACGCGCCCCGGCTTGACGTTCGCGACCCACCACTCCGGCGAACCCTTACCGGAACCCATGCGGGTCTCGGCGGGCTTCTTGGTCAGCGGGCGGTCCGGGTAGATGTTGATCCACACCTTGCCGCCACGCTTGATGTGACGGGTCATGGAGATACGAGCGGCCTCGATCTGCCGGTTCGTCACGTAGGCACCGGTCACAGCCTGGATGCCGTACTCACCGAACGCGACCTCGGTACCGCCCTTGGCCATACCCGTGCGCTTCGGGTGGTGCTGCTTGCGGTGCTTGACCCTGCGCGGGATCAGCATGGGTCAGCTCTCCTTTCCTGAAGCGCTCGGCTCGGCAGCGGCACCGGCGGGCGCGGCGGACTCCGGCTTCGGAGTCTCGGCGCCACCCTGGCCCTGCTGCGGCTTGCGGCCGCGGCGCTCGCCGCCCCGCCCACGGGGACGGTCGTTGCCGCCACGCGACGGGCGGTTGCCCGCGCGGGCCGCGGCGTTCTCGGCGCGCACCTCGGCGATGTTCTTGACGTCGCCCTTGTAGATCCACACCTTCACGCCGATGCGGCCGAAGGTCGTACGGGCCTCGAAGAAGCCGTAGTCGACGTTGGCGCGCAGCGTGTGCAGCGGAACCCGGCCCTCGCGGTAGAACTCCGAGCGCGACATCTCGGCACCGCCGAGACGGCCGCCGCACTGGATCTTGATGCCCTTGGCACCGGCCTTCATCGCCGTCTGCATGCTCTTGCGCATGGCGCGGCGGAAGGAGACCCGGGAGGACAGCTGCTCGGCGACCGCCTGGGCGACGAGCTGCGCGTCCGTCTCGGGGTTCTTCACCTCGAGGATGTTGAACTGGATCTGCTTGCCGGTGAGCTTCTCCAGGTTGCCGCGCAGCCGGTCCGCCTCGGCGCCGCGGCGGCCGATGACGATGCCCGGACGGGCGGTGTGGACGTCGACGCGGACGCGGTCACGCGTGCGCTCGATCTCCACCTTGGAGATGCCCGCCCGCTCCATGCCCTGGGTGAGCATGCGGCGGATCGAGACGTCTTCCTTGACGTAGTCCTTGTAGAGCTTGTCGGCATACCAGCGCGACTTGAAGTCGGTGGTGACGCCGAGCCGGAACCCGTGCGGGTTTACCTTCTGGCCCATTACCGGGTTCCTTCCTTGCTGCTCACGACCACGGTGATGTGGCTCGTCCGCTTACGGATCCGGTAGGCGCGGCCCTGGGCGCGCGGCCGGAACCGCTTCAGGGTCGGGCCCTCGTCGACGTAGGCCTCGGAGATGTAGAGGCTGTCGACGTCCGTGTGGTCGTAGTTGTGCGCGGCGTTGGCGATGGCGCTGTCGAGCACCTTGCCCACCGGCACGCTCGCGGCCTGCGGGGCGAAACGCAGGACCGCCTGAGCCTCCGTGGCGTTCATGCCACGGACAAGGTCCACCACCCGGCGGGCCTTCATGGGCGTGACGCGCACATAGCGCGCTGAGGCCCTGGCTTCCATGGTTGTCCCTTCGGTGTCAGTCATGATCTACACACCCCGCCCGTCAGCGACGACGCGACTTGCGGTCGTCCTTGACGTGGCCGCGGAAGGTGCGGGTCGGCGCGAACTCGCCGAGCTTGTGGCCGACCATCGACTCGGTGACGAACACCGGGACGTGCTTGCGGCCGTCGTGCACCGCGATCGTGTGGCCCAGCATGGCCGGGACGATCATCGAGCGGCGAGACCAGGTCTTGATGACGTTCTTAGTGCCCGCGTCGTTCTGGGAGTCCACCTTCTTGGCAAGGTGGTCGTCGACGAAGGGCCCCTTCTTGAGACTGCGCGGCATCTAAAACCCGCCTCCTAGCGCTTCTTGTTCGTCTTGCGGCGGCGGACGATGTACTTGTTGCTGGCCTTCTTCGGCGAGCGCGTACGGCCCTCCTTCTGACCCCACGGCGAGACCGGGTGGCGGCCACCGGAGGTACGGCCCTCACCACCACCGTGCGGGTGGTCGATCGGGTTCATGACCACACCGCGGACGGTCGGGCGGACGCCCTTCCAGCGCATCCGGCCGGCCTTGCCCCAGTTGATGTTCGACTGCTCGGCGTTGCCGACCTCGCCGACGGTGGCGCGGCAGCGGACGTCGACCAGCCGGATCTCACCGGACGGCATACGCAGGTGGGCCATCCGGCCCTCCTTCGCCAGCAGCTGCACCGAAGCACCGGCGGAGCGGGCGAACTTGGCGCCGCCGCCCGGCTTCAGCTCGATCGCGTGGATCGTGGTACCGACGGGGATGTAGCGCAGCGGCAGGTTGTTGCCGGGCTTGATGTCGGCGCCCTGGCCGTTCTCGACGCGGTCGCCCTGCTGAATGCCGCGCGGGGCGAGGATGTAGCGCTTCTCGCCGTCCACGTAGTGCAGCAGCGCGATGCGCGCGGTGCGGTTCGGGTCGTACTCGATGTGCGCGACCTTCGCCGGCACGCCGTCCTTGTCGTGCCGACGGAAGTCGATCACGCGGTAGGCGCGCTTGTGGCCACCACCCTGGTGACGTGCAGTCACACGACCGGCGTTGTTACGGCCGCCCTTGCTGTGCAGCGGGCGGACCAGCGACTTCTCCGGCGTGTCCCGCGTGATCTCGACGAAGTCGGCGACGGATGAGCCGCGACGGCCCGGAGTCGTCGGCTTGTACTTGCGGATACCCATTTCTCAGTCCTCGGAAGATTCAGGACTTCTGAACGACCTGGCCCCCGTCAGGAGGCCGGGCCGCCGAAGATGTCGATTCGGTCGCCCTCGACAAGGGTCACGATGGCGCGCTTGGTGTCGGCGCGCTTGCCGTAACCGGTGCGGGTGCGCTTGCGCTTGCCCTGGCGGTTGATCGTGTTGACCCCGGCGACCTTGACCGAGAAGACCTCTTCGACGGCCTGCTTGATCTGGGTCTTGTTCGCACGCGGGTCGACGATGAACGTGTACTTGTTCTCGTCCAGCAGCGCGTAGCTCTTCTCCGAGACGACCGGCCGCAGCAGCAGGTCGCGCGGGTCGGAGAAGGTCTTGCTCGGGTCGGCCGGCGCGACCGGGCCCGGACCTTCGGCAGCCCTGCGGGCGGCCTTGGCGACGCGGGCGGCCTTCGCGGCCTTCGCTGCCTTGGAGGCAATGCTCGGGTGTCGCGTAGCCATCAGGCGTCGCTCCCTTCGGTGTGGGCCTGCGGGCCAGCAACGAAGGACTCGAGCGCGGCCTTGGTGAAGACCACGTCGTCCGAGACGAGCACGTCGTAGGTGTTGAGCTGGCCCGGCTCCAGGATGTGCACCTGGGGCAGGTTGCGGGCGGACAGCCAGGCGGCCTCGTCGCTGCGCTCGGCGACCAGCAGCAGGTTCTTCCGCTCGCTGATCCTGCCGAACAGGCTCTTGGCGGCCTTCGTCGAGATGTCGCCCTCGACCACGCCGGACACGACGTGGACGCGGCCGTGGCGGGCCCGGTCGGAGAGGGCACCGCGCAGCGCGGCGGCCTTCATCTTCTTCGGGGTCCGCTGCGAGTAGTCGCGCGGCACGGGGCCGTGCACGACGCCACCGCCGGCGAACTGCGGCGCACGGGTCGAGCCCTGGCGGGCGCGTCCGGTGCCCTTCTGGCGGTACGGCTTCTTGCCGCCGCCGCGGACCTCGCCGCGGGTCTTGGTCTTGTGCGTGCCCTGGCGGGCCGCGGCCAGCTGGGCGACGACGACCTGGTGGATCAGCGGAACGCTGACCTGCGCGTCGAAGATCTCCGCGGGGAGCTCGACGGTCCCGGTCTTGTCGCCGGCCGGCGAAAGGATGTCAATGGTGCTCATCGGTTCCTCAGGCCCCCTTGGCCGCGGTACGGACCAGGACGAGGCCGCCGTTCGGACCGGGGACTGCGCCCTTGATGAGCAGCAGGCCCTTCTCCGCGTCAACGGCGTGGACGGTCAGGTTCTGGGTGGTGACCCGCTCGTTGCCCATCCGGCCGGCCATGCGGGTGCCCTTGAAGACCCGGCCCGGGGTGGCGCAGCCACCGATGGCGCCCGGCTTGCGGTGCACGCGGTGGGCACCGTGCGAAGCCTTGCCGCCGTGGAAGCCGTGGCGCTTCATCCCGCCGGCGAAGCCCTTGCCCTTCGACTTGCCGGTCACATCCACCTTGACGCCGGCCTCGAAGGTGTCCGCGTTCAGCTCCTGGCCGAGGGTGTACTCGGACGCGTCGGAGGTGCGGATCTCCACCAGGTGGCGGCGGGGGGTGACGTCGGCCTTGGCGAAGTGGCCCTTGAGGGGCTTGTTCACCTTGCGCGGGTCGATCTCGCCGAAGGCGATCTGGACGGCCTCGTAGCCGTCCTTGTCTGCGGTGCGGACCTGGGTCACGACGTTCGGCCCGGCCTTGACGACGGTCACGGGGACAACGCGGTTGTTGTCGTCCCAGACCTGGGTCATGCCGAGCTTCTCGCCCAGGACGCCCTTGATCTGCTTGGTCATCTCTACGACACCCCTCAGAGCTTGATCTCGATGTCGACGCCGGCCGGCAGGTCCAGGCGCATCAGCGAGTCAACGGTCTTGGGAGTCGGGTCGAGGATGTCGATCAGACGCTTGTGGGTGCGCATCTCGAAGTGCTCGCGCGAGTCCTTGTACTTGTGCGGCGACTTGATGACGCAGTACACGTTCTTCTCTGTGGGCAGCGGCACCGGGCCTGCGACCGACGCGCCAGTACGCGTCACCGTCTCGACGATCTTCTTCGCCGAGTTGTCGATGACCTCGTGGTCGTAGGCCTTGAGCCTGATGCGGATCTTCTGTCCCGCCATGGCTACTTCGTAGTCCTGTCTCTCGTAACGCTCTGGACCCCGTTGATTTCCTGCCTTCGCCCACTACCCGACCCACGCGGTCGGGCGTGTCGGCTTCCTTCTCATGCGGACGCACAAAAGTGCGCCCCCTCAGGACCGTGGCGGACCTCAGGGGTTCCGTAAGAGGAGAAGCCGGGGGGAGGAAACCCACCGGGTGCCTGGCTGGAAGCCCCTCCTACGCTTCCCGGAAGATTCCCGTACTTCCGCCCCTGATGAGGGGCGACGAATACCTGGGACTCGCTTCCGGTCCTCCCGGCGGGAGGCGCGCAGCATCGGCACTCAACCGAGCAACCTGGACAGTGTGCCATAGAGGCCAGAGCGGTCGCCAATCGGGCCTCTAGCACACTCCCGGCCGATGTGCACGCACGCATCGCCCCGGCACACGAGCCTCTCCAGTACCACAAAGGCATCCGTCGGCGCGCGTGAATTCAAAAGATCACTTAGCGGAACTCCAGAGTGGCATTGCGTGAGCACCCGCAACCCTGCTTGAGTGAAGTACCGGCCACGGACGAGGGGGACGAGGTGGACCGGATATGGAGCTTCGGGGAGAAATTGCCGCAATGCGTGCCGGGACCGGGGACCCCGGCGCGCTGCTGGGTGAGTTCCGGCGCGCCGCGGTGCTGGTGCCACAGGTTTCCGGAGACCGGCTGCTGACACGCAGCTTCGGCGGGGTGCGCTGGATTCTCGCGTTCACGGACGAGGCAGCGCTGGCGCGGTTCACGCGGGAGCCAGGGAGCGGCGGGGTGCCGGACGCGGAGTGGGAGTACGTGTCCGTAGTGGGCGCCCGGCTGCTGGACGCCGTGATCCCCGCGCTCGACGGCCCCACCGGCGTGGCCGTCGACATCGCGGACGAGGACGGCTCCATGCTCTTTCCGCCCGCGCCCGGGATCGTCCCTGACGAGGTGGCCGTAGGCGGGACCGACGAGGGGGAGGCCCTCTGATGGGCAACGGCGGCGCGGGCGACGACGGCGTCAAGTGGAACAAGGAGTCCCTCGACCTGATCGAGAAAGGACTCAAAGGCGCCATCGACGAACTGAAGGAGTCGGGCAGCTCGGCGACATCGTCGCTCCAGGGCGCCGGCTTCGAGGAGCTGTCGCTGACCGGCATGGAGATGGGCCACTACGGCCTCTCCACGGACTTCGAGGACTTCTGCGAGAAGTGGGAGTGGGGCGTACGCGCGCTGGTGCAGAACGCCAACGCGCTGGCCCAGAAGCTCGGCCTGTCCGCTGGCATGGCCCACGAGGAGGACCAGTACGCGGCCGGCGCCCTGAAGGTCGGCCTGAACTCGCTCACGGGCAACCCGCACGCCAGCGAGGAAGAGGTCGTCAAGCAGGGCTGGGGCGACATCGTCACCCCGGACGCGCCGGACTACAGCATGGACTCCTTCCGCAAGGCCGGGGACGACATCACCCAGGACTGGAAGGACACCGGCCGCGAGCTGACCACCAAGGGCCGCGGCGGCATGTACATGGACATGGCGCAGAGCGCCACCGGTATGAGTGACGAGCAGATCGAGGCCAAGCGGGACGAGTGGTTCGGCCCGTCGCCGGAAGAGCGCGCTGCGGCACAGCAACAGGGGAATGAAGGGGCCGAGGGGGGCCAGGGCTGATGGGCTGGCGCGATTTCGTACCCGACTCCATCGAGGAGAAGGGCGAGGATCTGGTCGAGGGCGCCGGCGACGTCGTCGAGGGCGCCGGCAACTGGACGGCCGACCGGATGGACGACGTCGGCTGGGAGAGCGGCGCGGACTGGACCAGGGACAAGTCCCGCTCGGCGGCGAACGCGATGGGCGCCCAGACCTCCGAGTTCCAGCTGGACGAGACCGAGGACCCGAAGAAGCTCGTCTTCGGCAGCGCCGGCAAGATCCGTTCGACGGCCAAGCATCTGAAGGACTTCCAGACCGCCTTCGACAACGTCGCCAAGGGCCTCAAGGGGCTGAACAAGGGAAACCTCAAAGGCAGGGCGGCCGACGCCTTCTGGGAGAAGGTGGGCCTGGAACCGGCCAAGTGGATCAAGGCCGCCAACGCCTGCGAGAAGGCCGCAGGCGCGCTGGAGGACTTCGCCGGCACCGTCGAATGGGCCCAGGGCCAGGCACGCGAGGCCGTCGCCAAATACAAGGACGACAAGAAGGACGAGGCCGAAGAGCAGCTGAAAGAGGCCCGCACCCAGCGCAACACGGCCGCATCCCGCGCCCAGACCGCCGTCAAGGCCGCCCGCGACGCCGCCCCGCCCAAGCCCGACTACTGGGACCAGGCCGGCGACGGCCTCACCGGGCTGCGCCTGGATGCCGTCCATCTCTCGGGCGGCATCGTCAAAGGCACCGCAGGACTTGTCAACTTCGTCCGCAGCGTCAACCCCACCGACCCCTACAACATCACCCACCCCGCCGAGTACGTCACCAACCTCAACTCCACCGTCACCGGCATCGTGCGCTCCGCCAACGACCCGGTCGGCACCGGCAAAGCCATGCTGGACGCCTTCAAGAAGGACCCCGCCGAGGGCATCGGCCGCCTCATCCCCGAACTGATCGGCACCAAGGGCGTGGGTGCGGCGGCGAAGGCGGGCCGCGCGGGAAAGCTGATGTCCCGGGCGCGGGACACGCTCAAGAGGAAGGGTGAGAGCGGGTCGGACACCCCACCGAAGAAGCGCTGCACCGGTGACACCGACCCCATTGACCTGGCAACGGGACTGATGTTCCTGCCACAGACGGACCTGGAGCTGCCGGGCACACTGCCGCTGACCTTCACCCGCCATGTCGAGTCCGGCTACCGCCTCGGCCACTGGTTCGGCCCCTCCTGGGCCTCGACGGTGGACCAGCGGCTGGAGATCGACGCGGAGGGCGTCGTCTTCGTCGCCGAGGACGGCCGTCTGCTGTCGTACGCCCATCCGGCCCCCGGCGTCCCCACCCTGCCGTCGTCGGGGGACGCCCGGATGCCGCTGGAGCGCACACCTGACGGCGGCTACACGCTGACGGAGCCGGACGCGGGGTGGGTGCGGCACTTCGCCCCGCCGGAGGGCGGCGCTTCGGACAATGGTGCGGCCCGGATCGAGCAGATCACCGACCGCAACGGGCACAGCATCACCTTCGAGTACGACGAGCAGACCGGCACGCCGCTGCGCCTCGTCCACAGCGGCGGCTACGTGGTGCGCCTGACGGTCGAGCACGGCCGCGTGTCGGCGCTGGGCCTCATCGGCGCGGACAGCGACACGACGGTGCTGCGCTACGGCTACACCGACGGCAATCTCACCGAGGTCACCAACTCCTCCGGCCTCCCCCTCCGTTTCGAGTACGACGACGAGGCGCGGTTGGTGTCCTGGACCGACACCAACGGCCGCCGCTACGACTATGTCTACGACAACCTGCACCGCGTCATCGCCGAAGGCGGCACCGCAGGCCATATGCAGGTCCGTATCGACTACGACGGCATCGACAACGCCACGGGCCACAGGGTGACGACGGTGACAACGGCCGCCGGACACGCGACACGCCACCTGTTCAACGAGCGGGGCCAGACCGTCGGCCAGGTCGGCCCCCTCGGCCACCGCACCATCACCGAACGGGACGCGTACAACCGCCCGCTCTCCCACACCGACGCCCTCGGCCGCACCACGACGTTCACTTACGACGAGGCGGGCCGCCTGGCCGCGGTCCGCCGCCCAGACGGCACAACAGCCTCGGCCACCCGCAACGAGCTGGGCCTCCCCGTCACCACGACCGACCCCGACGGGGCGGTATGGCGCCGGGAGTGGGACGTGTACGGCAACCGCACGTCGCTCACCGACCCGGCGGGAAACACAACCCGCTACACCTACGACGGCCGGGGCCACCTGTCGGCGGTGATGGACGCCCTCGGCGCGACGACACAGGTCCGCTGCGACGCGGCGGGCCTCCCTGTCGAGATCACCGACCCGCTCGGCGGCGTCACTCGCTACGAGCGCGACGCCTTCGGCCGCCCGGTGCGGCTGGTGGACCCGCTGGGCGCGGTGACGACGCTGACCTGGACGACCGAGGGCCACCTGGCCTCCCGCACGACGCCCGACGGGGCCACCGAACACTGGGAGTGGGACGGCGAGGGCAACTGCACCCGCCACATCGACGCCGCGGGCGGCGAAACCCGCTATGAGTACACCCACTTCGACATGCTGACCGCCCGCACCGGCCCGGACGGCATGCGCTACGAGTTCGAATACGACGCGGAACTGCGCATGACCCGCGTCACCAACCCCCAGGGCCTCACCTGGGACTACACCTACGACCCCGCAGGCCGCCTGATCGCGGAGACGGACTTCGACAACCGCACACAGCAGTACGAGCTCAACGCGGCAGGGGAACTCGTCCGCCGGACAACCCCCCTGGGCGAGGAGATCGCCTACGAGCGCGATGCACTCGGCCGCACGACACGCAAGAACGCGGCGAGCAAGGTCACCACGTACGCCTACGACCCGGCGGGCCGCCTCCTCGAAGCCAACGGTCCCGAGGCCGAACTCCGCTACCAGCGGGACAAGCTCGGCCGCATCAAAACCGAACTGGTCAACGGCCGTGCCCTCACCCACACCTACGACGCCCTCGGCCGCCGCACCCGCCGCACCACCCCCACCGGCGCCGTCTCCACCAGCACCTACGACGCGGCAGGCAACCGCACCTCACTGACGGCATCAGGCCACACCCTGGACTTCACCCACGACGCGGCGGGCCGCGAAACGGAACGCCACATCGGCACCGGGGGCCTCACCCTCTCCCAGGAGTGGGACCCGGCAGGCAGGCTGCAAACGCAGTCCTTACAGGCCGGGGACACCATCCAGCAACGCTCCTATACATACCGACCGGACGGTTACCTCACAGAGGTGGACGACCTGCTCTCCGGCCGCGCGACCTTCGACCTGGACGCGATGGGCCGCGTCACCACCGTCCACGCCCAGGGCTGGACCGAGCGGTACGCCTACGACGAGGCAGGCAACCAGACGGAAGCGTCGTGGCCCACCACCCACGCCTCGCCCGAAGCCATCGGCCCCCGTACATACGACGGCACCCGGATCACCTCGGCCGGCAGGGTCCGCTACGAACACGACGAAGCGGGCCGCATCACCCTCCGCCAGAAGACCCGCCTCTCAAAGAAGCCGGACACCTGGCGCTACGCCTGGGACGCCGAGGATCGCCTCACCGAGGTCACCACACCGGATGGCACCATCTGGCGCTACGCATACGACCCCCTGGGCCGTCGGGTAGCCAAACACCGCATGGCAGGCGAAGAGAAGGCCGAAACCACCACCTTCACCTGGGACGGCCCCACCCTCATCGAGCAGACAACAGTCGCCCCGAACCTCCCCCACCCCGTCACCCTGACCTGGGACCACAACCGCTTCACACCCCTCACCCAGACAGAACGCATCACCGACGAAACCACCCAGCAGGAAATAGACTCCCGCTTCTACGCCATCGTCACCGACCTCGTCGGCACCCCCACCGAACTCGTCTCCGAGCAGGGTGAGATCGCCTGGCGCACCCGCTCCACCCTCTGGGGCACCACGACCTGGCCCACCACCAGCACCACCTACACCCCACTCCGCTTCCCCGGCCAGTACCACGACCCCGAAACGGAACTGCACTACAACTGCCTACGCCATTACGACCCGGAGACGGCTCGATACATCACGCCCGATCCTCGCGGGCTCGCGCCAGACCCCAACCCGGTTGGTTATGTTGACAATCCGGACTGCTGGATCGACCCCCTAGGACTTTCGCCGGATTGTCCGAAGGAGCCCCTCAAACTCTACCGTGCACCAGCGCGAGGAAACCGAGCCCGGGAGGCGGAAGGTCTTGACCCGACTCTGCACCCTGACACTCCTCATGGAGAAGGAACAGCCTATCTCGGCGAGACCGAAGATGTGGCCCAGAAGTACGCCACTCAGGGCACCCATGAAGACGGCTACCATGAATTCACGATGAAGGAAGGTTTCGAAGAAGCCTTTCCACCGGAAAAATATCGAAGGACCCACGACAACAAGCCCGGAGAATATCAGTGGCTAATCCCACAGAAGGAGATTACTCGGTTCAATTCCTTCCTCGCGGAAAAACCGAAATGGTGGAACTTCTACCAAGGATTCAAATGGGAGGATTAATGTCATCCATCGAACACCTGCACCCGGGAATGGTATGTACGGGCACCGTCACCGCCAGCTCGGCTACCGTACTTTTCGTCGACCTCGGCCACACTGCCGGCGTCGTGACAGCCCCCAACCTGTCCTGGAGACATTTCACCCACCCCGAGCAGATTGCCCGGGTCGGCGAGAAGGTTGTCGGGGTTGTTCTCAGCGTGGACACTGAACGCGATCAAGTGTCCTTGTCCCTTAAAGAACTCGAGCATGACCCGCTTATCGACTTCGCGCGAACCCAAATCGGAACGACGACAACCGGGACGGTAGAAAAGATCGCCCCCGTCGGAGTGTTCCTAGCACTCGAGAAGGATATCTCCGCTTTCCTCCCGGCAGCCGAGCTCTCCAACAACCTGAAATCGGTGGAGATTGGGCAGACATATTCCGTCATCGTCTCGTCGATCAATTTTCACGAGCGTCGAATCGTTCTCAGCCTGCCTGATTGATGATTCTCTACCGTCGAGGGCGCGGAGCCGGTCAGGCCGGCTGAGCACTTCAGCCGGGGACAGTCGCAGCGGCGTTCCCACGAAAGCCGCCCAGGCCGTCGGGTCGACGGCGAACTGCGGACTCTGCGTCTTCTTGGAGTCGGCCTTGCCCCGACTCCCATCTCACTATCCAGTGGCCAACCGACCCCTGTTCGGGACCCGCTAGGGCTCGCACCACGGTACTTGAATCTGACCGGGAAAGAGGGCAAGGATGCGAATGAAAACCTCCTATCCGGATCAGCCGAGGGGCAGCGGCTCGCCGAGCGCCTACGCAAAGAGTCCGCGGAATCGATATTCAAGAATGAGTAGCTGACGCCGCAAGCCATCGCGCAGTCCCGACGCGCAATCGCAGGTGACGATACCGGTAACCCCACGGTGAGGGAACTCACCCAGACAGAACTCATCACCAACGCATCCACCAGCAGGAGATGGACTCCCGCTTCTACGCCATCGTCACCGATCTGGTGAGCACCCCCAGAGAGCTGGTCGATTCCCGGGGTGCTATTACCTGGCGCAGCCAGTCCGCCCTCTGGGGCACCACCACCTGGCACACCGACAGCACCACCTACACTCCACTCCGCTTCCCGGGCCAGTACCACGACCCCGAGACCGGTCTCCCCTACAACTACTTCCGCTACTACGACCCGCCCACAGCCCGTTATGTGACGCCCGATCCCCTGGGCCTCGACCCCGCACCCAACAACACGACCTATGTCCACAATCCCGTAGAACATCGAGAGCAACGGACTCAGCGAGGATGTCGCGCCCCCGCCACCAGCAGCGGCTCCCTCGCCAGGCCAGGCCACTTCTACCCGCACGAAGTCAACGGGCCCACGCACCCGGGTGTCCAGTCGGCCTATGAGTGGGGGCTGCGGAAGAGCGCCGACTCCCCGGCCAGCGTCCTCATCGGCCGCATGCCCGAAGAGACGTACCAGAAACTGATCTCCCAGGGTCATGTGACGGTGCGGGAAGTGGGGGAAGGTGTACCGCCGGAAACCATTTTCCACCCCGACTCGTTCCCCGAACTGAACAAGGCAATGCAATGGATGGACCCGATCACTCCCGGCAGATGAAGCCCGAATACTCGGCCTCCTTTTTGCGGCAAACGAAATGGGGCGACTTCAGAGAACTGGACAGCGGCGAATGGGAAACGGTGTGGCGGATCACCTTCCGACCGGGCGACTCCCCGCAGGAAGACGTCGACATCCTGAATGACCCCTCCATCGGCTTCCGCTCCCGTCTGCGGGGCGGCACAGAGGAGGAGACAGAACTGGTCGTGACCAGCCGGGAACACTCCATGTCCGCCGTCAACTATCCGCCGACCTATTCCTCGTTCCGTATCGTGAACGACCAAGTGGCCGAGATCCAGCAGATCCAGGGACTCCCGAGAGACTGGTACCCCCGTTCAGATGACGCGAGCGTGCCCCCGCCTTGGCGAGGCGGGGGCACGGTTGGGTCGGCATCAGCGATTGGTTGTCGTACGAGATGAAGCCGGCCCCGGCGGCCGGGGCGACGGCGAGCTGAGGGCCCCGTGACCTTCGAGTCAGGGATGCGGACCGTGCCGGGCGCCTCTCCAGCACTTTCTCGATGAAGACCAAAGCGAGTTGGAGGCGTACGGCTACGTGGCGCGCGCCGCGCCCCGCACACCGGGCGGCGGGATCGCCACCCACACGGTGTCGCACTCCAACGCGAGCGTCACGGACACCGCACCACCGCCCCGGCCCTCATCACGGCCGAAGCCGAAGCCGAAGCCGACGCCCAAGGCGCAGCCGGCATCCCCCACCACTCCGACGCCCGCTCCCGGCGCCCCACTGCCAGGAGTGCCGAGATCGGGACGAGTCCGCGGACACCTCCCGCCGCGAAACGGAAGGCCACATCGGCACCGGGGGCCTCGCCATCTCCCAGGTATGGGACCCCCGGGTCTCCGGGCCGCGCGACCTTCGACCTGGACGCGATCGGCCGCGTCACGGCCGTCCACGCCCGCGGCTGGACCGAGCGCTACACCTACGACGAAGCGGGCCGCATCACCCTTCGTCAGAAGCCCCGCCTGTCGAAGAAGCCGGACACCTGGCGACACACCTGGGACGCGCCAGGATGGCCCGCCCCTCACAATGCGAGGCGACGACACCCGCTGTATGTCTGTCGCCAAAGACCAGCTCATGGCCTCGGTTCACGAGCTCGTCGACCCTGACCCCCGATGCCGGGCGCACGCGGCGGGCGTCAGCCTTCATGCGTACGACGGCCGGGACAGTACGACCGGAGCCTCACGCGCGGTTGCGTCCGGGGAGTGACGACGTGGGGCGGCGCGGGCCCGAGGATCGGTGGCAGGCAGGGGTGGACTATTCGGCCCACCGCCCACACCGACGACTGGAGTCCCATGCCTTCTGGCACGTTCCCGCGCCCCCATCTCTCAACTGCCCGTACGCGCAAGGCGGGCGCGGTGACGATTGTCAGCGTCACCGCGCTTGCCTCGCTCACAGTTGTCGGCGGCTCCGCGGCCGCATCGGCCGAGGGGTCTCAGCAGCGGCCGGAGCGGGCGAGTGTGACCGGGTCGGCCGAGTTCCGCTTGCCGTACGTGAACGACGCCGACATCCGCTCCATCTCATTCGACGCGCACGCCGCCCCCTACAGCAAGCCGGTCCCCGGCGTGCCCACCGGGCTGCCGACCGACGCGTACGGCACGGTGAAGGTCTCCCACTACTCGGCAGAGCGCGACACCACGTACACCGCCGAGGGCAAGGTCGACTGCATGACGACCGCGCCGGGCAGCGCCACGTTGACCGCCGTCATCACCAAGGTGAGCGCCGGAGGGCCGGACTGGGTGGGGCAACGGCTCGGCTTCAGCGCCCATGACGGCCGCGCGGACAGACCCGGCAAGCCGTCGCGGGACCAGGGCCCGGACCGGGTGGGGTTCTCCTGGGCGGACGGCGTCAACTCGACGTTCGACTCCGACGGGCAGAAGGAGTACCCAGTGGGCCCCTGCATGGCGCCCGCCGCCTTCGCACCCGTCACCAAGGGCGGTTACCGGGTCCAGCACGCCGATCTGCCGCTCTGGCCGAGGAATCCGTCACTCCCCCCGGCCCGGTGAGCCGAGGAGGTGCTTGCGGAGGAACGGCGTGATGACGAGTACGAACGCGCCAAAGGCCCCGAGGCGTTGGAGGCCGGGTTCGGCGAGGAAGTCGCTGTGCTGGATGCCGTGGACCGCGTACCGGTTGGCGGCGAGGTCGGTCACCATGATGGCGCAGGCCAGGTCCGCGCCCCGGCGTTTGCCGTGAAGCAGGAGCACGGCGGCACCGGCCGCGATGAGGTAAGTAGTCGTCACCGCCCAGGGTGGTGACGTTCTACGGAACACCGCCGGGTTCCCGTCTCGGCGAGGCGGGGACCCGGCGGGCGTCGGCATCAGCGAGTGGCCGCGTACGAGATGAAGTCGGCCCAGGCGGTCGGAGCGACAGCGAGTTGCGGGCCTGGCTTGTTCTTGGAGTCGCGGATGTGGATCGAGCCAGGGGTCGCCGCGACCTCCACGCAGTCCGGACTGTCATTGCTGCTGTAGCTACTCTTGATCCACTCCAGCACGGAGCCGTCTTCGGTGGGAAGCTTCAGCGTCATGTCTCTCCCAGGACTTTTTCGATGAAGGCCAACGACTCACGCGGCGTGAGTGCCTGCGAGCGGATGATGCCATAACGCATTTCGAGGATCTGCACCTCCTTGGGGTCAGAGATCAGCCGGTGCGTGAGCTGAGCGTCGGTGGATCCCAAGGTCGTACCGTCGTTGAGCTTCAGCACTCGATGCTCGCCCGCCATGCCTGCGTGTTCCTCACACTCTGTGGGCATCACCTGAAGGGTCACGTGCCGCAACTGCGCCACTTCCAGCATGTGTTCGAGCTGACGTCGCATCACCATTCTGCCGCCCAGAAGCCGCCGTAGCGTCACCTCTTCCTGGACAAACGTGAGCATGGGGGCTGGCTGGCGTTCGAGCATGGCCTGTCGAGCCATCCGTCCTGCGACCAACCGGTCGATCTCTTCCTCGCTGAACGCAGGGCGCCGCATCGCGAACAGCGCTCGCGCGTACTCCTCCGTCTGCAGCAGGCCGTCGATGTTGTGGTCGCCATAGGCGCCACGCTCCACGGCCTTCTCTTCCAACTTCGCCAGGTCCCGCACCTTCTTCGGGTACCGCGCCTCCTTGACGTCCACCTTCATCGCGGAGATCTTCCCGTTCGCGCCCAGCGCCTTGTCCGCACCGTCAAGGAACTCCGGCTTGGGGAGCCGTTTGCAGCGCTCCACCGCGGAGACCATTTCCTCGCCATAGCCGATGGCCGCGCCCAGTTCGGGCTGGGTCATTCCCGCTGCCTCGCGCCACAGTTTGATCTGGCGGCTGACCGCCCGGAGTACGGCGCTGGAGTCGTCCTCCAGCCCCGCCCCCCATTCCTCATCGTCGTGTTCAGGCATGCGTAACCCCCTCCATCCGCATTCGGTACGCACACCATAGGAACGGCGAACCATGGTTTGTCACAGAATTTGTAAGACTGCTTCGGTTACGGCGTACAAGCCGTACTATTCCGCCTGCCCTCCCGGACAGCCTTCGCTGGTGCGCTCGTCGACGCTGTCCAGAGCGCGCACGCGCGGCCACGCTGGGTGAGGTGACCAATGAAATCGCCACGAAATCCCTGGACTTCACCGTTCTGCTGTCCTCCACCCGGCGCGGTGCGCGGCTCGCGCGGCTCCTCACTGTTGCCGAGCTGAGCTCGCGCGGGCTGCCGACGGAGACCGCCGCGCAGGTGGTCGGCGAGCTGGCCGCCAATGCGGCGCTGCACGGCCGGGTTCCGGGGCGGAGTTTCCGGCTCAGGGTCCGTACGGCCGACGCCCCCGGCGTCCTCCGTGTCGAGGTGACGGACACCCGGAGCGAGCGAGCTCCAGACGCTGCACAGCCGCCGTATGTTCCACCGGTCGAGGCGGAGTCGGGGCGCGGGCTGCTGCTCGTCGCGGCGATGAGTGAGCGGTGGGGTGTGACGTACGGGCCATTGCCCCGCAAGACAGTGTGGGCTGAAATCGCCCTGCCGGTCGGCGTCGTGCTCACCGGATCGCGGTCGGCGGCGTCCCGGTGCCGCACGACATCAAGCCCCACCAACCTCCCCTCACCCATACGAGTGAACGAAGCCAACTTGACTGACGTGCAAGCCCGTTGACCGGCATTAGGCTCCAGCACGGCAGCCGCACACATGCGACGGCCCCCGGCCGGGACGGCAATCCCGATCAAGGGCCTGACCACCGAGGAACTACCACCAGCACCGGCACCGCCCCTACCGTCCCGGCAGACGACCGCTACCGCGCTCCTTGCAGCCCTGCGCCGCGACGACGACCGGCTCCTGCTCTCCGAACGGGATGTGGCCCGCCTCTCCCCCGCCGTCGACGCCTGGCTGGAGCGCGGCACCGGGCCGGAGGCCGCACGCCGCACCCTGACCGCTCACCTGCCCGCCGGTCCACTCCGCAGCCCTGCCGCCCTGCTCGCACACCGCCTCATCGCCCAACTGCCGACCCCTGCTCGCCGCCCCACCACGGAGCCGCCCGGACCCGTTCCAGGAGCGCCCCGACTGCGAACGCCCTTTCCGCGCCCCCACCCCCGGCCGCTGCCGCGACTGCCGGACCCGCGCCGGACACACACGTCGCACGCCGAAGCCCGACTAGCATTAATGGCCTGGTCTCCGGTCAGGCAGAGAGGAGCGAGCGCCGTGACGATCACCCCGCACCACACTGAGCACCACTCCTTCCAGTACCAGGCAATGCGCGACATCGTGCGCCGCATGCACGACGGGGTGCCCGGCAAGCTGGAGATCACCAAGGAAGGAATCGTTCACGACATGATGGCGCCGGGAGGGCCGCACGAGCTGACGGCAGCTCGCATCAGCCGTCGACTGGAAAAGGTGATGCCGGACGAGCTTCTGGCACACACAGGTACGCCCGATGTGGAGGACGTGGCGGAAGGTGTGCTCCGGCACCCCGATGTCATGGTGATCGCCGAGACCGACATGGAGGTCGAGGATTCCTTCGATCCCCGTAGCCTCCTCGCCGCCATCGAAGTCGTATCGCGGTCCAACCCGGACAACGACTGGTCGGGCAAGGTGCGGGACTATCCGCTGCTCGGAGTGCCGATCTGCGTGATCTTCGATCCGCGTACCGGCGAGGGCGCCGTCTTCTCCGACATCCACCCCACGCCTGCCGGCCCTCGCTATGCCACCCGCAAGGACTTCGTCTACGGCGAGGACATCACCATCGGCGAGTGGACCATCTCGACCGACGGTCTCCCCCGCTACACGCCCTGACCAGCGAGCCGTCTCCGCTGCGCCCGCACAACACCGGCCGCACCTCGGTTCCCGACGGCACCACTCACTCAGGCCGCGCGGGACGAGAAGGCAGCGCCGTCGCGACCACGCGGCGCATCGCGTCGAGGTCGACCTGCTCGGCCAGAGCCGCATCGTCCGGATCATCCGTGATCGGCCTCTCGACGTTGAGCAGGGTACGCAGCAGCCGCGGCAGAACTGTGCGGCTGATGAGGTCTTCCGCGAGCGCGGTGCCGTCGGCGACGGACATGGCACAGTGCTCGGCGAGGTAGGCACTCAGACGTTCAAGGGTGCTGGCGATCACGGCGTCGAAGTAGGCATTGGAGCTGCCGGGCTGTCGCTCGGCGACGGAGATGCTCAGCCGACAGGTGCGCACCTGCGGCTCCCATGTCATGAGCTGTAGAAATCGCCCGCAGAAGAGCGTCACCGCCTCCGCCTGGTCCTCGGCGTACGCGTCCGGGGTCTTCAATCTGCCCAGGTACAGCTCGCGGATGAGGTCCAGGACGGCGAGGAACAGCTTGTCCTTGCTCTCGAAGTGCGCGTACAGCGACCGCTTCGACGTCTTTGCGCGCAGCGCGACCGCGTCCATTGAGGCCCGTTCGTAGCCGGTCTCCTGAAACACGTCCTTGGCCGCGAACAGGATGTGGCGGCGCAGTTCCTCCCCGCGCTTCTGTTCACCCCGCCGCCGCTGCGCGTCGCCCTGGCGCGATGCACCTTCTCCGCTCATCTCGCTTGCATCCCCAAAAGTAAACGGTACGGTAGAGTTTACTTGCACCAACCGGCATCCGTCCCACCCCTGGAGAGACCACGTGATCGTCATCACCACTCCCACAGGCAACATCGGGCACCAGGTCCTCGACAGCGTCCTCGCCGCCGACCAGCCGGTCCGCGTCGTCGTACGCGACGCGGCCAAGCTGTCGGCCGAGATCCGCGACAGGGTCGAGGTCGTCCAAGGCTCGCACGGCGATCCGCAGGTCGTCGCCCGTGCCCTCGACGGCGCAGAAACCCTGTTCTGGCTGCTGCCCACCGACCACCACGCCATCAACCTCGACGAGGCGTTCGCCGAATTCACCCGCCCTGCGGCCGAGGCAATCGCCGACCACGGCGTCAAACGTGTCGTAGGCATCAGCGCCCTGGGGCGCAACACGCCCTACGCCGACCGCGCCGGACACGTAACCGCCTCACTGGCCATGGACGACATGATCGCAGCCACTGGCGCGGCATACCGCGCGCTGACCATGCCCTCATTCATGGACAACATGCTGTGGCAAGCCCGCGTGATCAAGGAACAGGGCGCGTTCTTCTACACCCACTCCCCCGAGCACGCGCTGCCGACTGTCGCCATCCGCGACATCGCCACCGTCGCCGCCCGGCTGCTGCTCGACCCCACCTGGACCGGCCAGGAGGAGGTCCCGGTGCTCGGCCCCGAGGATCTGTCCCTCAACGACCGGGCCGCCATCGTCTCCGACGTACTCGGAACCCCGGTGCGGTATCAGCAGATCACCGGCCAGGCGCTCAAGGAGCAGCTCACCGGCAGCGGCATGTCCGACGCCATGGCCCAGGGCATGCTCGACATGATGACGGCCAAGGACAACGGCCTGGACGAGGGGATCACCCGCACTCCGCAGCACGCGATCGACACCCCCACCACGTTCCGGCAGTGGTGCGAAGACACCCTCAAGCCTGCGGTGGAGGCCGTATGACCTCGGCGCCGATGGCCGATGGCTGAAGGCCGATGACTGATCAGCGTGCCGGGACCGCCTGAGGGCTCCGCGCCATGTCCGCCGCCCCCGGCACCGGCTCTCCCGCATCGGTCCCGAGCCCCACGATCCGGTTCTCCGCGTCGACGTGCACCACCCGCGGCTGCATCGCCCGCGCCTCGGCCTCGTCCACCTGCGCATAGCTGATCAGGATCACCAGATCCCCGGGGTGGACCAGATGCGCCGCCGCGCCATTGATACCGATGACGCCGCTCCCCCGCTCGCCCTCGATGACGTAGGTCTCCAGCCGGGCCCCATTTGTGATGTCGACGATGTGGACCAGCTCGCCCGGCAGCAGGTCCGCCGCCTCCATCAGCTCGGCGTCGATGGTCACCGATCCCACATAGTGCAGGTCGGCCTGGGTGACGGTGGCCCGGTGGATCTTGGACTTGAACATGGTGCGCAGCACAGTTCACTCCGTACGAGAAAGAAGGGTCGCGCCCCCTTCAGTCAGAGGTGCGCGCCGACCCGTCCATCGTACGAGCGGAAGCCGCGCAGACGAAGAGGGCCGAACGGCGCCCCGAACGCCCCGAACAGAAGAGGACACCCCGAACAGAAGAGGGCCCGTACGGCATCACAGCCGTAC